>DATLZE010000080.1:0-15954 GCA_035574195.1 Burkholderiales bacterium | reverse complement strand
CCGAGATGGTGATGCCGGGGGACAATGTTTCGATCACCGTGTCGCTGATCCAGCCCATCGCGATGGAGGAGGGGCTGCGCTTTGCGATCCGCGAGGGCGGCAAGACAGTGGGCGCCGGAGTGGTGACCAAGATCATCGAGTGAGAATGTTTGGGGCTCAGGGTTCGGTGTTCGGGATTTCGGGCCGGGAGCCCGAAATCCCGGACCCGGAAATCGAATCTTGAATCCTGTTAGGCCAGTAGCTCAATTGGCAGAGCGTCGGTCTCCAAAACCGAAGGTTGGGGGTTCGAGACCCTCCTGGCCTGCCAGCCAACGGGTTACGAGTTATGGGTTGCGAGTTTTGGGTTCGCGGCTTGAAACTGCAGCCGGGTGAAACAGTCAACCCGTAACTCGGAACACGGAACGCGGAACGGAGTTGAATGGCGGACAAGATCAAGGCGGTAGTGGCGTTATCGTTGGTCGTGGCGGGATTGGCGGGGTTCTACTACCTGGGAGAAAGTCCGTTGATCGTGCGGGTGGTCGCGGTGCTGGCGGGCCTCGCCACGGGCGCCGCCGTCTTCTGGACCACCGGATGGGGGAAGCAATTCTACGGGTTTGCCCAGGAGTCGGTCGCTGAGACCCGGAAAGTGGTGTGGCCGACGCGCAAGGAAACGCTGCAGACCACGGGCATCGTGTTCGCCTTCATGGTGGCGATGGCATTGTTCCTGTGGATGGTGGATGCGAGCCTGCTGTGGGTGGTGAAAAAGCTGTTGGGCCAGGACTGATAATGGGCAAGAAATGGTATGTCGTGCACGCCTACTCGGGATTCGAGAAGAGCGTGCAGCGCGCGCTGCAGGAGCGCATCCAGCGCTCCGGTATGCAGGACAAGTTCGGGCAGATCCTGGTGCCGGTCGAGGAAGTGGTCGAGCTGAAAGGCGGGCAAAAGGCGATCAGCGAACGCAAGTTCTTCCCGGGTTATGTGCTGGTCGAGATGGAGATGACCGACGAGACCTGGCACCTGGTCAAGAACACGCCGAAGGTGACCGGTTTTGTCGGCGGTACGGCGACCAAGCCTACACCGATCTCGGAAAAAGAGGTGCAGAACATCCTGCACCAGATTCAGGAGGGTGTAGAGAAGCCGCGACCCAAGGTGCTGTTCGAGGTGGGCGAGGCGGTACGGGTGAAGGAAGGCCCGTTCTCCGACTTCCACGGCAACGTCGAGGACGTCAACTACGACAAGAACAAGCTGCGCGTGTCGGTGACGATCTTCGGGCGCTCTACACCCGTGGAGCTCGATTTCAGCCAGGTCGAAAAGGCGTGAGCCGATACAGGCCAAGTCGTGTATTCGGAACGGGGAGGGCGGAAGCGCAGTGAGCCGGTAAGGGGATAGAGGTTTCGGGCCTCGCTCCTGCCGCCTCGCGCCTCACCGTCCGTCAGAACCCGCAAGGAGAGAACCATGGCGAAGAAAGTGGTCGGCATCATCAAGCTGCAAGTGCCCGCGGGCAAGGCGAACCCGAGCCCGCCGATCGGCCCCGCGCTCGGGCAGCGCGGCCTGAACATCATGGAATTTTGCAAAGCGTTCAACGCCGCCACGCAGAAGATGGAGCCAGGGTTGCCGGTGCCGGTGGTGATCACCGCGTACCAGGACAAGAGCTTTACCTTCGTCGTGAAGACTCCGCCGGCGAGCGTGCTCATCATGAAGGCGGCGAAAATCGAGAAGGGCAGCTCCCGCCCCAACACCGACAAGGTGGGCAGAATCACCCGCGCGCAGGCCGAGGAGATCGCCAGGGCGAAGATGCCCGATCTCACCGCGGCCGATCTCGAGGCGGCGGTACGCACCATCGCAGGCAGCGCGCGCAGCATGGGCGTGGAAGTGGAGGGGCTATAAATGTCTCGTCTTTCCAAGCGCTACCGGACGATCCGCGCCAAGGTGGACCGGATGAGGGCGTACCCGGTCGAACAGGCGCTCGCGCTCGTGAAAGAGAACGCCACCGCCAAGTTCGACGAGTCGGTCGACGTCTCCATCAATCTGGGCATCGACACCAAGAAGTCGGATCAGACGGTGCGCGGCTCGATCGTGCTGCCCCGCGGTACAGGCAAGAGCGTGCGCGTCGCAGTATTCGCGCAGGGCGACAAGGCGCGGGAAGCGAAGGAAGCGGGCGCCGACGTCGTCGGCTTCGAGGATCTTGCCGCCGAAATCAGGGCCGGAAGGCTCGATTTCGACGTGGTGATCGCGACACCTGACGCGATGCGCATCGTCGGCCAGCTGGGCCAGATTCTCGGACCCCGGGGGCTGATGCCCAACCCCAAGGTGGGGACAGTGACGCAGGACGTATCCGGCGCGGTGAAGAACGCCAAGGCAGGACAGGTTCAGTTCCGCGCGGACAAGGCCGGCATCGTGCAGTGTGCCATCGGGCGTGCGTCGTTCCCGGTGGAGGCGCTCGCCGAGAACCTGAAGGCCCTGGTGGAGGCGGTGAACAAATCCAGGCCCTCGAACGTCAAAGGGGTCTACCTCAGGAAAATCTCGGTCTCGAGCACGATGGGCGTGGGCGTGCGCGTTGACCAGGCGAGCTTGACGAGGTAATGGCGGAGCAGGGGTGCAGCTTTGGGCCGCCGGGAAGCGATTCCCGGCGGGTTGTCGAAGACCGTTGGGACGAACCGAGCGAGGCGTGAGGCGCAAGGAGTGAGGCAGGCAGTGAGGCGACACTCCGAGCTCGCGCGAGCTCGAGAAGTTTAATCGTTGCCGCCGGTGCGAAGGCGTCGAGACGCGGTACGGAGGCATTGCTCGTCCACGTCTCGTGACCGTTCGCCGGCGGACGCCCAACGCAGACGGCGTACCCGAAACAGGTGAAATAGGTTCATGTCCTGTTCCTGGATCAAAGGTCGCCGTGTGTGCGGTCTCGGGTCTCCTCGTGTCCCGAGTCTCGGGTCGGAGCAATTGACCCGCGACACGCGACCGGAGGCTCGCGACCAGATTCGGAAAGGAGAGTGACTTGGGCCTTAATCTGGAGCAGAAGCAGGCGGTGGTGGCCGAGGTGAGCGGCGTGCTCACCCGGGCGCAAGCGGTGATCCTCGCCGAAAATCGCGGCCTTCCCGTCGCGGAAATGACCGCGCTGCGCAGGAAAGCGCGCGGCTCGGGCGTTTATCTGCGCGTGCTCAAGAACACCCTGGCGCGCCGCGCGCTCGCCGATACGCCGTTCAAGGGGCTCGCCGACTACCTGGTCGGTCCGCTCGCCTACGGCATATCGAGCGACCCGGTGGCGGCGGCCAAGGTGCTGCACGAGTTCGCCAAGGACAACGAGAAGCTCGTGATCAAGGCCGGCGCCATGCCCAACATGGTGCTCACGCCGAAGCAAGTGGCGGAGCTCGCCGCGATGCCAGGCCGCCAGGAATTGCTCGCGAGGCTCGTGGGCACACTGCAGGCGCCGGTCGCGAAGCTCGTGCGCACGCTGAACGAGGTGCCGGCGAAGTTCGTCCGCACGCTTGCCGCAGTGCGCGACCAGAAGGAGCAGCGGGCCGTTTGACGGTCGGATCTTTGAAATTCTTTCGATTCGGGAACTTAGGAGCTAGAACATGGCTATCGCCAAAGCAGAGATTCTGGATGCAATCGCGAACATGACCGTCCTGGAGCTGTCTCAGCTCATCAAGGAGATGGAAGAGAAGTTCGGCGTGTCCGCCGCCGCAGCAGTGGCGGTTGCGGCACCGGCAGCAGGCGCCGCTGCCGCGCCGGCCGCCGAGGAGAAGACCGAGTTCACCGTGATGCTCACCAGCGCGGGGGCGAACAAGGTCAATGTCATCAAGGTGGTGCGCGCCGTGACCGGGCTGGGGCTCAAAGAGGCGAAGGACCTGGTGGACGGCGCTCCCAAGCCGGTCAAGGAAGGCGTTTCCAAGGCCGACGCCGAGGCGATCCTCAAGCAGCTCACCGAGGCCGGCGCGACTGCCGAGATCAAGTAATCGCGACAGGGGTGTGCGGCCGGCGGCCCCCGCCGGCCCCGATCCTTTTTTGAACAGGCTGCAAGTTTCCCGTCACCGCAGGCGGCCCGGTTCGCAGGGCGGCCTGCGGCCTGTGCTGTCTGCAATTTGACTCTATTTGGGAGCTGACATGGCGTACTCCTTGACCGAGAAAAAGCGCATCCGCAAGAGCTTCGCCAAGCGCGAGACCGTGCTGCCGGTGCCTTTTCTGCTGGCGACCCAGCTCGATTCCTACGCCGCGTTTCTCCAGGCCGATGTTCCTCCGGAAATGCGCAAGAACGAGGGGCTGCAGGCGGCGTTCAAGAGCATTTTCCCGATCGAGAGCCACTCCAAGAACGCGCGCCTGGAATTCGTGAGCTATTCCCTCGGCGAGCCGCCGTTCGACGTCAAGGAATGCCAGCAGCGGGGGCTCACCTACGCCGCACCGCTGCGCGCCAAGGTGCGGCTGGTGATCATGGACCGCGAGGCCGCCAAGCCCACGACGAAGGAGGTGAAGGAGCAGGAGGTCTACATGGGCGAGATCCCGCTCATGACCGCCACCGGTTCCTTCGTGATCAACGGCACAGAGCGCGTGATCGTGAGCCAGCTCCACCGCTCGCCCGGCGTGTTCTTCGAGCACGACCGGGGCAAGACCCATTCCTCGGGCAAGCTGCTGTTCTCGGCGCGGGTCATCCCCTACCGCGGATCCTGGCTCGACTTCGAGTACGACCCCAAGGATTACCTCTATTTCCGGGTGGACCGTCGGCGCAAGATGCCGGTGACGATTCTGCTGAAGGCGCTCGGCTATACGCCGGAGAAGATCCTCGCCGAGTTCTTCGCGTTCGACACCTTCCACCTCGGCAAGGAGGCGATCGAGTTCGAGCTGGTGCCCGAACGCATGCGCGGGGAGATCGCGCGCTTCGACATCACCACCCGGAGCGGGAAGCTGATCGTCGCCAAGGACAAGCGCATCACGGTCAAGCACGTGCGCGAAATGGAGCAGGCGGGCCTGCATCGCATTGCGGTGCCTGACGAGTTCCTGATCGGGCGCGTGCTCGCGACCAATATCGTGGACAAGACGACCGGCGAGATCCTCGCCAAAGCCAACGACGAGGTCACCGAGACGCTGCTCGCGAAATTCAAAGGGGCCGGAATCGCCCGGATCCAGACCATCTACACCAACGACCTCGACCAGGGCCCGTACATTTCTCAGACCCTGCGCATCGACGAAACCGCCGACCAGACCCAGGCGCAAGTCGCGATCTATCGCATGATGCGGCCGGGCGAGCCACCGACCGAGGAGGCGGTCAAGACGCTGTTCAACCGGCTCTTCTTCAGCGAGGACACCTACGATCTGTCCAAGGTCGGCCGCATGAAGTTCAACCGCCGCGTCGGGCGCACCGAGCTCTCCGGGCCGGGAACGCTCTCGGCCGAGGACATCGTCGCCGTCATCAAGATTCTGGTGGATCTCAGGAACGGCAAGGGCGAGATTGACGACATCGACCACCTCGGAAATCGCCGCGTGCGCTCGGTGGGCGAGCTCGCCGAGAACCAGTTCCGGGCGGGGCTGGTGCGTGTGGAGCGCGCGGTGAAGGAGCGGCTCTCGCAAGCGGAATCGGAAAATCTGATGCCGCACGACCTGATCAACGCGAAGCCGGTGTCGGCCGCGATCCGCGAGTTCTTCGGCTCGAGCCAGCTCTCGCAGTTCATGGACCAGACGAATCCCTTGTCGGAGATCACGCACAAGCGGCGCGTGTCCGCGCTCGGCCCCGGAGGGCTCACCCGCGAGCGCGCGGGCTTCGAAGTGCGCGATGTGCATCCCACGCACTACGGACGGGTATGTCCGATCGAGACGCCGGAAGGGCCGAACATCGGCCTCATTAACTCGCTCGCGCTCTATGCGCGCACCAACGAGTACGGCTTCCTCGAGACCCCTTACCGCAAGGTGAAGGACGGACGCGTCACCGACGAGATCCACTACCTCTCCGCGATCGAGGAGGGGCAGTACGTGATCGCGCAGGCGAACGCGGCGCTCGACAAGCACAACCGCTTCGTGGACGAGCTGGTCTCGTGCCGCCACCGCAACGAGTTCACGATGGCCCCCCCCGAGCGTATCGACTACATGGATGTCGCTCCCTCGCAGGCGGTGTCGGTCGCGGCCTCGCTGATTCCCTTCCTCGAGCACGACGACGCGAACCGGGCGCTCATGGGCTCCAACATGCAGCGCCAGGCTGTGCCCTGCCTGCGGCCGGAAAAGCCCCTGGTGGGCACCGGGCTCGAGCGCACTGTCGCGGTGGATTCCGGCACCGCGGTGCAGGCGCGCCGCGGCGGCGTGGTGGACTACGTGGACGCCGCGCGCATCGTGGTGCGGGTGAACGACGAGGAGACCGCGCCGGGCGAGGTGGGCGTGGACATCTACAACCTGGTCAAGTATCAGCGCTCCAATCAGAACACCAACATCAACCAGCGGCCGTTGGTGAAGGTGGGCGAGCGCATCGCCAAGGGCGACGTGATCGCCGACGGCGCCTCGACCGATCTCGGCGAGCTTGCCCTGGGCCAGAACATGTTGGTCGCCTTCATGCCGTGGAACGGCTACAACTTCGAGGACTCGATCCTCATTTCCGAGCGGGTGGTCGCCGACGAGCGCTTCACCTCGATCCATATCGAGGAGCTCTCGGTGGTGGCGCGCGACACCAAACTCGGGCCCGAGGAGATCACGCGCGACATCTCTAACCTTTCGGAATCGCAGCTCGCCCATCTCGACGAATCCGGAATCATCTACATCGGAGCGGAAGTCGAGGCGGGCGACGTGCTGGTGGGCAAGGTCACGCCCAAGGGCGAGACTCAGTTGACGCCCGAGGAGAAGCTACTGCGCGCGATCTTCGGCGAGAAGGCCTCCGACGTGAAGGACACGAGCTTGCGCGTGCCTTCGGGCATGTCGGGCACCGTGATCGATGTGCAGGTCTTCACCCGCGAGGGCATCGAGCGCGACAAGCGCGCCCAGCAGATCATCGACGACGAGTTGAAGCGCTACAAGAAGGATCTGGCGGATCAGCTGCGCATCGTCGAGAACGATGCCTTCGAGCGACTCGAACGGCTGCTTCTCGGCAAGATCGCGAACGGCGGCCCCAAGAAACTCGCCCGCGGTTCCAAGATCACCAAAGCCTATCTTGCCGAGGTCGAGCGCCACAGCTGGTTCGACATCCGCGTCGCCAACGACAAGGTCGCGGCGCAGATGGAAAGCATCAAGGATAGCCTCGCCCAGACCAAGGCGCAGTTCGACCGGATGTACGAAGAGAAGAAGAAGAAGCTCACCCAGGGCGACGAGCTGCCGCCGGGCGTGCAGAAGATGGTCAAAGTCTACCTCGCGGTCAAACGGCGGCTGCAGCCGGGAGACAAGATGGCGGGGCGCCATGGCAACAAGGGCGTCATCTCCAAGATCGTGCCGGTCGAGGACATGCCATACATGGCGGACGGCACGCCGGTGGACATCGTGCTCAACCCTCTGGGGGTGCCCTCGCGCATGAACGTGGGCCAGATCCTCGAGACCCATCTCGGATGGGCGGCGAAAGGGCTGGGGCTCAAGATCGGCGAGCTGCTCAAGGCGAAGGGCCGGGTCGCGGAGCTGAGAAAGTTTCTCGACCGCATCTACAACAGCAGTGGCCGTCCCGAGAACCTGGACGAGCTCTCCGACGAGGAGATCGTGCGGCTCGCCGAAAATCTCAAGGACGGCGTGCCGTTCGCGACCCCCGTGTTCGACGGCGCGACCGAGCGCGAGATCAAGGACATGCTCGAACTCGCAGGGCTTCCGCGCACCGGGCAGGTCACGCTCTACGACGGCCGCACGGGCGATGCCTTCGAGCGGCCGGTGACGGTCGGCTACATGCACATGCTCAAGCTCCATCATCTGGTGGACGACAAGATGCACGCGCGCTCGACCGGTCCCTACAGCCTGGTCACCCAGCAGCCGCTCGGCGGCAAGGCGCAGTTCGGTGGCCAGCGCTTCGGCGAGATGGAGGTCTGGGCGCTGGAGGCCTACGGCGCGGCCTACACGCTGCAGGAGATGCTGACCGTGAAATCCGACGACACCGAGGGGCGGCGCAAGGTCTACGAGTCCATCGTCAAGGGCGATCACCGTATCGAGGCCGGCATGCCGGAGTCGTTCAACGTGCTGGTCAAGGAAATCCGCTCGCTTGCGATCGATATTGACCTCGACCACAACCGTTACTGACAGCGAAGGGTGAGGAGTGAGGGGCGAAGGGTCAGTGCGCCGCTCGCTGCACATCATCTGGGAGCCGAGATGAAAACACTGCTGGATCTGTTCAAGCAAGTCACGCAGGAAGAGGAATTCGACGCGATCAAGATCGGGCTCGCATCGCCCGAGAAGATCCGCTCGTGGTCGTACGGCGAGGTGAAGAAGCCGGAGACCATCAACTACCGCACTTTCAAACCCGAGCGCGACGGCCTGTTCTGCGCCAAAATCTTCGGGCCGGTCAAGGACTACGAGTGCCTGTGCGGGAAGTACAAGCGGCTCAAGCACCGCGGCGTGATCTGCGAGAAGTGCGGCGTCGAGGTGACGCTGCAGAAGGTGCGCCGCGAGCGCATGGGCCACATCGAGCTCGCGAGCCCGGTGGCGCACATCTGGTTCCTGAAGTCGCTGCCCAGCCGCATGGGCATGGTGCTCGACATGACGCTGCGCGACATCGAGCGCGTGCTCTACTTCGAGGCCTATGTCGTGATCGACCCGGGCATGACTCCGCTCAAGCGCGGGCAGCTCATGACCGAGGACGATTACCTCGCCAAGGTCGAGGAGTTCGGCGACGATTTCACCGCGATGATGGGCGCCGAGGGCATCCGGGAGCTGCTGCGCAGCCTGGATCTCCGGCGCGAGATCGAGAACCTGCGCCAGGAGCTCGCCGCCACCAGCTCGGATTCCAAGATCAAGAAGATCGCCAAGCGTCTGAAGGTGCTGGAGGCGTTCCACAAGTCCGGCATCAAGCCCGAGTGGATGATCCTCGAAGTGCTGCCGGTGCTGCCGCCGGAGCTGCGGCCGCTCGTGCCGCTCGACGGCGGGCGCTTCGCGACTTCGGACTTGAACGACCTCTACCGGCGCGTGATCAACCGCAACAACCGCCTGAAGCGGCTGCTCGAGCTCAAGGCCCCCGAGATCATCGTCCGGAACGAGAAGCGGATGCTGCAGGAGGCGGTGGATTCGCTGCTCGACAACGGCCGCCGCGGCAAGGCGATGACCGGTGCGAACAAGCGTCCGCTCAAGTCCCTCGCCGACATGATCAAGGGCAAGGGCGGCCGCTTCCGCCAGAACCTGCTCGGCAAGCGCGTGGACTATTCGGGACGCTCGGTGATCGTGGTGGGGCCGCAGCTGAAACTGCACCAGTGCGGCCTGCCGAAACTGATGGCGCTCGAGCTCTTCAAGCCGTTCATCTTCCACAAGCTCGAGGTGATGGGACTCGCGACCACCATCAAGGCGGCGAAGCGCATGGTGGAGAGCCAGGAGCCCATCGTGTGGGACATCCTGGAGGAGGTAATCCGCGAGCACCCGGTGCTGCTCAACCGCGCGCCCACGCTGCATCGGCTCGGCATCCAGGCGTTCGAGCCGGTGCTGATCGAGGGCAAGGCAATCCAACTGCACCCCCTGGTATGCGCGGCGTTCAACGCCGACTTCGACGGCGACCAGATGGCTGTGCACGTGCCGCTGTCGCTGGAAGCGCAGATGGAGGCGAGGACGCTGATGCTCTCCTCCAACAACATCCTCTCGCCCGCGAACGGCGAGCCGATCATCGTGCCTTCGCAGGACATCGTGCTCGGGCTCTATTACATCACGCGCGAGAAGCTCGGCGCGCGCGGCGAGGGCTCGGCTTTCGCCGACCTCGCCGAGGTGACGCGCGCCTACGAGACCGGCCAGGTCGAGGTGAACGCCCGCATCACCGTGCGCATCCGGGAATACGAAATTGACGCCGGAGGCGAGCGCCGCGAGAAGCTCACGCGCTACGAGACGACGGTAGGCAGGGCGCTGCTCTCCGACATCCTGCCGGCAGGGTTGCCCTTCGAGCTCATCAACAAGCCGCTCAAGAAGAAGGAAATTTCGCGCCTCATCAACGCGGCCTTCCGCCGCTGCGGTTTGCGCGAGACCGTGATCTTCGCCGACAAGCTGATGTATACCGGCTTCTCGATGGCGACCAAGGCCGGTATCTCGATCGCGGTGGACGACATGCTGATCCCGTCGCAGAAGGACGAGATCATCGCCGAGGCGGAGAAGGAGGTACAGGAAATCGAGAAGCAGTACACCTCGGGCCTGGTCACCCAGGGCGAGCGCTACAACAAGGTGGTGGACATCTGGAGCCGCGCCGGGGACCTGGTGGCCAAGGCGATGATGGAGCAGCTCGGCGTCGAGCCGGTGATGGACTGGGATCCGAAGAGGCGCGAGTGGGTCCCGCGCAAGGACAAGAAGGGCGCGCCGGTCATGCAGGAGTCGTTCAACTCGATCTACATGATGGCCGACTCCGGCGCCCGCGGTTCCGCCGCCCAGATCCGGCAGCTCGCCGGCATGCGGGGGCTGATGGCGAAGCCCGACGGCTCGATCATCGAGACCCCGATCACGGCGAACTTCCGCGAAGGCCTGAACGTGCTGCAGTACTTCATCTCCACGCACGGGGCGCGCAAGGGTCTTGCCGACACGGCGCTCAAGACCGCGAATTCGGGCTATCTCACGCGGCGCCTGGTGGACGTCACCCAGGATCTCGTGGTGACCGAGGAGGACTGCGGTACTACCCAGGGTGTGTCGATGAAGGCGCTGATCGAAGGCGGCGAAGTGGTCGAATCCCTGCGCGAGCGCATCCTCGGGCGCGTGTGCGCGACCGACATCGTGAATCCCGAGAGCGGTCGAGTGATGTATCCTGCGAACACGCTGCTCGACGAGGACGCGGTGGAGGCGATCGAGGCCGCGGGTATCGACGAGGTCAAAGTGCGCACCCCGCTCACTTGCGACACCCGCTACGGGCTGTGCGCCAAGTGCTACGGGCGCGATCTGGGACGCGGCACGCTGGTCAACGTCGGCGAGGCGGTCGGCGTGATCGCGGCGCAGTCAATCGGCGAGCCCGGCACGCAGCTCACCATGCGCACCTTCCATATCGGCGGCGCGGCCTCGCGCACCGCGGTGGTGAGCCAGGTCGAGAGCAAGTCCTCGGGCGTGGTGCACTACAGCGCCGGCATGCGCTACGTCACCAATTCGCGCGGCGAGCTGGTCGTGATCTCGCGCAACGGCGAGGTGCTGATCCACGACGAGAACCACCGCGAGCGCGAGCGTCATAAGGTGCCGTACGGCGCCACACTGCTGGTGCGCGACGGCGAGGTGGTGAAGGCTGCGCAGGTGCTCGCGAGCTGGGATCCGCACACGCGCCCCATCATCACCGAGTACGCCGGGCGCATCAAGTTCGAGAACGTCGAGGAAGGGGTGACCGTCGCCAAGCAGATCGACGAGGTGACTGGCCTCTCGACGCTGGTCGTGGTGGACCCCAAGCGCCGCGGCGGTGTGCAGGCGAAGGGATTGCGCCCCCAGGTCAAGCTCACCGACGAGAACGGCAACGAGATCAAAATGGCCGGGTCGGACCAGCCGGTCAACATCACGTTCCAGATCGGCTCGATCATCACCGTGCGCGACGGGCAGGAAGTAGGCGTGGGCGAGGTGCTCGCGCGCATTCCCCAGGAGACTTCCAAGACTCGCGACATCACGGGGGGGCTGCCGCGCGTGGCGGAACTCTTCGAAGCGCGCTCGCCCAAGGACGCGGGTATGCTCGCCGAGGTCACGGGGACGGTCTCCTTCGGCAAGGACACCAAAGGCAAGCAGCGCCTGGTGATCACCGACCTCGACGGGGTCGCGCACGAGTACCTGATCCCGAAGGACAAGCACGTGATGGCGCACGACGGCCAGGTCGTGAACAAGGGCGAAATGATCGTGGACGGACCCGCCGACCCCCACGATATCCTGCGGCTGCTCGGGGTGGAGGCGCTCGCGCGCTACATCTGCAACGAAGTGCAGGACGTCTACCGGTTGCAGGGCGTGAAGATCAACGACAAGCACATCGAGGTGATCGTGCGCCAGATGCTGCGCCGGGTGCAGATCGTGGATCCGGGCGACACGCGCTTCATCACCGGCGAGCAGCTCGAGCGCGCGGAGGTCCTGGAGGAGAACGAGAAGGTGGAGGCCGAGGGCAAAAAGCCGGCGACCTACGAGTATCTGCTGCTCGGCATCACCAAGGCCTCGCTCTCCACCGATTCCTTCATCTCCGCAGCCTCGTTCCAGGAGACGACGCGCGTGCTGACCGAGGCCGCGATCATGGGCAAGCGCGACGAGCTGCGCGGGTTGAAGGAAAACGTGATCGTGGGACGCCTCATTCCGGCCGGCACCGGGCTGGCCTACCACCGCATCCGCCGCCGTCAGGCCGCGGCGGCCGCGCTCGGCGAGCCGGCCGAGACGGTGGAGGAGCCCGCACGGGCCGAAAGCCAGGAGCAGGTCGCTTGACTTGAATGATGTAAGCCCTTAAAATTCACAGTCTTTTTTACCGCCGGCCCGCACCATTCGCGCGGTCGGCGCCAAGCGCAGCAATCTAGGCCGGGACGGTGGTGACGCCGTCCCCGCTTTTTTGGAACTTAGGAACCGCGCACGCAGGATGCGCGATCCTTTGTGGATCAAGGCCTTGAGCTGGGCGAACCGAGTCGAACGGACCGAGTTAGGCATGCCAACTATCAACCAGCTGGTGCGCAAGGGTCGCCAGGCACCGCGCGTCAAGAGCCGGGTACCGGCGCTCGCCGGCAGCCCGCAGCGCCGCGGCGTGTGCACGCGCGTCTACACCACTACCCCCAAAAAGCCGAACTCCGCGCTGCGCAAGGTAGCGAAGGTGCGGCTCACCAATGGCTTCGAGGTGATCGGCTACATCGGGGGAGAGGGCCACAACTTGCAGGAGCACTCGGTAGTGCTGATCCGCGGAGGGCGCGTGAAGGATCTCCCGGGCGTGCGCTACCACGTGGTGCGCGGCTCCCTCGACACCGCCGGCGTCAAGGACCGCAAGCAGGGGCGCTCGAAGTACGGTGCCAAGCGTCCCAAGGCCGCTTGAAGGATCATCGGAGTCAACCGTGCCCCGCCGCAGAGAAGTCCCGAAGCGCGAGATCCTGCCCGACCCGAAGTACTCGAGCCAGGACGTCGCCAAGTTCATCAACGTGATCATGACTCGCGGCAAGAAGTCGGTCGCGGAGGCGATCGTGTACGGCGCGCTCGAGCAGATCCGGAAGAAGACCGGCAAGGATCCGCTGGAGGTCTTCAACCAGGCGATCAACAATGTGAAGCCCCTGGTCGAGGTGAAGAGCCGGCGCGTCGGCGGCGCCAATTACCAGGTGCCGGTCGAGGTGCGGCCGGTCAGGCGCGTAGCGCTCGCCATGCGCTGGCTGCGGGACGCGGCGCGCAGCCGCGGCGAGAAATCCATGGGCGCGCGGCTTGCCAACGAGATCGCCGAGGCGGCCGAAGGCAAGGGCGGCGCGATGAAGAAGCGCGAGGAAGTGCATCGCATGGCGGAAGCCAACAAGGCTTTCTCTCATTACCGCTTTTGATTTTCAACCACAGAGGCACCGAGGACACAGAGAGATTGAGCTCAGAAACCGAGGCACGGGTCCTGTTTGCGTTTCTCCGCGCCTCTGTAGCTCTGTGGTGAAAACTAGGGTTTGACCGTGCCCCGCAAGACTCCCATCGAGCGCTACCGCAATATCGGCATCACGGCCCACATCGATGCCGGCAAGACCACGACCACGGAGCGCATCCTCTTCTACACCGGCGTCTCGCACAAGCTCGGAGAGGTGCACGACGGCACCGCGATCATGGATTGGATGGAGCAAGAGCAGGAGCGCGGCATCACCATCACCTCGGCCGCGACCACCTGCTTCTGGAAGGGGATGGATAACGCTTATCCCGAGCACCGCATCAATATCATCGACACGCCCGGCCACGTGGACTTCACGATCGAGGTCGAGCGCAGTCTGCGCGTGCTCGACGGCGCGTGCACCGTGCTGTGCGCGGTCGGCGGCGTGCAGCCGCAAACCGAGACCGTGTGGCGCCAGGCCAACAAGTACCGCGTGCCGCGCCTGATCTTCGTCAACAAGATGGATCGCACCGGGGCCGACTTCAAGCGCGTCTATCACCAGGTGCAGACCCGGCTCAAGGCGAATCCCGTCCCCGTGCAACTGCCGATCGGCTCGGAGGAGAAGTTCAAAGGCGTGGTGGACCTCGTCAAAATGAAGGCGATCTACTGGGACGAGGCGACCCAGGGCATGAAGTTCGAGGCGAAGGACGTGCCCGCCGATATGCTTGAGGAAGCAAGGCAATGGCGCGAGAAGATGGTGGAAACCGCGGCCGAGGCCTCCGAGGAGCTGATGAACAAGTACCTCGAGTCCGGCGACCTCTCGGTCGAGGACATCAAGAAAGGCCTGCGCGCGCGCACCATCCATGGCGAGATCTTCCCGATGCTGTGCGGCTCCGCGTTCAAGAACAAGGGCGTGCAGGCGATGCTGGACGCCGTCATTGACTATCTGCCCTCGCCGGTGGACATCCCCCCGGTGAAGGGGGTCGGCGAGAACGGGCAGCCCGATGAGCGCGTGCCGAGCGACGACGCGCCATTCTCCGCGCTCGCGTTCAAGATCATGACCGACCCCTTCGTCGGCCAGCTCACCTTCTTTCGCGTCTATTCGGGAGTGGTTAGCTCGGGCGACACCGTGTATAACCCGGGGAAAGGGCGTAAAGAGCGCATCGGGCGGCTGCTCCAGATGCACGCCAACGAGCGCGAGGAGATCAAGGAGGTGCGTGCCGGGGATATCGCCGCTGCAGTCGGGCTGAAGGATGTCACCACCGGTGACACGCTGACCGACCCCCAGAAGATCATCACGCTCGAGAAGATGGATTTCCCGGAGCCGGTGATCCATGTGGCGGTGGAGCCGAAGACCAAGGCGGACCAGGAGAAGATGGGCATCGCGTTGAGCCGCCTCGCGCAGGAGGACCCCTCCTTCCGCGTGCGCACCGACGAGGAATCGGGTCAGACCATCATCTCGGGCATGGGCGAGCTGCACCTCGAGATCATCGTGGACCGCATGAAGCGCGAATTCGGGGTCGAGGCCAACGTCGGCGCGCCCCAGGTCGCGTACCGCGAGACCATCAAGAAGGTATGCGACAAGGTCGAGGGCAAGTTCATCAAGCAGACGGGCGGCCGCGGCCAGTACGGGCACGTTTGGCTCAGGCTCGAGCCCCAGGAGCCGGGCAAAGGTTTCGAGTTCGTGGACGCGATCCGGGGCGGCACTGTGCCGCGGGAGTACATCCCGGCGGTCAAGAAAGGGATCGAGGAAACGCTGCCCGCGGGCGTGCTCGCCGGCTTCCCGGTGGTGGACGTGAAGGTGACGCTGTTCGATGGTTCCTACCACGAGGTGGACTCGAACGAGAACGCGTTTCGGATGGCGGCCTCGATCGCGTTCAAAGAAGGGCTGCGCCGCGCCAGCCCGACTCTGCTCGAGCCGATCATGGCGGTCGAGGTCGAAACGCCGGACGATTTCATGGGCAACGTGGTAGGCGATCTCAATTCCCGTCGCGGCGTCATCCAGGGCATGGAAGAGCTGCCGGGAGGCGGCAAGGCGATCCGGGCGGAGGTGCCGCTCGCCGAGATGTTTGGCTACTCGACGACGCTGCGCTCGCTCAGCCAGGGACGCGCGACCTATACCATGGAGTTCAAGCACTACGCCGAGGCGCCGAAGCAAATCGCCGAGGCGGTGATCAACAAGTTCACGGGTAAGGAAGAGCGCAGATAGGAATCCTGCGCTGCGGGAATAGTGACAACGGAGCGAGAAAAATGGCCAAGGTGAAATTTGAGCGCACCAAGCCGCACGTGAACGTGGGCACGATTGGTCATGTGGACCATGGCAAGACGACGCTCACGGCGGCGATGACGATGATATTGGCGAAGCGCTATGGTGGGGA
>DATLZE010000079.1:0-6239 GCA_035574195.1 Burkholderiales bacterium | reverse complement strand
CCGCCGGCGCACGAGCCCGGAGGCCTACCTCGAGCTGCTCGCAAGCCGCGGTATTGCCGCCGCGCCGCACGGCGCGAGCGCGGTGGTGCTCGCCTCCCCGCTGCCCGTGGAGCGGATACCGGGATTTGCCGAGGGGCTGGTCTCGGTGCAGGATCTCGCCGCACAGCTCGCGGCACCCCTGCTCGACCTCGCCGACGGGCAGCGCGTGCTCGACGCCTGCGCCGCGCCTGGCGGCAAGAGCGCGCATATCCTGGAGCTCGCCCGGGTGGAGCTCGTCGCGCTCGACGCGGACGCGCGGCGCCTCGAGCGCGTGCGCGAGAATCTCACGCGCCTGGGGCTCGAGGCGCGCATCGTGGTAGGCGACGCCTGTGACCCTGCGCAGTGGTGGGACGGGGGGCTGTTCGACCGCATACTGCTCGATGCGCCGTGCACCGCCTCGGGCGTCGCACGGCGCCACCCCGACGTCAAATGGCTGCGGCGCGAGTCCGATATCGCGCAGTTCGCCGAGCGGCAAGGCCGTATGCTCGATGCGCTGTGGCGGCTGCTCCGCGGAGGTGGTAAATTGCTGTACGCGACCTGCTCGGTGTTCCGCGAGGAGAACACCGAGCAGGTCGAGCGATTCCTGGAGCGCCACCGGGACGCGACGCGCCTGGCTCTCCCCGCGGTCGACAACGATCCAGAACTTCCCGCGGGCCAACTGCTTCCGGACGAAGGGCATGACGGCTTCTTCTACGCGCTGCTCGGCAAGGTCTAGCCTCCTTGCCGCAGCCGCGGCGCTGTGGTTGTTTTGCGCACCGCCGCTTCATGCCGACGGCATCGAAGTGAGGAAGGCGGCGCTCGCCGCGGCCGAGGACGGCTATTTTCTGGAAGCCGACTTCGACATCGCGCTCACCCATACCTTGGAGGAGGCGCTCAACAAGGGCGTGCCGCTTTATTTCGTGCTCGAGTTCGAGCTCACGCGCCCGCGCTGGTACTGGTTCAACGAGCGGATCGCGAACGCGCGGCAGCAATACCGGCTTTCGTATAACGCGCTCACGCGCCAGTACCGCGTCGGCGTGGGCGCCCTCTACCAGAACTTCGGCTCGCTGCGCGAGGCGCTCGAATTCATGAGCAGGGTGCGAGTGCGCGACATCGTCGAGCCGGGGTCGCTGCGCAAGGACGCGGCCTACACCGCAGTGCTGCGGCTGCGGCTCGACACCGCACAGTTGCCGCGCCCCTTCCAGGTGAGCGCGGTCGGCTCGCGCGAGTGGAACCTGTCCTCCGACTGGTACCGCTGGACGGTGTCGCCGTGAGCGCCGTATCTCCCCCGGCGAAGCCCGCGCTGCCGCGCGTGGTGGTGCGCTACGCGCTGGTGGCCTGCGTGGGCCTCGGCGCAGTCGCTCTGTTCCTGCTCGCCACCGCGAGCGCGAGCCCCGCGCGCTTCGCCGAGCGCTATCCGCTGCTGCTCGTGCTGAACGGGGCGGTGGCGGCGATGCTGACCGCGCTGGTGCTCTATCAGCTCGTCACGCTGCGGCGCAAACTGCGGGCCGGCGTGTTCGGGGCTAGGCTCACGCTGCGGCTGGTATTGCTCTTCGCGCTGATGGCGCTCGTGCCGGGAGCGTTGATCTACGGCATGTCGGTGCAGTTTCTCGCGCGCTCGATCGAGTCCTGGTTCGAAGTGCGGGTGGACAAGGCGCTCGAGAGCGGGCTCAACCTCGGGCGGGGCGTGCTCGACGGGATGCTCCGGGATCTCGCCGCCAGGGCCGACGCGATGGCGCTCGCGCTCTCCACGCGCCCCCCGGCCGAGCATCTGGCCGCGCTCAACGCGCTGCGCGAGCAGGCCGGGATCGAGGAGGCGACGCTGTTCAGCGAGCGCGGGCGCGTGCTCGCTTTCTCCGGCAACGAGCGCGTGGGGCTGCTGCCGGAGCTCCCCGGTGCGGCAGCGCTGCGTGAGCTGCGCGCCGCCCGCAGCTACAGCGCGATCGAGGCGATCCCCGACAAGGGGCTCTACCTGCGGGTGCTCGCGCCGGTGCCGGTGCTGGCGCTCGCCGAGGAGCCGCGCGTGCTGCAGCTGCTGCAGCCGGTGCCGGCGCAACTTGCGCGCGAGGCCGAGGCGGTGCAGGCGGGATACCGAGAATATCAGGAGCTCGCGCTCGCGCGCCGCGGCCTGAAGCGCCTCTACGGCATCACGCTCACGCTCACCCTGCTGCTCGCGCTGCTCTCGGCGGCGGCCCTCGCCTTCGAGCTCTCGGATCGCCTCTCAGCGCCGCTCGGAGTGCTGGTCGAGGGCACGCGCGCGGTGGCGAGCGGAGATTACAGCATGCGCGCGGCGGTCGCCTCGCGCGACGAGCTGGGCCAGCTCACCGAGTCCTTCAACCGCATGACGCAGCAGCTCGCGGAGGCGCGCGCCCAGGCCGAACGCCATCAGGCCGCGCTCGCCCATGCCAAGGCCTATCTCGAGAGCGTGCTCGCCAACCTCTCGGCCGGGGTGCTCGCCTTCGACGAGGAGCTCAACCTGCGCGCGGCGAACCGCAGCGCCGGAGACCTGCTCGGGATCGACTTCGCGCCGCTCATCGGCGCGCCGCCCGCGCGCTGGCCGGCGAGTGCCCCCGGCATCGCGGAGCTGGGACGGGCGATCGCGGAGGCGTTCGCGGCCGCGGGCACCGCGCAGTGGGAGCGCCAGGTCGAGCGCCCGCTGCGCGACCGCACCCAGCTGCTGCTGCTGCGCGGCACGCGCCTGCCCGGCGCGACCGACGGCGGTTGCGTGCTGGTGTTCGACGACATCACCCAGCTCGCCGAGGCGCAGCGCGCCGCCGCTTGGGCCGAGGTGGCGCGACGCCTCGCGCACGAGATTCGCAATCCGCTCACCCCGATCCAGCTCTCCGCCGAGCGGCTCCAGGCGAAGCTCGCGGGCAAGCTCGCGCCGCCCGACGCCGAGATGCTCGCGCGCTCGACCCAGACCATCGTCAACCAGGTGGCGGCGTTGAAGCACATGGTGGACGCTTTCACCCAGTACGCGCGCGCACCCGAGCTCGCGCCGCGCGAGCTCGATCTGAACGCGCTCACGCGCGAAGTGCTCACGCTCTACGAGTCCTCCCTCGGGCACGCGGTGCGACTCGAGCTCGACCCGGAGCTGCCGCCGGTGGTGGGCGATCCCGCCAGGCTGCGGCAGGTGATCCACAACCTGCTGCAGAATGCCCAGGACGCGCTCGCCGGCGAACCCGAGCCGCGCATCACCATCGCGAGCGGCTACGCCGAGGGCATGGTGCAGCTCGCCATCTCCGACAACGGCTGCGGCTTTCCAGGGGAAGTTCTGGGCCGCGCCTTCGAGCCCTACGTCACCACCAAGCCGGGGGGCACGGGGCTCGGGCTCGCGATCGTGAAGCGCATCGTCGAGGAGCACGGCGGCTCCGTCGCGCTCGCGAACCGCGCGCCGCGCGGGGCGCGCGTGACGCTGCGGCTGCCCGCGGCCGCGCACGAGCCGGCGCGCCAGCCGGCGGCGCAAGCGAAGGTGTAAACTACGCGCATCGCCTCCCGCTTATGCAGCAGATCCTGGTCGTAGACGACGAGATCGGCATCCGCGAGCTGCTGTCCGAGATCCTCTCCGACGAGGGCTACCAGGTACGGCTGGCGGAGAACGCGGCGGAGGCGCGCGCATTCCGCTCCCGGACGCGCCCCGATCTCGTGCTGCTCGACATCTGGATGCCCGATACCGACGGCATCACGCTGCTCAAGGAGTGGGCGGCGGCAGGGCTGCTCACGATGCCGGTGGTGATGATGTCGGGCCACGGCACGATCGACACCGCGGTCGAGGCGACCCGCATCGGCGCCTACGATTTTCTCGAGAAACCGATCGCGCTCCAGAAGCTGCTCGCCACCGTGGGCCGCGCGCTCAAGCACGGCGGCGAGCAGGCGGCGCGCCCGGCCCTCTCGCTCGCGAGCCTCGGGCGCGGGCCCCTGATCGGAGAGCTCAAGCAGCGACTCGAGCGCGTGGCGGGGCTGCGCACGCCGCTGCTGCTCGTGGGCGAGCCCGGCTGCGGTATCGAGATCGCGGCGCGCTACCTGCACCAGAGGAACACCCCCTGGGTCGCACCGGAGAACCACGCGGCGCTCGCCGAGGCGCCGCTCGAGTTGCTCAACCAGGCGCGCGAGGGCACGCTGTTTCTGCGCGAAATCTCCGACCTCTCCCGGGTAGAGCAGAAGGGGCTCGCGCTCGCCGCCGCCAAGCTCGAGCGCTACAACACGCGGCTCGTGTGCGGCGCCTCTCGCGACCTCGCCGAGCTGGTGGCGCACGGCGCCTTCGACAGCCGGCTCTACAGCCTGGTCTCGGGCGTGACCGTGCGCGTGCCGAGCCTGCGCGAGCACCGCGAGGACGTGCCCGAGATCGCGAGCCTGCTGCTCTCGCGCATGGTGGAGGCGAAGCAGGCCCCGCCGCGCAGCTTCTCCACCGCGGCGCTGAACGCGCTCAGGAACTACGACTGGCCGGGCAACCTCGCCCAGCTCGAGGCCGTGGTGCGCACGCTCGCGCTCGCCGGTCCCGCCGACGAAATCACGCTCGAGGAAGTGAACCGCGCGCTGCCCCCGGCGGGTTCCCCGCTCGCGCGCGACCTGCCCTTCGACCAGCCGTTGCGCGAGGCGCGCGATGCCTTCGAGCGCGCCTACTTCGAGTACCACCTCGCGCGCGAGGGCGGCAACATCTCGCGCGTGGCGGAGGCTGTGGGGCTCGAGCGCACGCATCTCTACCGCAAGCTGAAACAACTCGGCATCCGGCTCCCCCGCCGCAGCGAAAACGAGGGCGAGTGAGCGGCGCGGCCCCGGCGCCGCCGGTGCGCCGGTTATAATGGCGCACGCTTTTCGCTTTCCTCCGCTCCAGGGACGCTTCTCGATGGACCACCGCGCCGAACTGGCGAACGCGATTCGCGCGCTCGCGATGGACGCCGTGCAACGGGCCAATTCCGGGCACCCCGGGATGCCGATGGGCATGGCCGAGATCGCCGAAGTGCTGTGGAACCGCCATTTGCGCTTCAACCCGGCCGACCCCGCGTGGCCGGACCGCGATCGCTTCGTGCTGTCGAACGGGCACGGCTCGATGCTGCTCTACGCCGTGCTGCATTTGACCGGCTACGACCTGCCGATGGAGGAATTGAAGCGCTTCCGGCAGCTGCATTCGAAGACTCCCGGGCACCCCGAGTACGGATGCGCGCCGGGTGTCGAGACCACTACCGGGCCGCTCGGCCAGGGGCTCGCCAACGCGGTCGGCATGGCGCTCGCCGAGCGGCTGCTCGCCGCGGAGTTCAACCGGCCGGGGCACCGGATCGTGGACCATCGGACCTACGTTTTTCTGGGCGATGGCTGCATGATGGAAGGCATCTCGCACGAGGCGTGCGCGCTCGCCGGCACGCTCGCGCTCTCCAAGCTCATCGCGATCTACGACGACAACGGCATCTCGATCGACTCGGAGAAGGGCCACATCCGGCAGTGGTACACCGACGACGTCAAGCGCCGCTTCGAGGCCTACGGCTGGCGCGTGATCGCGGGCGTGGACGGGCACGATCCCGCGCAGGTGGACCGCGCGCTCAAGCTCGCGAAGCGCGAGAAGGCGCGCCCCACGCTGATCATCGCCAAGACCGTGATCGCGAAGGGCGCGCCGACCAAGGCCAACACCGGGGCGGCGCACGGCGCGCCGCTCGGGGAGAAAGAAGTCGCCGCGGCGCGCGAGGCGCTCGGCTGGAACCATCCCCCCTTCGAGATTCCGCCCCACGTCTACGAGGGCTGGGACGCGCGCCGGCGGGGCGCGGCCGCGCAGCGGCGCTGGCAGCGGCGCTTCGCCGCCTACGAGCGGGCGTATCCGGCGCAGGCGGCCGAATTCCGGCGCCGCCTCGCGGGCGAGCTTCCGGCCGATTTTCCCGAGCGCGTGGCCGCGCTCGTGCGCGAGCTCGACGCCAGAGCGGAGACCGTGGCCACGCGCCGCGCCTCCCAGATCGTGCTCGAGGCGCTCGCCCCCGGGCTGCCCGAGCTGGTCGGCGGCTCGGCCGATCTCACCGGCTCGAACCTCACCATGGTGAAGAGCTCGAAGGTCGTCGGGCGCGAGGGCGGCGGCAACTACGTCTTCTACGGGGTGCGCGAGTTCGGGATGTGCGGCGTGATGAACGGAATCGCGCTGCACGGCGGCTTCATTCCCTACGGCGGCACCTTCCTCGTGTTCACCGACTACGCGCGCAGCGCGCTGCGGCTCGCCGCGATGATGAAGCAGCGCGTGA
>DATLZE010000078.1:0-7989 GCA_035574195.1 Burkholderiales bacterium | reverse complement strand
GCCGAGATCGCCATCCAGGGAAACACCGCGGTGGTGAGCGGCGTGCCGCGGCTGCAGGGTGCGACGGTGATGGCGACGGACCTGCGCGCCTCGGCGGGCCTGGTGATCGCCGGCCTGATCGCCGAGGGCGCGGAGCAGCGGCGAGGATGAACGAGAATCGAACCGCTGGCGCGCCGGGATCGCCGACGAGGTCGGAAAGAGTTTGAACCCGAAGAACACCGCAGCACGGGCAGGGCAAGCGAGATTTGATCCGCCGGAGCGGCGAGCCCGCTTCCCCCCGCAGGGGCGGGAGAAGCTCGAGCCATCCTGGCGATCCTCGGCATGCCCCGCGCCCGGGGCGGCGAGAGTTGCGGTAATATATTGTTTTTTCAGCAATTGCCGTGATCACCATCGCGCTCTCGAAGGGCCGCATCTACGAGGAGGCCGCGCCGCTACTCGCGGCTGCGGGAATTAGCGCGCGCGAGGATCCGGAGCGCTCGCGCAAGCTCGTGCTGCGCACCAGCCGCCGCGACGTGCGGCTGCTCCTCGTGCGCGCGGCGGACGTGCCGATCTACGTGCAGTACGGCGCGGCCGACCTCGGGGTCGCGGGCAAGGACGTGCTCGACGAGCACGGCGGCGAGGGGCTCTACCAGCCGCTCGATCTCGGGATCGCGCGCTGCCGCATGGTGGTGGCGGTGCCGGTGGGCTTCGACTACCAGCGCGCGGTGCGGCAGGGCGCGCGCCTGAGGGTTGCCACCAAGTACGTGCGCGCCGCGCGCGAGCACTTCGCCGCCAAGGGCGTGCACGTGGACCTGATCCGCCTCTACGGCTCGATGGAGCTCGCGCCGCTCACCGGGCTCGCCGACGCGATCGTGGACCTCGTCGCGACCGGCCGCACGCTGCGCGCGAACCGCCTGAAGGCGGTCGAGGAAATCGCGCCGGTGAGCGCGCGGCTGATCGTGAACCAGGTGGCGCTCAAGCTCAAGCGCGCGGCGATCCAGCCCCTGCTCGACGCCTTCGCGCGCGCGGTCGCATGATCGCCATCCGGCGGCTCACGAGCGGGGAGCCCGGCTTCGAAGCGCGGCTCTCCGAGCTGCTCGCCTTCGAGTCGGCGCAGGATCCCGCGGTCGAGGCCGCGGTCGCCGGCATCGTCGAGGCGGTGAGAACGCGCGGGGACGCGGCGCTGCTCGATTACACGCGCCGCCTCGACCGGCTGGAGGTGGAGCGCGCCGCGGCGCTCGAAGTGCCGCCGGGCGAGCTCGAGCGCGCGCTCGCGCGCGTTCCCGCGGCGACCCGCGCGGCGCTCGAGACTGCCGCCGCGCGGGTGCGCGCCTACCACGAGCGCCAGCTCGCTCGCTCCTGGAGCTATCGCGACGCCTGCGGCACCGAGCTCGGGCAGCGCGTGACGCCGCTCGACCGCGTCGGAATCTACGTGCCCGGCGGCCGGGCGGCGTATCCCTCCACGGTCGTCATGAACGCGGTTCCGGCGAAGGTGGCCGGGGTGCGCGAGATCGTGATGACTGCGCCGGCGCCCGGCGGCGAGAGAAACGACCTCGTGCTCGCCGCGGCGCGGATCTGCGGCGTGGACCGCGTGTTCACGATCGGCGGCGCCCAGGCGATCGCCGCGCTCGCCTACGGCACCGCGACGGTCCCCGCGGTGGACAAGATCGTCGGGCCGGGCAACGCCTACGTCGCCGCCGCCAAGCGGCGCGTGTTCGGGGTGGTCGGAATCGACATGGTGGCGGGACCGTCCGAAGTGGTGGTGGTGTGCGACGGGCGCACCGACCCGCGCTGGGTGGCGCTCGATCTGTTCGCGCAGGCCGAGCACGACGAGCTCGCACAGGCGATCCTGATCACGCCGGATGCGGCTTTCCTCGAGGCGGTCGCCGCCGCGATCGAGCGCGAGCTGCCGCGCATGGAGCGGCGCGAAGTGATCGGCGCCGCGCTCGAGCGCCGCGGCGCGCTGATCCGGGTGCGCGACCTCGAGGAGGCGTGCGAGCTCGTCAACCGCATCGCGCCCGAGCACCTCGAGCTCTCGGTGGAGGATCCGGACGCGCTGCTCGCCCGCATCCGGCACGCGGGCGCGATTTTCCTCGGGCGCCTCGCCTCGGAGGCGCTGGGCGACTATTGCGCCGGGCCGAATCACGTGCTGCCGACTTCCCGCACCGCGCGCTTCTCCTCGCCGCTCGGGGTCTACGATTTCCAGAAGCGCTCGAGCGTGATCCGCGTCTCGCCCGAAGGTGCGCGCGAGCTGGGCGCGGTCGCCGCAGCGCTCGCGCGCGGCGAGGGGCTGCCCGCGCACGCGCTCTCCGCCGAGTGCCGCATGGCGGATGCGAGCCGCCAGGGCCGCCGCAAACGCCGGCGGATCCGAAAACCCCCGGCAGGCAAGAAACGAACTTGAAGCGCCGCCGCGAGAAGATGCCGCCCGTCCCGCTCGCCCTGGGCCGAGGACTTTTTGTCCTCTGCGGCGGCTGAATCGGTTTCCATGTCGAAGACCCCCGAACAGGTCATCCGCGACGAGATCCGGGCGCTCACCGCGTACCACGTGCCCGAGGCCGCGGGCCTGGTGAAGCTCGACGCGATGGAGAACCCGTACCGGCTGCCGGCGCCGCTGCGCGCGCGGCTCGCGCGGCTGCTCGAGGAGGCGCCGCTCAACCGCTATCCCGATCCCTCGGCCTGCGCCCTCAAGGCGCGGCTGCGGCAGGCGCTCGCGGTGCCGGAGGGCGCGGAGCTGCTGCTCGGCAACGGCTCCGACGAGATCATCCAGATGCTCGCGCTCGCGGCCGCCAGGCCCGGCGCGGCGGTGCTGGGGCTCGAACCCTCGTTCACGATGTTCCGCATGATCTCGACCTTCGCCGGCGTGCGCTTCGTCGGTGTGGACCTGCGCGAGGACTTCACGCCCGACAGCGAGCGGTTGCTCGCGGCGATCGAGGCCCACCGGCCGGGGCTCGTCTTCATCGCCTATCCCAACAACCCGAGCGGCAACCTGTTCGACGCCGCGCTGATCGAGCGGGTGATCGAGGCGGCGCCGGGCCTGGTGGTGGTGGACGAGGCCTACCACGCGTTCTCCGGCGCGAGCTTCATGCCGCGCCTCGCGCGCTATCCCAACCTGCTGGTGATGCGCACGCTCTCCAAGCTCGGGCTCGCCGGCATCCGGCTCGGGGTGCTCGCCGGCGCTCCCGCGTGGCTCGCCGAGCTCGACAAGCTGAGATTGCCGTATAATGTCAACACGCTCACGCAGATCGTCGCTGGGGAAGTGCTGCGGCATCCCGAGGTGTTGACAGAACAGGCGGCGGCCATCAAGCTTGAGCGTGGGCGGCTGCTGCGCGAGATCGCGCGCCTGCCCGGCGTCACAGCCTACCCGAGCGACGCCAACTTCATACTGTTCAGGGTCAGACACGCGGAGCGCGTTTTCGACGGACTGAAACGACGCGGAGTGCTCGTCAAGAGTCTCCATGGTTCTCATCGCCTGCTCGCCGACTGTCTGCGGGTGACGGTCGGCACCCCCGACGAGAACACCGCTTTCCTCACCGCACTGGAACAGACCCTCAGCGCTTGATTTCCCAGGCCCGACCTGTGCGCGTTACGGCCAGACCGGTGTGAGCACGCCCATGCGCAAAGCCGAGGTCTCCCGCGCCACCCGCGAGACCAAGATCAGCGTCAAGCTCAACCTCGACGGCGCCGGCCGCGCGAAGATCGCGACCGGCGTGCCCTTTCTCGACCACATGCTCGAGCAGGTGGCGCGCCACGGCGCGTTCGATCTGGAGGTGAGCGCCAAGGGCGACCTGCACGTGGACGCGCACCACACCGTCGAGGACGTCGGCATCACGCTCGGGCAGGCGTTCGCGCGCGCGGCGGGCGAAAAACGCGGCGTGCGCCGCTACGGCCACGCCTACGTGCCGCTCGACGAGGCGCTGTCGCGCGCGGTGGTGGACCTCTCCGGACGGCCGGGGCTCGACTACCACATCGAGTTCGCGCGCGCGCGCATCGGCGACTTCGACGTGGACCTGGTGCACGAGTTCTTCCAGGGCTTCGTCAACCATGCCCGAGTGACGCTGCACGTGGACAACCTCAGGGGCTCCAACGCCCACCACCAGGCGGAGACCGCGTTCAAGGCGTTCGCGCGCGCGCTGCGCATGGCGGTCGAGGCCGATCCGCGCGTGAAGGACGTGCCTTCCACCAAAGGCAGCTTGTAGGTTCCGAGTTCCGGGTTTCGTGTTTTTCTTTCAACCGTGCGGTGGGCCGATCCGCGACTCGAAACACGCACCTCGTGACTCGAAACCGATTTATGGCGGACGTCGCGGTCGTCGATTACGGGATGGGCAACCTGCGCTCGGTCGCCAAGGCGATCGAGCACGTCGCGCCCCGCCTGAAGGTCGTGGTGACGAGCGATCCGGAGCAAGTCGCGCGCGCCGGGCGCGTCGTGTTCCCGGGCCAGGGCGCGATGCCGGACTGCATGCGCGAGATGGAGGCGCGCGGGCTGCGCGCGGCGGTGCTCGCCGCGGCGCGCGCCAAGCCCTTCCTCGGCATCTGCATCGGCCTGCAAATGCTGTTCGAGGCGAGCGAAGAGGGCGGCGTCGCCGGGCTCGCGTTGTTTCCCGGGCGAGTGCGGCGCTTCCCGCGTGAGGCGACGGACGGGGCGAGCGGCGCGCGGCTCAAGATCCCGCACATGGGCTGGAACGAGGTGCGCCAGGCCGCGCCCCACCCGCTGTGGGCGGGCATCCCCGAGGCGAGCCGCTTCTATTTCGTGCACAGCTACTACCCGGAGCCGGCCGAGCGCGAGCTGGTCGCGGGCGAGACCACCTACGGCGTGACTTTTGCCTGCGCTTGCGCGCGCGCGAACGTCTTCGCGGTGCAGTTCCACCCCGAAAAGAGCCAGATGGCGGGCTTGAGGCTGCTCGCCAATTTCGTCGCGTGGCAGCCGGCCGCGCAGCGCGAGCAGCGCGGCGCCGCGGCCTCGCCCGCCGCATAAGGCCATGCTGATCATCCCGGCGATCGATCTCAAGGACGGCAAGTGCGTGCGCCTGAAACAGGGCGCGATGGATCGGGTGACCGTCTTCTCCGACGATCCGGCTGCGATGGCGGAGCACTGGCTGAAGCTCGGCGCGCGCCGGCTGCACGTCGTGGACCTGAACGGCGCGGCGGCGGGCCGCCCCCGGAACGAGGCGGCGATCCGGGCGATCGCCGCGGCCGTGGGAGGGCGGCTGCCGATCCAGCTCGGCGGCGGCATCCGCGACCTCGACACCATCGAGATGCTGCTCGACGTCGGCGTCACCTATGTCGTGATCGGCACCGCGGCGGTGAAGACCCCGGGCTTCCTGCACGACGCCTGCACCGCCTTCGCCGGCCATGTGCTGGTCGCGCTCGACGCCAAGGATGGCAGGGTGGCGGTGGACGGGTGGTCGAAGATGACCGGGCACGAGGTGCGCGACCTCGCGCGCAAATTCCAGGACTACGGGGTGGAGGCGATCATCTACACCGATATCGGGCGCGACGGCATGCTCACCGGCGTCAACATCGAGGCGACAGTCGCCCTCGCGCGCGAATTGACCGTGCCCGTGATCGCGAGCGGCGGCATCACCAGCCTGGATGATATCCGCGCGCTGTGCCGCGTCGAGCACGAGGGTATCGCCGGGGCGATCACGGGGCGCGCGATCTACGAGGGCAAGCTCGACTTCGTCGCGGCGCAGAAGCTCGCCGACGAGCTCTCGCAGGCGAGGGGCGAGCGATAGAACCGGGAACTGCCGATCCGGGTCGAGTGGCTGCCCTTCGCGCGTCTTCTGCCTTCGCCGCTCCTTCATGGGACTCGCCAAGCGTATCATCCCCTGCCTCGACGTCGCCGCGGGCCGCGTGGTGAAGGGGGTCAATTTCGTCGGGCTGCGCGACGCCGGCGACCCGGTGGAGATCGCGCGGCGCTACGACGGCGAGGGCGCTGACGAGCTCGCGTTCCTCGACATCACCGCCTCGAGCGAGGGGCGCGACCTGATTCTCGGCGTGGTCGAGGCGGTCGCGGCGCAGGTGTTCATCCCGCTTACGGTGGGCGGCGGCGTGCGCGCGGTGGAAGACGTACGGCGGCTGCTCAACGCCGGCGCCGACAAGGTGAGCATCAACACCGCCGCGGTGCGGGAGCCGCGGCTCGTGGAGGAGGCGGCCGCGCGCTACGGCGCGCAATGCATCGTGGTGGCGATCGACGCCAAGCGCGTGGCCGGCGCCGGCGCACCGCGCTGGGAGGTCTACACTCACGGCGGGCGCCGCGCCACCGGTCTCGACGCGCTCGAATGGGGGCGGCGGATGGAGGCCGCCGGCGCCGGCGAGATCCTGCTCACCAGCATGGACCGCGACGGCACGCGCTCGGGCTTCGACCTCGAATTGACCCGCGCCTTCACCGACGCGCTCTCGATCCCGGTGATCGCGAGCGGCGGCGTGGGCAGTCTCGAGCACTTGGTCGAGGGCATCCTGCTGGGGGGCGCCGACGCGGTGCTCGCGGCGAGCGTGTTCCACTACGGCGAGTTCACCGTGCGCCAGGCCAAGGAATACATGGCAGAGCGCGGCATCGAGGTCCGGCTCTAGCCCAGCCCGTTGCGGGTTCGGCGTTCGATGTTCCGCGTTTCGTGTTAAAAGCTTAAACTCTGGGTCCTGGACCCTGAACACGGACTCGGGACGCGTGGACTGGCTCGAGGCGGTCAAGTGGGCGCAGGACGGACTCGTTCCCGCGGTGGCGCAGGAGGCGGGTAGCGGGCGCGTGCTCACCGTGGCGTGGATGAACCGCGAGGCGCTCGTGAAGACGGTCGAGACCGGCGAAGCGCACTACTGGTCGCGCTCGCGCGGCAGGCTCTGGCGCAAGGGCGAGACCTCGGGCCACGTGCAGAAGGTGCGCTCGGTGCGGCTCGACTGCGACGAGGACGTGATCTTGCTGGAAGTGGAACAGGCCGGTGGCATCGCCTGTCATACCGGAAGGGCGAGCTGCTTTTTCCGCAGGCTCGAGGGCGGCCGCTGGGTGGTGACCGATCCGGTGCTGAAGGACCCCCGCGACATCTACCAGCGATGATAGACACGGGCATACTGCGGCGGCTGGGCGCGGCGATCGCCGCGCGCAGGCAGGCCGACCCCGAGCGCTCCTACGTGGCGAGCCTCTTCGCCAGGGGCGAGGACGCGATTCTCAAAAAGCTCTCGGAGGAGGCCGCGGAAACGGTGCTCGCGGCCAAGGGCGGTGATAAACTGCAGCTCGTGCGCGAGACCGCCGACCTGTGGTTCCACAGCCTGGTGCTGCTCGCCTGGCACGGGCTCGCGCCCGAGGACGTGCTCGCCGAGCTGCAGCGCCGCGAGGGCGTATCCGGAATTGACGAGAAGAAATCCCGCGGCTCGAGCGGGGTTTCCTGAGGAGAGCGAAGATGGGCTCTTTGAGCATCTGGCACTGGCTGATCGTCCTGCTGGTGGTGGTCCTGATCTTCGGCACCAAGAAGCTGCGCAGTATCGGCGCCGATCTCGGCAGCGCGGTGAGGGGCTTCAAGGAAGGGATGAAGTCCGAGGAGGAGAAGGCCGCCCAGGCCAAGGCCGAGATCCCGCCCTCGACCGGGCAGACCATCGAAGGCGAGGCCAAGAAGGAAGCCCAGCCCAAGGCGTGAAGGGCGAATGCGCGAGTGAAGGGCGGATTTACCCCGCTGCTTCACCCGTCGCGAGTCATTCCCTTCGCCCCCCACTCTTCACCGGGCCATGTTCGACATCGGCTTCACCGAGCTGCTGGTGATCGCGGTCGTGGCGCTGATCGTGATCGGCCCCGAGCGCCTGCCCGCCGTGGCGCGCACGCTGGGGCACCTCTTCGGCCGCATGCAGCGCTACGTGAACGACGTCAAGGCCGATATCGCGCGCGAGATGGAGCTCGAGGAGCTGAGAAGGCTGCGGTCGAACGTGGAGGAGGCGGCGCGCGCGATCCAGGATACGGTGACTCGCGAGGTGGGCGAGGCCGAGAGCGAGTTGAACCGGCTCGCGCACTCCGCCCAGCCCGCGCCC
>DATLZE010000077.1:0-16372 GCA_035574195.1 Burkholderiales bacterium | reverse complement strand
CCGCGGCGCGGTTCTGCAGCGCGAGCGCGAGCCCGAGCCGCATGAAGACCGACGCGTGCGCCGCCCCGAGCTCGATCGCGCGGCGCAGCGCCTGCTCGGCCGCGCGCGCCTCGCCCGCCGCCAGATGCGCCACCCCGAGGTTCTCCGCGGCCGCCGCGTCGAAGGGGCTCTGCTCCACGGCGCGCGCGAGCAAAGACACCGCCTCGCGCGCGCGCCCGCCCGCGAGCCGCACGAGCCCCATCAGGTGGAGCGCGCCGGCGTTGCCCGGCTCGGCGCCGAGCACCTCCCCGCACAGGCGCTCCGCGCCGGCGAGATCGCGGCTGCCGAAGCGCAGGTAGGCCCCGCGCAGCTTCTCGTTCAGGTCGCCCGCCATTGTTCAGCTCCGGCGCGCACCGGGCGGATCGCTTCGCACCCCATTGCGTTCTCTCTCCGCGCCTCGCGCCCGGCCTCTACACCAGAAAAATCGTCGCAAGGCCCAGGAAGATGAAGAATCCGCCGCTGTCGGTGATCGCGGTGATCATCACGCTCGAGCCGAGCGCCGGATCGCGCCCGAGCTGGTAGCGCACGAGCGGGATCGCCACCCCCGCCACCGCGGCGAGCATGAGCGAGAGGATCATCGCCCCCATCATCACCACGCCGAGCTGCCAGTTGTGGTAGATCAGGAACGCGAACAGCCCCACCACGCCTCCCCAGATCAACCCGTTCAGCACCGAGACGCCGATCTCCTTGACGAAGAGCTTGCGCGCGTTGGCCGCGGTGATCTGCCCGAGCGCGAGCGCGCGCACGATCATGGTGATGGTCTGGTTGCCGGAATTGCCGCTCACCCCGGCGACGATCGGCATCAGCGCCGCGAGCGCGACGAGCTTCGCGATCGAGTCCTCGAACAGCCCGATCACGCGCGAGGCGATGAACGCGGTGACGAGATTCACCGCGAGCCAGGCCCAGCGGTTCTTGACGCTCTTCCACACCGAGGCGAACAGATCCTCCTCCTCCTTCAACCCGCCCGCGGAGAGCAGATCGGCCTCGGTCTCCTCCCGGATGTAGTCCATCACCACGTTGACCGTGACCCGCCCGATCAGCCGGCCCTCGCCGTCCACCACCGGGGCCGACACCAGGTCATAGCGCTCGAACGCGCTCGCCGCCTCCTGCGCCCGGTCCTCGGGGCGCAGCCTCACGATCTCCGGCTGCATCACCGAGGCGACCTGGGTCTCGGGATCGGTCACCAGCAGGCGGTTGACCGGCAGCAGCCCCTGCAGCCGCCCCGCGCGGTCCACGACGAAGAGCTGGTCGGTATGATCCGGCATCTCGTCGAGCCGGCGCAGATACCGCAGCACGACCTCGACCGTGACGTCGTCGCGGATCGCGATCATGTCGAAATCCATGAGCGCGCCGACCGTGCCCTCGGGATACGACATCGCGGCGCGCAGTTGCTCGCGCTCCTCGGGCGAGAGCGCGCTGAACACGTCCTGGATCACCTCGCGCGGCAGGTCCGGGGCGAGGTCGGCGATCTCGTCGGTATCCAGCGTCTCGGCCGCCGCCACCAGCTCGCGCTCGTCCATGTGCGCGATCAGCGACTCGCGCACCGCGTCCGACACCTCGAGCAGGATCTCGCCCTCGCGCTCGGCGCGCACGAGATCCCACACCACGAGCCGCTGCTCGATCGGCAGCGCCTCGAGGATCACGGCGATATCGGCCGGGTGCAGCGAATCGAGCAGCTTCTGCAGCTCGACCAGCTTCAACTGGCGCACGAGCGCTTCCACGAGCTGGCGCCGCGCGCCCTCCTCGCGCGGCACGCCCTCGCCCGCGAGCCCGTGCTTGTCGAGCAGCTCGGCGACGCGCGCGAGCACCTCCCGCCCGGCGGGCCGGATTTCCCGTTGTTCGGACACGATGCGATCCCGAAAGGCGCGGCCGGGCTGTGCCGGCGCGCGCAGGTGCGTCATTCTACCCCGCGGCCGCGCAGCCCCGGGCTCGGGGCGCCTCGGCGAAGGGATCGGGCCCGCCTCCGCCTCGTCGCCGCCCGCGCGGGCTTCCCCAAGGCGGCGAGGCCGGGCCCGTTATCCGTCGGAGGAAGGCTCCGCGAGCTTTTTCCCCCGCGGCTCTTTCCCGGCGCCGGCTCCCGAGCCCTGTTCCAGGCGGCGCGCGACGTGCTCGAGCAGCGCCTCCCAGCTCGCGAGCTCCGGGGCGGTGACGATCTGCACCGACGGATACCACAGCGAGCGCCCGTCCGGGCCGGGAACCCAATAGTGGAAGGGCGCGCGCGCGGCGAGGTAGATCAACCAGGTCGGCTTGCCGAGCGCGCCCGCGAAGTGGGCGGTCACGTTGCTCGTGGTAATCACCAGATCGCAGGCGGCGATGACCGCCATGACGCCTTCCACGTCGTTGAAATGATCCACGTCGCGAAAGCGCACCACCTCGACGCCTGTCGCCTGCGCGAACGCCGCGCGCTCGGCCTCGGTGTCGCCGTACTGCACGTCCACGAGCTGCACGCCCGGCAGCCGCGCGAGCGGCGCGAAGGCGGCGAGCGAGGCGGATTTCTTCCATTGCACGGCGCGCCTCCTGCCCGTGCTTTTCCACGACACGGCGACGCACAACCCGCGGCGCCCCCGCTCCAGGCGCTCGCGGTACGATTGGCTCCGCGCCTGATCGCAGAGCAAAAAGCGCTCGCGCGCCTGCGCGAAATCTTGCAGGCTGTTGCGCAACAGCCCGGGCAGCGAGCCTGCCGCGATCTGCGCCTGCGCGGCCGCGAGCTGCGGTTGCGGGGGATCGGACCGCGGGACGAAACTCGCTCCGGGAAAGCTGCGCCGCAACGCCGGCAGCAGCCGCGCGTCGGCCTCGTACACGAGCTCCACGCCGCGCTCGAGCAACTGCGGCAGGAGCGAGGCGAACACGATCTCGTCGCCCAGCCCCTGCTCGGCCCACACCGCGAGTCTCCCCTCGCCCGAGGCGAGAATGCGCCGCGCCGCCTCCGGGTTCGTCGGCAATCTGCGTAATGCGCGCGGCGGTGCGGTGTCGAACCTCCGCTCGTGGTGCCTCCAGCCGTCCGCGAAATTGCCTCGATACAGCAGCGCGAAGCCGAGGTCGGTTTCCGCATCCGCGTGCCCCGGGTCAAGCTCGAGCGCCCTGCGGTAGCAGGCTTCCGCCCGCCCGTACTGTCCCGCCTCGTGCAATATCGTACCGAGGTGGCACAAGGCGCGCGCATCACTGTAGCCCTCGCGGATCGCGCGCTCGAGCAGCTCGCTGCCGCCCGCCCGATCGCCCGCTTCGAGCCGCGCGAGCCCGAGCGAGCCGAGCGCTCTCGGATGGCCAGGCTGCAACGCGAGCGCCCGCTCGAAACAGGGCACCGCCTCGCGAGCGCGCCCTTGCGCAAGGAACGCCATTCCGAGATTGGCGTGCCAGTCCGCGTTGCCGGGCTCCCGCTCGATCGCGCCGCGAAAACACGCCTCGGCCTCTTCGAGGCGGCCCAACTCCTGGAGCGCGATCCCGAGCTCGTTGAGCGCGTCGGTGTGATCCGGACGATCGGCGAGCAGGGCCCGCAGCACGCGCTCCGCTTCGCCATGACTGCCGAGGAGGTTGAGGCAGACCGCGAGCCGGTAGCGCGGCTCGGCTTCCGAGGGCGCGAGCGCGGCAGCGCGCCGGTAGGCTTCCAGCGCTTCGCGTCTCCGCTGCCCCTGCTCGAGCGCCTGGCCGAGCCCGAGAAGCGCCCCCGCGTGCCCGGGTGCGAGCGCGAGCGCGCGCCGGTAGCTGCGCTCGGCGGCCTCGGCCTTGCCCTGCAGCCGCTCGGCATTGCCGAGGTTCACCCAGTGGCCGGCCGCGTGCGGCTCACGCTCCGCCGCCTGGCGAAACAACGCTTCCGCCTCGCCGTATTTTCCCTGCTCGGCGAGCGCCTGGCCGAGCCAGACGAGCGCTGCGGTCTCGCGCCACCCGAGGGCGAGCGCCGCGCGCAATCGCTCTTCGGCCTGCGCGAAGCGGCCAGTCCGCAGCTCGGCGTAGCCGAGATCGCGCAGCAGCCTCGCCTCGCCGGGCGCGAGCGCCGCCGCGCGCTCGAGCATTTCCCGCGCCTCCTGCTCGCGGCCCTGCTCCAGGCGCAGCGCCCCCAGCAAATGCAGCGCCCGCGGGTGGCGCGGCGCGCGCTCGAGCGCCTCCTCGCACAGCGCCTCGGCCCGCTCCCGCTCGCCGCGCTCGAGGGCGGCGAGCGCCTGCTGCAGCTTGCGCTCGGCGAGTGCGGACATCGGTTCGCGACCAGTTCGAAGAGCCAATATTAACGGCAAGAGGCCGGTCCGGGCCGGGTCCGGGCACGAGATTCCAGGCTCGAAGCCCGGGGCCGCCATGTCCGCAGGCAGCCGAGCTTTTTTGTTCCTGCTCTCCGGAAAATTCGCCTCTTCGCGCAACTGCCGCAGCGGCCCGCGCGCCCGGCCGCGAGCGCCGAATTGCGGCGGCGCCACGACCCCAAAAAAAACGGGCACCCGGAGGTGCCCGTCACGAAGACTGCCTGCTCTTCTCAGAACCGGTGGCGGAACCCGACTTGCCAGGCGTCCTGGTCTTGTCCGGCGTTGCGCGGGCCGGCGGTCTGCAGGCGGTGGCGCGAGCGCGATTCGTTGTCGAGGCGCGCGAAGCCGAGGTTGATCTCGGTGCGCTTCGAGAACGCGTAGGCGTACTGGACGCCGAAGAGCTTCGCGCCGCTGTCCGTGACACCGGCCGCGGTGGGCGCCGCGATCGAGTTCACGTTCGCTCCGCCCGGCGTGCCCTTGCCGTCGCCTGCGACGGTATAACCGAGGCGCAGCGTGTGCGGGCCCTGGATGCGCCAATCGCCGTAGACCGCCCAGTTGTTGGTCTTGAGGCTGGCACCTGCGCCGTTCGTGTTCTCGTACTTGAGCCGCGTGAAATAGAGGCTCGCCTTGAACGGGCCGATCTGATAGGAGCCGAGGATATTCCAGCCGCTATCATCGCCCCCACCGGTAGCAGCATAGGCCGCGAGCGCGGTGCCAGCAGGGCCGCCAGGGTTATAGTTCTTGTGCCGCTCGTAGCCTGCGGCGAGATAGAGCGGGCCGCTCGAGTAGGAGGCGCCGACCGACCACAGCCGCGGCTTGCTGAGGGTATTCGGGACGTCCGCCCCTCTGGTTGCCTCATCCGCCGAGCTGAAAGCAGCGAGCACCTGGAAGCCGTTCCACACCGGGCTGTGCCAGTTCACCGTATTGTTCTGCCTGCGGGTGAAGCTCGTGGCGTTGCCAATGGTCACGCCATCCACGACAAGGACGTTACCCACGTTGCTTCCGGACTCGTTCCACAGCAGCGAGCCCATGCCGTAGATGCCGGAGGTCGAGAACGGGCGGGCGGGCGCGGCGACGAGCTTCATCGGGGTGTCCCAGATGCCGAGGAAGATGTTGCCGAAGGCGCCCTTCAGGCCGATACCCGAGTTGCGAGCGCAGAAGCCGTTGCCCGCGCTGTCCTCTCCGGTCAGATCGAGCGAGCTTTCGCACTGGAACCACGCCGAAAGCCCGCCGCCCAGCTTCTCCTCGCCGCGGAAGCCGATGTTCGCGTCGTGCGCGTTCATCATATCCGTGCGCGTATGCGCTCCCGCCCGTGGTCCGGAATCCACGTAGTTGTAATTCAGGACCACCGTTCCGTACATCTGCACGGTCGCGGTCTGGGCGAGCGCGGCCGCCGGCGCTCCCAGCGCTCCGGCGACCGCCACCGCCATCAGTTTCTTCTGCATGCCGATCTCCTTGTTCGAGGTTGTCACCTGCCGAAGCTATCGCATCACGTGAGTGTGACAGTTTCGGCCGATCCCCCCCCTTTGCGGGTGGGTTGACGCTATGGTGCCGGAAGCCCTGCAGCGCGGGCAACAATCCCGTGATTTTTTTCTGGTTTTCGGTTAGCCTCTGTTGCGTCAATGCAACAGAACAGGCGGCCCGGGCCAGAGCCGGGAAGCTGGAATCGCTTCATGATCGAAAGGTCGAGTTCCGGTGACTGAGCGGGAGCTGATCGAGCAGGGGCTGGACGCCCATCGAGCCGGCCGCCTGGCGGAGGCAAAACGCATTTATGAACAGATACTTGGCATCAACCCCCGGCATCCGGACGCGCTTCATCTGCTGGGGCTCGCCGAATTGCAGGGCGGGGATCCCCGCAAAGCGCTCGCCCTGATCGAGCAGGCGCTCGCCGAGCAGCCCGAGAACTGGGCGTTTCGAGCGAACCGGGCCGCGGCCTTGCGCGCGCTCGGGCGCTATCGCGAGGCGTTCGCCGCCTACGAGCAGATGCTGCCGCGCGCGCCCGAGGATCCGCAGCTCGCTCTCGCCGCGGCGGGCTGCCTCGCGCAAGCGGGCGAGCCCGCGCAAGCCGAGCAGCGGCTGCGCGCGCTGGCGCGGCGCTTCCCCGCGCTCGCCGCAGTGTGGTTCGATCTCGGCAACGCCGTGCGCGATCAGGGGCGGCTAGAAGAGGCGGCGCAGCACTACCGGCGCGCGCTCGAGCTCGATGGCTCCTGGCCCGACGCCTGGCTCGGTCTGGGCAGCGCGCTGCACGGGCTCGAGCGGCTCGCCGAGGCCGAGCGTTGCTTTCGGGAAGCGCTCGCGCGCGCGCCTGCGGACGCTCGCGCCCGCTTCAACCTCGGCAGCGTGCTGATTGATCGCGGGCGATTCGCCGAAGCCGAGCGCGAGTGCCGCAGGCTGCTCGCCGCCACGCCCGAGTGGGCGGCCGCCCACTCGCTGCTCGCCTCGGCGCTCGGGCACCAGGGGCGCCTCCTCGACTCGCTCGAGCCTCTGCGCCGCGCCTGCGCGCTCGACCCCGAGGACGCGCGCGCAGCCGCCGCGCTCGCGCTCGCCCTGCTGCAGCTCGGGCGGGAGGAGGAGGCCGCAGCTCTCCTCCCGCGGCTGCGCGGGGCGGGAGCGCTCGCCGAAGAAGTCCATGACGCGCTCGCCTCCGCCCACCTCGCTGCCGGGCGCTGGAGCGAGGGCTGGCGCCAGTACGCGCATCGGGTCTCGCGCGCGCGCGCGCGCGAGCGCCATCCCGGCACGGTGTTCGCGACCGCCTTGCCGCAGCCGCTCCCCGGAAAGCATCTGATCGTCCGGCGCGAGCAGGGGCTGGGCGACGAACTGTTCTTCCTGCGCTTCGCGCCGCTGCTGCGCGCGCGCGGGGCGCGGATCACCTACTTGAGCGGCGCGAAGCTCGCCTCGCTGCTTGCGCGCTCGCCCGCGCTCGATACGGTCGTCGCCGAATCCGCAGCGCTGCCTTCGGGCGAGGCCGTGCTCCTTGCGGGCGACCTTCCGCTGGCGCTGCTTTCGACACCCGGGCTCGGAGAGCCTTGCCCCGCGCTCGCGCCGCCCTTTCCTCTCGCGCCGCTGCCCGATCGGCTGGCGGCCCAGAGGGCGGCGCTCGCGCGCCTGGGACCTCCGCCCTACCTCGGGCTCACCTGGCGCGCGGGCACGCCTCCCGCGCAAGTGCGCGGCGCGCACTGGGTGCTCTTCAAGCAGGCGCCGCTCGAGGCCTTCGGCGCGGCGTTGCGCGGGCTCGAGGCCACGCTGCTCGCGCTGCAACGGCATCCCGAGCCGGGCGAGATCGAGCGGCTCGCGCAAGCCGCCGGGCGCCCGGTGCACGACCTCTCGGCGCTCAACGAGGACCTCGAGGCGATGCTCGCGCTGCTCGCGGTCGTTGACGACTACATCGGCGTGAGCAACACCAACATGCACCTGCGCGCCGGGGTGGGCAAGACCGCGCGCGTGCTCGTGCCCTGCCCCGCGGAATGGCGCTGGATGGCGAGCGGGGAGGAATCGCCGTGGTTTCCGGGCTTCCGCATCTACCGCCAGAAGCCCGATGGCGACTGGAGCGAAGCGCTCGCGCGCCTCGCCCAGGAGCTGCGGGCGGCGTTCGGCCCATCAGGGAAATAAGAGTCAACGAGCAGGGCGGGGTCAGAGCTTTACTTTATACAGGCCGGGGTCAGAGCAACGAGCAGGGCGGGGTCAGAGCTTTACTTTATACAGCAGGCGTTAGGGTGGGGCCGGTTGCGTAGCCGCGGTCGGTGCAGGCGCCGAGCGCTGCGGCCACGGACGCCTCTCTGGAAGCGTCGCTGAAAGTCAGGGCTTTCCCTTATACTGGCTCCTGCCGTCCCGCAGGCTCGCGCATCTTCTAAATATATGGCCCGTCCGCTGCGCCTGGAGTTTGCAGGCGCGCTCTATCACGTCACCGCGCGCGGCAACGCACGGGCAGCGATTTTCCTCGACGATGCGGATCGCGAGCTGTTCCTGAAATTCCTCGGCAGGGAAGTCGAGCAGCAGCGCTGGCGCCTGCACGCCTACTGCCTCATGCCGAATCACTATCACTTGCTCCTCGAAACCCCCGAGCCCAATCTCGCGCGCGGCATGGCGCGTCTGAACGCCGCCTACAGCGCGGCCTTCAACCGCCGCCACAGCCGCTCGGGGCATCTGTTCCAGGGCCGCTACAAGAGCATCCTCGTCGAGCGCGAGCCATACTTTCTGGAGCTCTGCCGCTACGTCGTGCTCAATCCGGTGCGCGCGAGAATGTGCAAGGATCCCGCCAATTATCGGTGGAGCAGCTATTCGGCCACCGCCGGGCGCGTGCCTGCTCCCGACTGGCTCGATTGCGAAGCGGTCCTCAGCCGCTTCGGGGAAAGCTCCACGACCCGCCGCGCCCGCTACCGCCGCTTCGTGATGCAGGGCATCGGCAAGCCCTCGCCCTGGCAGCAATTGCGCGGACAGGTGTTTCTCGGCGGCAGCCGGTTTCTCGAACGAATGGAAGGGCTCGCCCGGGCAAAATCGCCTCGGGCCGTGCCCCGTGCCCAGCTCCGCCCCGCGCGCCCGAGCCCATCCGAGGTGCTCGCGGAAGTCGCGCAGAGCTACGAGGTGCCCGTCCAGAGGATTCGCGCCCGCGCGCACCAGCCCGCTCTGCGCGCCGCCGCCTATTTGCTGCGCCGCGCCTGCAATCTCGGGCTCGCGGAAACGGCGGCGCTCTTCGGCGTCTCGAGCCCGCGCATCTCCCAAATCCAGCGCCGGGTGGAAACCGGCACGAACGACCGCGTCTTCGAACGCCTGATGAGGCTGTATAAAGTAAAGCTCTGACCCCGGGTTTCTCGGGTTTCTGCTTGACCCTGGCCTACGGTTGCTCTTTGCGTTGGACCGCGACCCAGAAGCCCTGCGGCATGCGGTTGAAGATGACCAGATCGAAGCGCGCCATCAGCTTCGGCAGCCACCATTCGGGCGGCTTCTGGATGAGGTGGGCGTTGCGGCCGTCGGGAAGGGTTTTGACCGCCGGCCCGGTGTGCACGGTGAACACCCCTACGCCGAGGGTGACGCGGCGCAGATCTTCGAGCACGTTGTCGAGGAGTTCGGGCTCGATGTGCTCGAGCACGTCGATGCAGGCGACGAACCGGCAAGGCGCAGGCGGCGCCGACCACTCCGGCACCGCAGGATCGTAGTGGTGAATCCTGAGGGCGAGCCCGAACTGCTCGCGCAGCGCCCGCCCGAGCCGCCCTTTGCCGGCGCCGTAATCGAGCAGCTCCTCCGCCCCTACCTGGCGCACGATCTCGGCCACGAGCGGCGCGTACTGCAGCGAGGCCACTCCGTAATCGGGGTTCTCGTGCAGCCGGCGCTGCAGGGCGCGGTATTCTTCGGTGATGAGCGGGGGCGGCGCGGCGTTTTCCACGGGTGTCATGATCGCACCGCGGATCGGGGATCGTCAAAACCGCCGCAACGCTGGCCGAAGGGACGGCGTGCCCGGAGCGCGAAAAGACGCCCGCGATCGCTCGCGCCCGGGGCGCGAGCCACGGCGCCCGGCCGCGCTCCCCGGCAGCTCCCGCAAAGACCGCCTCAGATCCCCAGCCCCGCGAGCTGCTTCTCGGGATAGCGCGGGCCGGCGGCCGCGCCCGGAGGGAAAGCGCGCGCGAGCTCCTCGATCTCTTCCTTCGCGAGCCTGACGTTCACCGCCGCGCAGTTCTCCTCCAGGTATTTGCGGCGCTTGGTGCCGGGGATCGGCACGACGTCCTCGCCCTGCGCGAGCAGCCAGGCGAGGGCGATCTGGGCGGGGGTGGCGCCCTTCTCGCGCGCCATGCGCTCGAGCGCCGCGACGAGCGCGACGTTTTTTTCGAGGTTGCCGGGCTGAAAGCGCGGGTGCTCGCGCCGCCGGTCCTTGGGCAGCAGCGCATCGGGCGATTTGATCGTGGCGGTCAAAAAACCGCGCCCGAGCGGCGCGTAGGCCATGAAGCCGATGCCGAGCTCGCGGCAGGCGGGCAGGACCTCGCGCTCGACGTCGCGGCTCCAGAGCGAGTACTCGGTCTCGACACAGGCGATGGGATGCACCTGGTGCGCGCGCCGTATGGTCTGCGGCCCGGCCTCCGAGAGCTGGAGGTAGCGCACCTTGCCTTGCTCCACGAGCCGGCTCATCGCGCCCACCGTGTCCTCGATCGGCACGCTCTTGTCCACGCGGTGCAGCCCGTAGATGTCAATGACGTCCACGCCGAGCCGCCTGAGGCTGCGCTCGCACGCCTGCGGCACATAGTCGGGGTGGCCGCCGGAGAGCGCGGGCGCGCCCGCCTGCGCGCCGCGGGCCGCGAGCGCGAGGTTGCCGAACTTGGTCGCGATCAGCACTTCGGAGCGCCGCCCCTTGATCGCGCGCCCGATCAGCTCCTCGTTCACCCCCGCCCCGTAGGCGTCGGAGGTGACCAGCAGATTGACGCCCAGGTCGAGCGCGCGATGGATGGTGGCGATGGATTCTTCGTCGTTCGGCTCCCCGTAGCTGATGGACATGCCCATGCAGCCCAGCCCCAGCGCCGATACCTCCGGCCCGCTCTTTCCCAGCTTGCGCTTTTGCATCACGATCTCCTCCTCGCAAGGATGCCGCCAGAAACTGTACCCGAAAACCCGGATGTCGAGGGCGCAGGGCGCCTCCACCTTCCGATCGAGCGGCTCGCTGCAGCGCGGCCGGCAAGGGTCGCGGGGGCCGTGCCGAGGACCGGCAGCCCGACTGCCGCGGCCCCGAGCCGGCGGCAGACGAAGGCGAAGCCGGCCGCGCCGTTCTCGCCCTTGCCGGGGAGGCGGACGAAGAGGGATTCCTTCTCGCCCGACAGGACCACCGGCGTTCCTACTTCGCGTAGCTCACCGCGACCTCGCCCACGCCCTCCACGTGCCCCTCGAGCCGGTCGCCGGGGTTGACCGGCCCCACCCCTGCCGGCGTGCCGCTCATGATGAGATCGCCCGGCTGCAGCGTCACCAGCCTGGAGAGATACGAGATCATCTCGGGCACCTTCCAGATCATTTCGGAGAGATCGCCCCGCTGCACGATCTTGCCGTTCACCTCGAGCCAGATCGCGCCGCGCGCGGGGTGCCCGATCAGCGCCGCGCTCTTGAGCGCGCCGCACGGGGCGGAGTGGTCGAAGGCCTTGCCCATCTCCCACGGGCGGCCCATTTTCTTCGCCTCGGCCTGCAGATCGCGGCGCGTCATGTCGAGCCCGACGCCGTAGCCGAACACGTGCTCGAGCGCGCGCTCGACCGGGATGTCGGCGCCCCCGCGCCCGATCGCCACCACCATCTCGATTTCGTGGTGCAGCTCCCGCGTCATTCGCGGGAAAGGAATGGTCGCGCCGCTCGCGACGATGGCGTCCGCAGGCTTCATGAAGAAGAACGGGGGCTCGCGCTGCGGATCGTGCCCCATCTCGCGCGCGTGCTCGGCGTAGTTGCGCCCCACGCAGTAGATGCGCCCGACCGGGAATAGCCGATCGCTCTCGGCGACCGGGAGCGCCGGCGGGCGGCGGAATTCGATGGCGTAGTTCATCGCGGCTCCTTCATCGTATTTCAAGCTCCAAGATGTCGAGCCCGCAGTTGCGGTCCACGAGGTAGACGAGCCCGCGCCCGTCCACGTCCACATCGTTCGACTGCGGGCTGGGGTTGCCCCCGCACGGCTCGGGAATGTACCAGCCCGCCTCGCGCGGCGCGGCCGGATCGGCGATGTCCACCACGCGCAGCCCCCCCGCGAACCAGGCGCAGCACACCAGCGTGCCTTCCAGGTGCTCCTGGAACTGGTGCGCGCCGAAGCGCCCCGGGGCGCGGCTCCACGGCGAATCGAGCTCGGAGACGTGGAAGGTGGCAAGGGGCCGGATCGCGGAGAGATCCGCCACGTCGAAGATCCAGAGATGGGCATGGGGCTGGCCGCGCACGTGCTCGTGCTCCTCGTCGGTCACGAGCGCCACCTCGCGCCCGGCGACCGGAAAGGGCACCCGGTAGACGGTGTGCGTGGGCTCGGGATACGGCGGATGATAGTTGTAGGCGCCCACCGTGCGCGGGGCGCGGATGTCGGAGATGTCGATCACCCGCAGCCCCGCGTACCAGCAGCCTGCCCACAGGCGATCGCCGCAGCGCAGCGCGTGGTGCAGCCGCCACTGCTGCCCCTCCCACTGCGGGGTCTCGCCCGCCGCCACGTGCTGGCCGGGCAGCCACCAGCGGGAGACCTCTTCGGGCCGCGCCGGATCGCGGATGTCGTAGATCACGAGGATATTGCCGAGGAAACCCTCCATCTCGGTCGAGATGTAGGCGTAGCGCTCGTCGGCGTCGAAGCGGTGCACGCCGCAGCCGCCCGTCCGGTGGTGGCACAGCAGCCTCGGGCGGGAGCGCTGCGAGATGTCCCACACCTTGAAGCCGCCGTCGCGGTACGGCCGCTCGAGGCAGGCCTCGAGCGCCGCGACCTCCGACTCCTGCACTCCGGCGCGCGCGGCAATCTCCGCGCCCGAGGGCTCGCGCCCGAGCGCCCGGCGCAGCCTCTCCCGCGCCTCGCGCACGCGCCGCGCGCGCCGCAGCCGCCTGCGGTCGTTGTGCTCGACATTGGTGAACATGAGATCGCCCACGACCCGCACCTTGTGGGTGTGCGATTCCTCGCCCTCGAGCGCGATCGCTGCGACCACCCGCGGGCGGCGCGGGTCCGAGACGTCGAGAATGGTGGTGCCGTGCGGCGGCTTCATGTGGCCGACGTAGGCGTAGCCGCCCTCGACCACGATCTGCCCCGCCCCCGGCAGGTCGAGGTGGGCGAGGCGCCTGACGCGATGGGCCAGCGCGGGCGATGCGGGTGCTTTCATCGGAAATTGCGTTGGCGCGGGGGGCCGCGGCGGGCGGCCGCGTTCGTCGCGGGGCGCGCGCTCGAAGCGGCCGGGGAAAAAGCGCGCTCCGCGCGCCCGCGATTATCCGGGAAAGCGCGCCGCGGCGTCAATCGCGGCGCCGCGCCGCGCGCTATACTCCCCCCGCGCACTCACCCTTCATGCATTCACCCTTCACGTAACGGAGCACCATGAGGATCAAAGCGATCAAGGCGAGCGTGCACCGCGTGGGCGCCAAGGTGCCGCTGCTCGACCAACCGCTGTGGCGCCGCATCGTCTTCTGCCAGGTCGAGACCGACGACGGCTACGTGGGCTACGGGCTCACCGGCGGCGCCTACCTGCCGTTCGCGATCGCCACCGCGCTCAACCGGGAGTTCCTGCCGGTGGTGCGCGATCTCGACCCGCGCGACACCGAGGCGATTCACGAGCGGGTGTGGTGGAAGATCAACCAGCGCTCGATGACGGGGGTGGTCTCGAGCGCGCTCTCCTGCCTCGACATCGCGCTCTGGGACATCCACGGCAAGTACGCCGGCCGCACCGTGGCGCAGCTCCTCGGCGGCGCGCGCGACTGGGCGCCCACTTATTGCACCTTCGGCTTTCCCGAGTACGACCGCGAGCAACTGGTGCAAGCCGCCAAAGACCGGCTCGCCGAGGGCCACCGCAGGCTCAAGCTCGTGGTCGCGGTGGACAAGGGGGGCTGGAAGGAGGACGCGAAGCGCATCCGGCTGGTGCGCGAGGCGGTCGGCCCGGACGTGGAGCTGATGATCGACGCGAACTACATGTTCAAGCCCGTGGAAGCGAAGCTGCTCTGCCGCGAGGTCGAGGACTGCAACCTCACCTGGTTCGAGGAGCCGCTCCACGCGAACGACGCGCGGGCGCTCGCCGATCTGCGCCGCTCGACGCGCATCCCGCTCGCCGCCGGGCAGATGGAGGGGCACCGCTGGCGGCTGCGGGAGCTCATCGAGCGCAAGGCCGTGGACATCATCCAGCCCAACTGCTGCTACAACGGCGGCTACACCGAGACGCGCAAGGTCGCGCACATGGCGCAGATGTTCAACTTGCCGATCGCCAACGGCGGCGGCTGGCCGCTGCACAACATGCACGCGATGGCCGGCCTCATGAACGGCTGGCGCGTGGAATTCCACCTCGACATGCAGAGCGTGGGCGAGCAGATCTTCGTCAATCCGCCGCGCCCGCAGGACAACATCGTGAGGATTCCCGAGGCGCCCGGCCTGGGGTTGACGCCCAATTTCGACGCGCTGCGCGAGACCGAGATCCGCGAATGAGGCCGATTCCCCGCCCGCCCCAGGTATCGGGTTTGGAGCGGGCGCCGGAAGAGCGCAACCTGCCGATCCGGGTTCGCGGATATCCCGAAACGCGAATGCTCGAAACCGGAAAGCGATGAGCGAGGAGGCGAGCCTGTGGGCGCTGTTCGCCTCGAGCTTCCTCGCGGCGACGCTGCTGCCGGGGGGCTCGGAAGCCGTGCTCTTCGGCGTGCTGAAACTGCACCCGGAGCGCTTCTGGAGCGCGCTCGCGGTCGCAACGCTCGGCAACACGCTGGGCGGCATGTCCTCGTACCTCCTCGGGCGCCTGGTCCCGCAGCGAAAGGAGCTGCGCGGGCTGCCCGCCCTGCGCCGCTACGGCGCCCCCGCGCTGCTCGCCTCCTGGGTGCCGTTCGTGGGCGATCCGCTGTGTGTCGCCGCCGGCTGGCTGCGGGTCAATCCCTGGCTCGCGGCGCTCTACATGGCGCTCGGCAAATTCGGGCGCTACCTCGCGATCGCGGGATTCGCGCTGTAGGCCCGCGGGCGCCGATGCGGCGGTTGCTCGTATTCGCGGCCCGTTGAGATAATTCGAGCACGCTGCCCGGGAGGAGAAAATGTCGGGGGAGAATCGGAGCGCGGCTCAGGGCACGCTCCAGTTTCGCAACGCCGCCGACTGCCGCCAGTGGCTCGCGCGGTTGCCGCTCGCCAATACTGCGATCTGTCACGCCGCGCTCGCGCAGCAGGTCGGGCTGATCCCGGCCTGCGCGCTCGCCCCCGCCGAGCGGCTCGAGGTGCTCGAGCTGCTGCGCGACACGGTGGCCTCGGTCCAGGCCGATCATGCCGCCGGCTTCCGGGGCAAGCCGCTGCCGCTGGAGGCCGGGGAGCGCGAGCACTGGAGGGCTGCGGTCGGGCTGTGGCGGGCGATGGCCGAGGGCTACGAATCCCTGATCGACGCCATGGCGGGGGCCGCACCGGAGCTCGCCGCGCAGGCCGCCTTGATCTGCGAGCGCGCGCTCGCCTGCACCGCGCTCGCCATGGACGAGCACCACCGCACCTACCACGCGGTGCCCGCGGCGCTGTGGCGCCAGCTCAACCGGCTCTACGCCTTCGCCGAGAGCGCAGGGGTGGCGGGCGCCGCGGTGAGCGATCCGGTGGGGCGCGCCGTCCCCGCGACGAGCTGCGCCGGAACCTACGCGCGCGCGCTGCTTGCCGCGGCTGCCCAGCCGGACGCGCTCACCGTCGAGGAAATGGACACGGTCGCGCGCTGGCTCGAGCGCTGGGAGAACCTCGTGCGCCTGTCCCCCGCTGCTGCCGGGCGAGGCGCGGCTCACGCGCTCGCGGTGGACCTCGCCTCGAGCAGGGGCGCAGGACTCGCCAGGGAGCTGGCGGGCGAGGGCGTGCGCTACCTCGAGCTGGAGGCGCTCGGCAAGAGCCTGCGCCAGGCGGCTGCCGCGCTCAAGAAACAGGATCCCGGCAGCCTCGGGCTGGGGAATCTCCCGCGCGCGCAATGCGAGAAGCTGCTGCTGATGCTGCACGTGCAGTGGTGCGCCGCGGGCACCGGGCGCGTGGACGAGCGCACGCCGGCCTCGGCCAAGGTGATGATCTGCCCCAGCCTCGCCTCGATGCACTTCCACCTGACCGGCAAGGCGTTCCGCCAGCCTGGCGGCGAGCTCACCGCGGCCGAGCGCCAGCGCCTCGACATGCTCGGCCTCGCGGAGCAGGTGGTGGAGCGGGAACCCGCCTCCCAGCGCAGCGCCGCAGCCGAGACCTGGACCATCGTCAACCAGAGCCTCTCGGGCCTGCTCGCCACCTGTCGCGAGAGCGAGGTCGCCAACCGCATCGCCTTCGGCCAGCTCGTGGGGCTCGCGCAGCCCGCGCGCAAGATCATGCACCTCGGCGTCGTGCGGCGGCTCGTCGTGGACGAGCAAGGCGTGATCTCGATCGGGCTGCGGGTCGTGCCCGGCGCGCCGCAGGCCGCCGCCGCGCGCATCGCCGAGCGCGGCGCGACCGGCCCCTACGAGCGCGC
>DATLZE010000076.1:0-6391 GCA_035574195.1 Burkholderiales bacterium | reverse complement strand
CGCCCACCTCGAGCGCGTCGCCGCGGACGAACCGATGCGGGTGACGGCCGAGGCGGAATTCGCGCTCGAGGAAGGGCGGTTCCAGGAAGCGCTCGGCGCCCTCGCACGGCTGCCGCGCAAGCACACCGCTGCGCTCAAGCTCGAGCTCAAGGCCCGCCAGCAGGCGCGCCAGTGGGACGCGGTGCTCGCGCTGATCGCGGAGCTCCAGAAGCGCAACGCGTACGACGGGCAGCGTGCTGCGCAGCTGCGCCGTTTCGCGCTCGCCGAAAGCCTGAAGCGCAAGGCGCTCGATGCGCGCGCACTGGAGGAGGCGTGGGAGAAGCTGCCGCGGGAGGAGCGCGCCGACGCGCGGCTTGCGCTCACGGCAGCGCAGTGCTTCCACGCGCTCGGCGCCAGCGCGCGCGCGCGCCGCGTCATCGAGGAGGCGCTCGAGGCCGGGTGGTCGAGCGAGCTCGTCGCGCTCTACGCCGAGTGCGACGGGGGCGAGGCGCGCGCGCGCATCGAGCGGGCCGAGCAATGGCTGAAATCGCACCCGCGCGACGCTGCGTTACTGCTCACGCTGGGCAGGCTCTGCGCGCGGCAGGAGCTGTGGGGCAAGGCGAGAAGCTACCTCGATGCGAGCATCGCGATCGAGCCCACGTATTCGGCGCACCTCGCCGCCGCCCAGCTCGAGGAGCGCCTGGGCAACGCCGAGAGCGCGCGCCGGCACTATCGCGAGAGCCTGGATCTCGCGCTCGCGCAACTGCGCGCGGCGAGCGGCGGGCGGCGCCGCACGCTGCTGTGATCGCTGCCGGCAGGCGGCGCCGCGACCCGGCTGCACGCGCGCGTCATGCGTCGAGATCCATGTCCTGGTAGGACACGGGATGGCCGATCGGCTCGAGGTGCGTGAGTATGTTCGCCCCGGGCAGCGCCTCGCGGATCGCCTGCTCCACGCTGTGCGCCAGTTCGTGGCCGCGGGCGACGCTCCAGTCTCCTGGTACCAGCACGTGCACGGAGAGAAAGCGGCGCGCTCCGGCCTGGCGCGAGCGAAGCGCGTGGAACTCGATGCCTTGCGCGCGGTAGCGGTCGAGAACGCGCTCCACCGCCGCCAGATCGTGGGCCGGGAGAGAGCGGTCCATGAGGCCGTGCACCGATCGGCGCACCAGCTTCACCCCGGTCCACAGAATGTGTGCCGCCACCGCCAGCGCGATCAGGGGATCGAGCCGCAGCCAGCCCGTGAGCTCGACGGCGGCGACTCCGGCGATCACCCCGACCGAAGTCCAGACGTCGGTCATCAGATGCTGGGCATCGGCCTCGAGCGCGATCGAGTGAAAGCGGCGCCCTGCGGCGAACAGGGCGCGCGCGGCGAGGAAATTGACGGCGGAGGCGAGCGCCGAGGCGAGCAGGCCTGCCCCCACCGCCGCGAGCGGCTGCGGCGCCAGCAGGCGCGCGACGGCGGCGTAGGCGATCAGCGCCGCCGCCACGAAAATCAGCGCGCCCTCGAAGGCGCTCGCGAAATACTCGGCTTTGCCGTAGCCGTGGGAGTGGCGTTCGTCGGGCGGGCGCGCGGCGATGGAGAGCATGGCGAGCGCCATGAAAGCGCCAGCGAGGTTGACCAGGGTCTCGAGCGCATCGGAGAGCAGGCCCACGGAGCCCGTGAGCCACCACGCGAGCGCCTTCAGCCCGATGGTGACGAGCGCCGCGGCCACCGACAGCAGGGCGAAACTGCGGGCGCTGTCGAATCGCATACCGCCTCGCTCAATCGCGCTCCCAGGCCGCATAGGGAGTGAAGGCGTCGCTGTAGAACTCCGCTTCGGGCAGCCCGCAGTGCCTGGTGAAGTCGCGCTGCGCCGCTTCCACCATCGCCGGGGTGCCGCAGGCATAGACTTGGTGCCCCGAAAGGTCGGCAAAGTCCTCCATCACCGCGCGATGCACCAGGCCCGTGCGCCCGCTCCAGCGGTCCGCCGGCAGCGCTTCCGAGAGCACCGGCACGTAGCGGATGCCGTGCTCGCGCTCCCATCGCAGCGGCAGCTCGTGCAGGTAGAGGTCGGTGCGGGTGCGCGCCCCCCGATAGAGCGTCATCGAGCGCCGCACCCCGGTGTAGAGCGCGTATTCGACGATCGCCTTGATCGGCGCGAATCCGGTGCCGCCCGCGAGCAGGATCACGGGTTTCTCGCTCTCCTCGCGCAGGAAGAAAGTGCCGAACGGCCCCTCCAAGCGCAGGATATCCCGTTCCTTGAGGCGGTCGAACACGTGCCGGCTGAACGGCCCGCCGTAGTCGCGCAGGTGCAGCTCGAGCAACGCGTCGTCGTGCGGGGAGTTCGCCATCGAAAAGCTGCGGCGCATGCCCTCCCTCAGCATCAGGTCCAGGTACTGGCCGGCGAGATACTGGAGCCGCTCGCCCGCCGGAAGCTTCAGGAAGAGCCGCATCACGTCGGGTGCGAGCCGTTCCATCTTCTGCACCCGGGCGGGCAGCGTCCGGATCCGCAGCTCGCTCACCGCGGCCACCTCGCGGCACTGGATCACGAGGTCGCTCTTGGGCCGCGCCTGGCAGAACAGCGCGTAGCCGGCGCGCTTCTCGGCCTCGGAGAGCGCGTGCTCGCGGCAGTGCCCGTAGTCCACGGCTCCCTCGAGCAGCTTGCCCTTGCAGGTGCCGCAGGCGCCGTTGCGGCAGCCGTAGGCGATCACCACTGCTTCGCGCAATGCGGCCTCGAGCACGGTCTCGCCCTCGTTCGCAGTGAAGCTGTGCCCGCTCGGCTCGATGGTGACTCGGTAAGGCATGGATGCGTTTGGGCTAGAATTCGGTCTTGGAACGCCTGCTCATCGCCGGCTCGCGCGCGCGAGCTCGCTGCTCGCCGCCTCGGCCCGCGCCTCGCGCGCAGGGGCAGCAGTCTAGCACGGCGCTGCGCTGGCTTTGAGGCGGACCATGGACGAGACGATTGTCGTATTGACCAACCTGCCTGACCGCGCCGCGGCGCTCAGGCTCGCCGAGGCGCTCGTCGAACGGCGCCTTGCGGCCTGCGTCAACGTGCTCGGATCCTGCGCCTCGATCTATCGCTGGAAGGGCGCAATCGAGCGCGCAGACGAGGTGCCGGTGCTGATCAAGACGCGCGCCGCGCTCTACGAGGAACTCGAAGCGGCGATCCGCGCGGCCCACCCCTATGAACTCCCCGAGATCGTCGCTGTCCCAGTGGTGCGCGGCCTGGGCGCCTACCTGCAATGGGTAGCCGGGGAGACCGCGCCGCCCGGCTGATTTCCTGCCGATCGAAGAGCATGATCCGCTTCCTGTCCGCCTGCCTGCTCGCCACCGTTGCGGCCGCCAGCGGCGCCCAACCCCAGTTGCTCGAGCCCGAGCAGGCATTTCGCTTCAGCGCGAGCTGGAAGGAGGCGCGCACGATCGAGGTCACCTACCGGATCGCGCCCGGCTACTACCTCTATCGCGACAAATTCCGCTTCACCGCGGAGCCCGCGGCAGTCAAGCTCGGCGCGCCGCACCTGCCCCCGGGCAAGCGCCAGCGCGACGAATTCTTCGGAGAGGTCGAGACCTATCGCGGCGACCTCGTGATCCGCCTGCCGTTCGAGACCGAGGGCACGGCGCCCGCCACGATCGTGCTGACCGCGGTCTCGCAGGGCTGCGCCGACGTCGGCGTGTGCTATACGCCGCAGGAGCAGAAAGCGGAGCTGCGGCTCGCCGCGCTCGGCGCAGAGCGCGGCGGCGCGCAGGCGCCATTCGGTTTCTCCGCCTCGGGCGACGACGGCGGTTACGCGGCACTGTTCTCGGGCGGCTTCTGGCTGCTCGTGGCGAGTTTCTTCGGCTTCGGGCTGCTGCTCTCGTTCACGCCCTGCGTGCTGCCGATGCTGCCGATCCTCTCGGGGGTCATCGTCGGCGGCGGCCGTCCCCTCACCAAGGCGAGGGGGCTGATGCTTTCGGTGGCGTTCGTGCTCGGCATGGCGCTCACCTACGCGGCCGCGGGCGTGGCAGCGGGGCTCTCCGGCGCGATGCTCTCCGCGGCGCTGCAGAACCCCTGGGTGCTGGGCGGCTTCGCCGCGGTGTTCGTGGCGCTCGCGCTCTCGATGTTCGGGCTCTACGAGCTGCAGTTGCCAGTTGCGCTGCAAAGCCGTCTTGCGCGGGCGAGCAGCAGCCTGCGCGGGGGGCATGCCGCCAGCGTGTTCGCGATGGGTGCGCTCTCGGCGCTGATCCTCGGGCCGTGCGTGGCGGCCCCTTTCGCCGGCGCGCTGCTCTACATCGGGCAGAGCGGCGACGTGGTGCTGGGCGGGGCCGCGCTCTTCGCGATGGCGCTCGGCATGGGCGTGCCGCTGATCGCGCTCGGCGCCTCGGCTGGCGCGCTGCTGCCGCGGGTCGGGCCGTGGATGAACACGGTCAAGCGCTTTTTCGGCGTGTTGCTGCTCGCGGTGGCGATCTACCTCGTCTCGCCGCTCGTGCCGGTCGCGGTGCAGATGCTCGCGTGGGCGGTGCTGCTGATCGCAACCGGCGTGTATCTGCGGGCGATCGATCCCCTGCCCGCCGACGCGCACGGCTTCCACCGCTTCAGCAAAGGCGTGGGCGTCATCGCGCTCGTCGCAGGCATCGTCTATCTCGTCGGGGCGCTCTCGGGCGGGCGCGATCTGCTGCGGCCGCTTGCGGGATTGCGCGCAGCCGCCGGCGCGGGCGAGCTGCAGGCGACGCCTTTCGTGCGGATCGCCAGCCTCGCCGAGCTGGAGGCCCGCTTGCAGGCTGCGGCGGGCCGCCCGGTGATGCTCGACTTCTACGCCGAGTGGTGCGTGACGTGCAAGGAGATGGAGCGCTACACCTTCAGCGACGAGCGGGTGAAGGCGCGCCTGCGGGAGATGGTGCTGCTGCAGGCCGACGTCACCGCCAATGACGCCGAGCACCGGGCGCTGCTCAGGCGCTTTCGCCTGTTCGGGCCGCCCGGCATCGTCTTCTTCGACCGCGCGGGGCGCGAGATTCCCGGGCTGCGCGTGATCGGCTTCGTGAACGCCGAGCGCTTCGCGGCGGTGCTTGACCAGGCGCTCGACTTCCGGTGAGCCGGGGGCGCGCTCGAGCGGTGCTGGCGGCGGTCGCGCTCCTCGCGGCCGCGGCGGGCTATGCCGTTCACTCCTGGATGCGGGGCGAGGCGGCTCCTGACACCGCGGCCGCGCAGGCGGTATTCGCGGCGCGCTTCCCCGGGCTCGAGGGGGGAGAGGTGAGCCTCGAGCGCTGGCGCGGGCACGTGCTGGTGGTCAACTTCTGGGCGACCTGGTGCACCCCGTGCCGCGAGGAGATCCCGCTCTTCGTGCGCATGCAGGAGCGCTACGGCAGACGCGGCCTGCAGTTCGTCGGCATCGCGATCGACCAGCCGGAGAAGGTGGCCGAGTTCGCGCGCGAGTTTCGCGTCAACTATCCGCTGCTCGTCGCGGGGGCCGATGCGCTCGCGCTCGCGCGCGCGGCGGGCAACCGCCCCGGGGTGCTGCCTTTCACCTTGGTCATAGACCGCTCGGGCGCGATCGCCGGGCGCCAGCTCGGCGAGTTCAAGGAGGCCAGGCTCGAGGAGCTGATCAAGCCGCTGCTCTGATCCGAATCTCGAGCTATTGCCTGCCATCTTCGCTCAATTTCGTCCAAAACCAGAGAACTTGCGGGGCAAAGGGCTCACGTGCGCGCGGCTGTGGCGGGCGGCGGCAGCCAGCGCAGCAAGCGGATTCGTGCTCTCAGGAAATCGGGTTGATTTTCCAGAGCGTTACGTCCCATCCAGAGTGCAATTTCAGCAAACTTCTGGACAAAATCTCCTAACTTGCGGCAAACTTGCCCGCCAACAAACCACCGGGCTGATGCCCTGAATTTCTGCGGGGGCCCACTCCCCAACACCATGGCGGGCGCCAAGCACATCCTGGTCATTCACGGTCCCAACCTGAACCTGCTCGGAACGCGGGAGACGGCGATCTACGGCAGGGACACGCTCAGGGCGATCAACGCGCGCCTCGCCCGGCGCGCGCGCAGGGCCGGGGCGCGGCTTGCAACCTATCAGAGCAACTCCGAGGCGCGGCTCGTCGAGCGCATCCAGCAGGCGCGCCGGGAAGGGGTGGATTTCATCATCATCAATCCCGCTGCCTATACCCATACCAGCGTCGCCATGCGCGACGCGCTGGCGGCGGTGGGCATCCCGTTCGTGGAGGTGCACCTCTCGAACGTGTTTGCCCGCGAGCGCTTCCGGCGCGAGTCGTACTTCAGCGATCTCGCGGTCGGCATCATCAGCGGGCTCGGCGCGAGGGGCTACGAGCTCGCGCTCGAGTACGCGTTGCAGCAGGCAGGGAGAAACTAGCGATGGATCTGCGCAAGCTCAAGACGCTGATTGACCTTGTGCAGCAGTCGGGGATCGCGGAGCTCGAGATCACCGAGGGCGAGGAGCGGGTGAGG
>DATLZE010000075.1:0-2331 GCA_035574195.1 Burkholderiales bacterium | reverse complement strand
CGGCGGGGCTGCTGCCCTCGCAGGTGCGCAAACGCGAGCTGGCCGGCGAGCAGGAGCCCGGGCCGCAGCGCGCATGAACGCGATCCTGGAGGCGAGCGGCATCAGCAAGCGCTTCGGCGGCATCCAGGCGCTGTCGGACGTGTCGTTCCGCATCGCGCGCGGCGAGATCTACGGCCTGATCGGTCCCAACGGCGCCGGCAAGACCACGCTCTTCAACGTGCTCACCGGCATCTACCGGCCCGAGGCCGGCGGCTTTCTGTTCGAGGGCCGGGCGCTCGCCGGCCTCACCCCGGACCGGGTCGCCGCCGCCGGCATCGCGCGCACATTCCAGAACATCCGGCTCTTCGCCAACCTCTCGGCGCTGGAGAACGTGATGATCGGCCGGCACGTGCGCACGCGCGCCGGGGTGATCGGCGCCATTCTGCGCCCCGAGGCGCAGCGTGCGGAAGAAGCCGCGATCGAGCGGCGCGCGGCGGAGCTGCTCGACTACGTCGGCATCCGCGCGCGCGCGAACGACGCCGCAGGAAGCCTTCCTTACGGCGACCAGCGGCGCCTGGAGATCGCGCGCGCGCTCGCCACCGACCCGCGGCTGCTCGCGCTCGACGAGCCCGCCGCCGGCATGAACCCGGCCGAGCGGCGCGCGCTCGCGCGGCTCATCCGCCGCATCCGCGACGACGGCGTCACCGTGCTTCTCATCGAGCACGATGTGCGGCTGGTGATGGACATCTGCGACCGGGTGCTGGTGCTCGATCACGGCGAGGCGATCGCCGAGGGGCTGCCGGCCGAGGTGCAGCGCGATCCGAAGGTGATCGAAGCCTATCTGGGCGCGCCCGCCGCGGCATGACGCTGCTGGAGGTGCGCGATCTGCAAGTCCACTACGGCGGCATCCGCGCGGTGCGCGGAATTGACCTCGACGTCGGCGAGGGGGAACTCGTGTGCCTCATCGGCGCAAATGGCGCCGGAAAATCCTCGACGCTGCGCGCGATCTGCGGGCTGGTGGCGCGCTCAGGGCAGGTGCGCTACGCCGGCGAAGACCTCGCCGCCACGCCCACGTTCGAACTCCCGCGCAAGGGCCTGGTGATGGTGCCCGAGGGCCGCGGGATCTTTCCGCGCCTGACGGTGGAGGAGAACCTCGCGATGGGGGCGTATGCGCGCTCGGACGCCGGCATCGCCGCCGACATCGAGTGCCAGTATGAAATGTTTCCGCGCCTTGCCGAGCGGCGCCGCCAGACCGCCGGCACGCTCTCGGGCGGCGAGCAGCAGATGCTTGCGATCGCGCGCGCGCTGATGGCGCGGCCGAAGCTGCTGCTGCTCGATGAGCCCTCGATGGGGCTTGCGCCGATGCTGGTGGCGAAAATCTTCGAGATCGTGCGCGAGATCGCCGCGCAGGGCGTAACGATCCTGCTGGTGGAGCAGAACGCGCGCCTTGCCCTCGAAATCTCGCACCGCGGCTACGTCATGGAGTCAGGCGCGATCGCCCTCTCGGGCGAGGCGCGCGCGCTGCTTGCCGACGCGCGCGTGCGCGAGGCGTATCTGGGCGAGGGGGCGGGTTGAGGCGACAGGCGGTACTCCGCGCGGAAGGCGCTGGGAACCTATCCGATATTTTGTGTGTGAGGCATAACCTGGTAACCAAAGGGAGCCGTTATGCCGAAGCTGAAGAAGAACGCGCTGGCGACGCCGGTGCTGGAGATTAAACCGGAGCTGCTTGACGAGCTGATAAAGGGGCCGATGACCCCGGAGCAGCTCGAGGCAATGTTTCAGGGATTGAAAAAGGCGCTCGTCGAGCGGGCGCTCGGTGCGGAGCTGACGCACCACCTGGGCTACGCCAAGGGCGAAGAGCCGCCCGCTGATCCGCCCAAGCACCGCAACGGGACGAGCCCGAAGACGGTGCTGACCGACACCGCCCCGTTGAAGCTGGCGATCCGGCGCGATCGCGAAGGCTCGTTCGAGCCGCTGCTGATCCCCAAGGGTGAGCGCCGATTCAAAGGGTTCGACGAGAAGATCATCGCCATGTACGCGCGCGGCATGACGGTGCGCGAGATCCAGGGCTATCTGCTGGAGATGTACGCGTTGGAGGTGTCCCCGGAGTTCATCAGCCAGGTCCGAAGCGGTAAAGGCCGAGGTGCTGGAGTGGCAGAGCCGCCCGCTCGAGCGGCTCTATCCGGTGGTGTTTTTCGACGCCCTGCGAGTCAAGATTCGCGACGAAGGGGTGGTGCGCAACAAGGCGATCTACCTTGCCCTTGGGGTGCTGCCCGACGGCTCGCGCGAGGTGTTGGGACTGTGGATCGAGCAGACCGAAGGGGCCAAGTTCTGGATGAAGGTGGTCAACGA
>DATLZE010000074.1:0-31250 GCA_035574195.1 Burkholderiales bacterium | reverse complement strand
ACCGGCGGCCGCCTCGAGCGGCTCTGTGGGAGCGAGCGCTCGCCGATACTCGCAGTGCAGGGTGAGCTCGATGAGATCGATTTCCCCGATCGCGAGCTCGACCCGGGTGCCGGGCGCGAGCGCGGGGAGCGAGGGCACGCGCACGGCGAGCGGCAGGTGCTCGAAGCGCGCGAAGCTCTCGCGCAGCACGAGGGCGGGCGCGCGCTGCACGCCCTCCTGGATGAGCCAGCGCAGGCACCAGTAGCGCTCCATCCGGCGCTGGAACTCGCCGTAGGCCTCGTAGGCGACCTCGAAATCGCGCAGCGCGGCGAGCAGTCGCTCGTCGTTCGCACGATAGGGCGCGGGCTCGCCGCGCGCGAGCGCGAGGAGCTGGCGCTGGTTGACGAGGTCCACGTAGCGCCGCAGCGGAGAGCTCGCCCAGGCGTAGCTCTCGACACCCAGGCCCTCGTGACCCGCGGGCACCGTGCTGATCCTCACCTTGCCCGCGCTCTGCACGCGGTAGAGGGCGGCCGAGCCCGAGCGCGCGAGCTCGCGCCCCCAGGCGCTGTTCACGTGGATCATGAGTTCCGAGACGATGCGGTCGACGGGCGTGCCGCGCCGGCGAGGAACGATGCGCACGCGCTCGCCCTCGACGTAGAAACTGTACTCGGGGCGCGCCTCCAGCTCGGGCGCCTGCGCCCCGCGCAGCCGCGCGAGCGCGCACGCGAGATGCCACAGCTCGGTAAGCGCCCCGGCATGCGGGTGCTCGACTGCGCCTGCGGCGAGGCGCTCCTCGCTGAACGCCTGCTCGAGCTCTGCGTGCCTCAAGTTCGCCGCGATGATCACGCGCTCGACCCGAGTCGTCTGCGAGACCACGGAGTAGCCGGGCGCGACCTCCAGATAGAGCGAGAGCGCGGGGCGCGGAGCGCCTGCGGCGAGCGAGAAGGCCGCGATCGCCGGTTCGGGCAGCATGGTGATCTTGCTGCCGGGAAAGTAGACGGTGGAGAGCCGCTCGCGCGCCACCGCGTCGAGCGCCGAGCCGGCGGGCACGCCGAGCGCGGGGGCGGCGATGTGGATGCCGACGGAGAGATTGCCGTTTTGCAGCCGCGCGACCGAGAACGCGTCGTCAATCTCGGTGGTGGTGGCGTCGTCTATGCTGAACGCCTCGGCCGCGGCGAGCGGAAGGTCCTCCGGCACCCCGGGCGGTTCGAGCTCGGGGAAGCCCGCGCCGCGGGGAAAATATTCGAACAGGAAACGGTTGAGATGATAATCGTGCGGTGAGCCGAGCGCGCCGCAACGCTCGAAGAGCTTCGCCGGGGTGGTCTTGAGCCTGTCGCACGCTTCCTCGAGCGCCTTCCACTCGGTGCTCTGTTTATCCGGACCATAGAGGAGCTTCGCGGCGAGCGGCGCGAACTCGGGCGGGAGCTCGCCGCGGCAGAGCTGTGCCACGTAGCGCGCCCGCAGCTCCTGCTCGCGCCGCTTGCGCTCGACCGAAGCGAGCGCCGCCTTGAGTGCCTCCGCAGGCGCGGCCCGGTAGCGGCCGCGGCCTCTCTTGTAAAAATACATCGGCGCGCCGTGGAGCTTGAGCAGCAGCGCCGCCGCCTCCACCGGCGTGGGGGCGCGCCCGAAATATTCGCGCGCGAGCGCCTCGAAGGAGAACTCCTCTTGCCCGCTGCACTGCCACAGGAAATCCACGTCCATCTCCGCAGCGAGCTTCTGCGCCTCCTCCATGAAGCGCGCGAGCCCCGGCGCTTCGAAGCGCAACAGCACGGCCGAAGCCTTCACCTTGGAGCGCCTGCCGTGCGGCGCTTCCACCTGCAGCGAGGTCTCGTGGTCGGCGAGGACGCCGCCCACCTTGAACTCGCCCGCTTCTTCGTAGAAAACGTTCATGGCGGAGGACGACTGCCGGGAGACGAAAAAAGGCGGACGCAGTCGCGCGACTGCGCCCGCCATTCATTATACGCGAGCGAGGCCCGCCCGCTTTCAGCGCACGGTCTTGCGCAGGATCACCACGTTGTCGAAGACGAGGTTCACGGTCCAGATCCAGCGCGCCCCGGCGAACAGTTCCGGATACCGGGTGTAGGCCGGCAAGTTGGTGACGCCGATGTCCTCGTCGGTGAACTCCCAGGCGCGCGGCCAGTGCGTGTCGTTGAAACGCGGCGATTGCCAGTTGGCCGGGATCGGATAATGCACCGCGTAGCACTTTTCCTGGCAGGCGGGGCGCCTGGCGTAGGGGTGCATGCGCCCGTAGCGGGAGACGTAGTGGATGTTGCCGATCTCGATCGCGTCCTCGGGCTTCTCGAGCGGCGCGATGTAGAACGACTGCGCCTTCCAGGTGGCGTCGGTGACCGTGCCGTCGCTGAATCTCGCGATCACCCCGCCGTCGCCGGGATACCACTGGCTCTTCGGGTTGATGAACGGAAACGCCTCCATCCCGAGCCCGAGGCGCTCGTCCCAGTCAACCGCCAGGATCGCGATGGTATAGGGGCGCTTCACCTTGAACTTGACGATCGCGGAGTTGAACGGCGTGTAGGGCGTGTTGTCCACCGACACCAGCTTGCCGTTCACGTACATCTCGTAATAGTTGTCGGCGACGATGAAGCCGGTGATCACCTCGCCATCAGGATCCACCTCGACGACCGGCACGTTCGCCGTGGAGACCTCCGCGGAGCTCTTGGGCATGACGTTGTTGCACTCGTTGTAGAGGTCGTGGCTCAGCGGCCCGAGCCCCTTCTGCAACGCGGTCTCCGCAGGAACGGTGATCAGCGTGCCGTCCTCTGCCGCAATCTGCCCGACCGCGGCCACCCGCAGATTCATCTTGGGGCGAGGGTTGGCGCAGCGGGTGAGGTTCTCGACGACGATCCTGGTTGCGAGGCCCTGCGTCACCAGGCGTTTGGGCGGCGCGGTGTCGGCGGGGTCGAGCTCCGGCGCAGTGCCAGTCGTCCGGCAACCGATGTGAGGAATCAACTGGTTTGAGACACTTATGAGAGCGTGATGTGACGTGAAAAATCGTGATGTGGCGTGGTGTTACGTGCGAATCACGCCGCGCGCGCAGTTTGAGACAGTTCCCACTTTTTCTGAGTTATCCACAGGAATTTTGCGGCTGGTTTGAGACACTTTTAAATGGCCGTTTCAGCGTTTAACTCACTGTTTTCACGGCATAAAGCGTCGATTTTTAGGAAATGTTAGTCGGAACTAACTCGGAACTGAAGTCAGAACTAACTCGGAACCGACGGCACGAGTTCCGACTTTCTGTGTTTCCGATAACGAATCAATCGGTTATTCGGTTAATCCACCCTAGAAAATTTATTTGCTGCGAAGCACAATAAGATGCCTACTTCGCCGCCCTCTGAAGCGCCTCCAGGGCGCGCGCCAGCTCGTCTAGTCGTTGCGCGTCCTGAGCGCGCGCGAAAATCTCATCCAGGAGCGCTCCGCGGCGCTCATCGTCATCAATGCTCTCGATCAGGCGCAGAATCGCCTCAATGCGCCGCGCATGCGGCTCGAGCCGCGCCCGGCCAGCGAGGTATTCCTCTGCCTGTTCGGCCACTCCGAGCCTCAACATAGGCCCTTGGCCTAAAAGTAGCCACTGCGGGCTGATTCCCACAGCAGCCAGCTTCTCTAGGGCGTCTCCGCCAGGTACGCGATCGCGTATCTCATACTGACGCAGCGACGAGAGCGGGATCCCAGCCCGCTTGGCAAGCTCCTTCTGCGTCATGCCAAGCGCCTCGCGGGCGGCCTTAATCCGCGCTCCGATGTCAGAGTCGCGATCCGGTATTGACATGTACCTCGATCCGGTATCTAATAGTGCCCATGAGTAGAAGGATCGGCGAAAAAAAAGACTGGCATCCAGCCGATGTGATCGCCTCTCTATGGAAGAAGGGCATAAGCATTCGCGCGTTGAGTGTCCGCGCCGGCTATTCGGCGGGCGCGCTTAAGCACGCGCTCCGTCGGCAATATCCGGCGGCCGAAAAGATCATCGCGGACGCCATCGGCGTCCGCCCAATGGAAATCTGGCCATCCCGTTATCACGAGGATGGTACCCCACATTATCCACGCCGTCGCACCCGGCGGGAAGGCAAAACCAAGGCCGCCGCCTGACATGCCGCCGCGCCATAAGGACACTCTGACGCAAGAACTATTCGAGGTGCCAGCACCAATGGCGCCGCTCCCGGGTGCGATGGATTGCGGTTTGGCAGTCCGCCGGCTGCTATCGGACGCGATACGCGCCAGCGGGCGCACCGCAGCCCAGGTCGCAGCCCGGATGACGGAGCTTATCGGCACTCCAGTGTCGGAGCACATGCTCCATGCCTGGTGTGCGCCCAGCCGTGACGCATGGCGATTCCCGCTCGAGTACCTACCCGCGTTCGAGCACGCGACCGAGACGCACACCATTACTGCGTGGCTGGCCGATGTGCGTGGTGGCCGTCTCTACCTAGGGCGCGACGCGCTGCGTGCAGAGCTCGGCAGGCTCGAGGCGCAGCGTGACGAGCTCGCGCGGCTCGTGCGCGAGATCAAGCGTAGGCTCGGAGAGGAGGCGGAATAGTGCTATTGACTGCGAGAGCGATAGCCGATGCCGTCGGATTATCCGACCGCGCAATCCGGAAGCAGATCGTGCCCGCCAAGAGAGCTCGCGCACGAGGAGGCCTCACCAATCTGTATTCGATCGAGTCCCTTCCAGCCGAATGGCAGGGCAAGATCCTGACCGCCGCTCAACCCGAGAGCGCGCCATTGCCGCCCCCCGCATCCGATACTGCCGTGGGCGGCTCTTTTGCCCCTACGACGCGACCCCAAAAATCTGTCCGCCGCCGTGGGCGGGCCTATGACGCCGAGGCGCTGTGGGCGTGGTATGCCTCGCGCCCGCAGTCTATCCAGGAAGAGGGGCGCCGGCGCGCAGGGATCTGCGCCCAGGTGCGGACGCTCATCGACTCCGGTGTGCGCGCGCGGCGCGCGATCAGCGAGGTCGCGCGCACGACCGGCACCGCCGAGGCCACGCTGCGGCGATGGTGGTACGGTGACGGCTCGATCTTGGGCGCAGCGCACGTGTCCGTCGGCGACTACGCGCCCGCGCTGGCTCCTCGTTACGTTGGCTGCGAGGACTGGGCGGAGATGAGCCCGGAGGCGTGGGAGTGGGTCAAGGCGGATTGGCTCCGCCCCGAGCAGCCGGCGCTGCGGGCCTGCTATCGCAGGCTCATCCGCGTCGCCGCCGAACGCGGCTGGCAGGTGCCGAGCTACGCGACGGTGCAGCGGCGCATCGCCGATCTGCCGTGGCAGATCGTGGTGCTTGCCCGCGAGGGCATTGAGGCGCTCAAGCGCAGGCTCCCGCATATCACGCGCCTGCGCGGGACACTGCATGCGCTTGAGGCCGTCTGTGCTGACGGTCATACCTTCGATCTGCGCGTCGAGCTTCCCTCTGGCGGCATCGGTCGGCCGGTGCTCGTCGCCTGGCAGGACATCTATTCAGGCAAGATTCTATCGTGGCGCGTCGCTGAGACGCTCAGCCAGCACCCGGTACGTCTTGCCTTCGGCGAGCTGGTCGAGCGCTACGGTGTGCCTGATCACGCATTCCTCGACAACGGCCGCGAGTTCGCCAATAAGTGGCTAACAGGTCGCGCCCCCACGCGCTTCAGATTTGTCATCCGTGACGAGGATCCGATCGGGATCTTCGGGCTACTTGGTATCACGACACACTGGACCACACCTTACCATGGCCAATCCAAGCCCATCGAGCGCGCATTCAGGGATCTCTGCGAGGGGATCGCGAAGCATCCTGCCGCCGCAGGCGCGTACACCGGCAACAGCCCGGCTAAGAAGCCAGACAACTACGGGGCGCGTGCACTCCGGTGGGACGAGTTCGTCGCCCTCGTCGATGAGGGCATCCGCGAACACAACGCCCGCACCGGCCGCCGCACCGAGACCGCGCGCGGCCGGTCATTCGACGAGACATTCACCGAGTCCTATCAGCGCTCGGTGATCCGCCGCCCGACGGCGGAGCAACGGCGGCTCTGGCTCCTCGCCGCCGAAGGCGTCACCGTGCGCGCCACGGGACACGTGGCGATTATGAACAACCTCTACTGGGGCGAGCAGGTCGCGGCGCTCGCCGGCAGGCGCGTGGTAGTGCGTTTCGACCCTGATCGGCTCGATCAGCCTGTACATGTGTACACCCTCGACGGCATCTACGTCGGCGAGGCCACCTGCACCCAGGCCGCATTCATGGACGCCGAGGCCGCCAAGCAGCACGCCCGCGCCAACAGGCAGCGCATCCGCGCCGCCCGCGCGCAGCTCGAGGCCGAGCGGAAGATGCGAGCGATCGAAGCCGCGCAAATGCTGCCGGCGGCCGATCGGCCGGACGATCCGCAGCCCGCCGCCGTCCAGGTGATGCCGGCCAAGCGCCGCGCGCGCCGGATCGATGCCGAGGATGGGATCTCGCCGCATGTCACCCAGCAGGAGCGCGCGGTGCTGGCACTGCTCGACGAGTGGGCGCGGGAGAAGCGGATCGTGGGAGGGGATTTTTAGGTGGCTTCGCGGTGCGTGCCAGCGCGCCGCGAAGCCGATTTAAGCAACCGCAACAACAGGAGGAATCATGCCAGAACTCGCAGTCATCGACAACACTGGAGCATCACCCACGCGGGACGACATCCTCGCCCGCGTGCGCGCCGAGATCGAGCGGCGCGGCATCACCCAGGCGCAAGCTGCGAGGGAGATCGGCGTCTCGCCGACCACCCTAACACAACTCCTCGGCGGTACCTACGCCGCCGATCCGAGCCGGCAATTGGAGCGGCTCGCCCGCTGGCTCGGGATGCAGGAGGAGCAGCGCGCGCAGCCGGTGATGCCGGCGGCACCCCAGTGGGTCACCACACCCACCGCCGAGCGGGTCATCGCCGCCCTGGGCTACGCCCAGATGGCGGGCGATGTGGCCGTCATCTACGGCGGCGCGGGGCTCGGCAAGACGACCGCCGCGCGCGAGTACGCGCGGCGATATCCGAACGTCTGGCTCGCAACCATGAGCCCGGCCACCTCAGGGGTTACCACGGCGCTCGAAGAGGTGTGCCTCGCCCTCGGATTCCGCGACCTCCCCCAGGGCGCCGCGCGCATGCAGCGGGCGATCGTCGATCGCGTGCGCGGCACGGGCGGGCTGCTCGTGGTGGACGAGTCGCAGCACCTCGGGGTCGCGGCGCTCGATGCGCTGCGGGCAATCCACGATGCCGCCGGCGTCGGACTGGCGCTCATCGGCAACGAGATGGTCTACGCACGCATGACCGGCGGCAGCCGCGCGGCCTACCTCGACCGGCTCTTCAGCCGCATCGGCAAGCGCGTGCGCCTTGCCCGCGCAACGCGGGAGGACGTCGAGCGATTGGCCTCCGCCTTCGGCGTGCGCAACGGCTCGCTCAAGCTTCTCGTCGAGATCGGCGGCCGCGCGGGGGCGCTGCGCGCGGTCGTCAAGACGCTCCGCCTCGCCAGCATGATGGCGGGCGGATCCGAGATAGAGCCGCAGCATATCGAGGCGGCCTGGAAAGACCTGGAGGGCGTATGAGCAGAATCCTGGACCCTGATTTTCGCTGGACTCCGTCCTGGGCCACGGACATCAGGCGCACCTTTGCCCGGGTGCGCGCCGATGTCGCCGCCGGCAGACGGCTGCCGGACGGCACACCCGTGGGCGGCTACCGGCCGCTACTTCCCGCGCAGCGTGAAGTGCAGCGGCGGATTTTCGAGGAGACGAGACATGACCACCGCGACCATCACACTGACTGACATCGAAACGGCAACCCGACGCTACGCCGATGCGCGCGCGAAGCTCGCAGAGCGCGTGACCGAGCTCGAGGACGAGGTGCGCGCACTCAAGCGCGCGCGGCTGCCCGCGATCCGCCGCGCGCTCGCTGAGGCCCAGGCGCGCCGAGACGAGCTCCAGGCGCTCGTGGCGGATGCGCCCGAGCTCTTCGAGCGGCCCAAGACCGTCATTTTCCACGGCATCCGGGTGGGCTACCAGAAGGGCCGCGGCTCGATCACATGGGAGGACGACGCAAAGGTCTGCGCCCTGATCCGACGGCACTTCCCGGACCAGGCAGATCAGCTCATCAAGGTGATCGAGCGCCCGCTCAAAACCGCGCTTGCGCAGCTCTCCACCGCAGACCTCAAGCGCCTGGGTGTCCAGGTCGTCGAGACCGGTGAGGAGATCGTCATCCGCCCCGTCGATGGCGAGCTGGACCGGATGATCGAGCGGCTGCTCGACCAGGGAGAGGATGGGAATGAGGTGGACTAATAGAGATGAGCAGATGCTGCGGGATCTCGCGGCCCAGGGGCTATCAAGCAGTGAGATCGCGAAACGCATGCAGCGCAGTCGTCACGCCATCCGACGCAGGGCTCAACAGCTTAGGGTTAGGTTCGGCTTCTTGCGGGAATGGTCAGCCGATGATGAGCGGCTGCTCCGCGACCTCGTCAACATGGGCACTCCTCGCAAGGAGATCGCCGAGAGATTGGGGCGGACCTATGATTCGGTGAGGACACAGATAAAGAGGCTTGGGCTCGGAAAATGGATGGCCCAAACACCGCCCGAACAGAAAATGGTGCGCCCGTGCCTTTGCTGCGGGCAGGCCTTTTTGTCCGAGGGGCCGCATAACAGGCTGTGCACAGCATGTCGGAGACTTAGTCCTGGCCCGATGGACACGCCAGTCCGGGTGTGGCGATGAGCCCGGCGCCCAGCGGCAGGTGGCGGGAAACGGCCGCAGGCGGAGCGTGGTGCTCCTCCTCCACGTGATCCGCCCGGATGGCCCACGAGACGGGCCTCTTTTCCGATGCCGGTGAGGCCGGCATCGGAGAGGGAGCAAGATGCACGCAGCACGATTGGATCGGAGCGATAGGCTCCGTAGGGTGATCGATGTGCTCGCAGACGGCCGCGAGCACACGACTTACGAAATCGTGCACGCCGCGCAGGTGTGCGCAGTGAACTCCATCGTCGCCGAGCTGCGGGCGAACGGCTATCGTATCGCCTGCCAGCGCCGCGGCGACCGATGGTATTACCGCCTGGAGGGGCGTGATGGATGACCTGGACGAGATCATCGAGTGCATCGAGCAGGGGATGACCACAGAGCGCGATGCCGTCATTGTCTCCGGTATCATCGCCAGGGCGATGCGCTACGAGTCTGCCCTGCGAGAAATCGCGGTCTACGGGCGCGGCCAGGAGGCCATGACTGCGCTGCAGGCGCTGATCGGGATATGCGCGACCGAAGGACACGCCTGATCGCCGCCGTGCACGCCGGAGCGCGCAGGCTCGGGCTCGACGATGAGACACGCCGAGCGCTACAGCTGCGCCTGACGGGGCACGCGTCCTGCTCGGAGATGACCGAGCAGGATTTAGAGCGCATCGTCGATCACCTGCGGCGAGCCGGATTCCGTCCACGCCGGCCAGTCTCCGAGGACCGCGCGCCGCTCGTGCGCAAGGTCTACGCGCTCCTGGGCGACCGGCCTGTCGCCTACGCGGAGGGGATTCTCCGCCATATGTACGGCGAGGCCGCTCCTCACCATCTCGAGTGGGCCACCCCCACCCAGCTGCGCAAGGTGGTCGCCGCACTCGAGTATGACAGGAGGAGACACGCATGTCAGTGATCGTCAGACAGCTCATGGACGAGGGTGTGCCTGAGCACGAGATCGAGCGGCTGCTCACGCACTGGGGCGGGCTCCCGATCTACGTTCCCCTCCACATCGACGAGGAGCACCAGCTCGTCCGGATCGCGGGGCCGCAGGTGGCGGCGGCGCTCTCGCGGCTCTACGGCGGCGAGCGGATCGTGATTCCGCTCGGCGCAACCTTCCGCCGCGAGCGCCTGCGGCGCAAGATCATGGAGCTCAAGGCCGCGGGACTGAATAACTGCGAGATCGCGCGGCGCCTGGGTGTGCACCTGAGGCAGGTGCAGCGGCTCGCGCACGTGCAGACGGATGATCGGCCTGCGCCAGCGGCCTCGGCGCAAAAGGAGATGGATTTTTGAATCTCGGCCGCTGCCCAATCTGCCACAGCCACCTGAGCCTGGAGGCCATCGTCCAGGATGACTGTGCGCGCGAGCTGCTCGGGCTGCTGGCGTCTCTGCCGGACGACCTCAGCCGCTCGCTCGTCTCGTATCTCGGCCTCTGGCGCCCGGCCAAGCAGGACCTGCGCTGGGACCGGGCGCTGCGCCTGGCGCGCGAGGTGCTCGCACTCGAGGGCGATGCCGCGCGTCTCGCCTGGGCGCTCGCCGAGACGGTCGAGGCGATCCGCTTGAAGGGCGGTCAAATGCCCATCAAATCGCATGGATACCTCAGGAGAGTGCTGGAGAATGCTCCGGCGCCCGATGCGCCGCGCCCGGCGCGAGAGATACGCGCCACGAGCCGCACCGCCGAGGCCATGCGCCGGCTCATCGAGGGTGCATGAGCGAGGCTGTCCCCACTCCAGCTTGGTTCCGCCAGGCGATCGCCCAAGGACTCGTGCGCCTGGTGGCGCTCTCGCTCCCCGGCACGCCGCCAGCAGAGACGATCGAGCTCACGCGCGAGGCATGGATCGAGGCGCTCTGGCCCACGCGTGCGTGGGACGAGCGGCTCGACGCGCAGCGCATCGCCGAGGCGTTCCGATCGCTGATGCTATCATCCGAGCGCTGGCCCGCGCCGGTGCACCTGCTCCGGACGCTGCCGCCGCGCCCGGAGCCACTTAAGCTGCCAGAGCCCCCGCCGGACGAGGAATCCCGCCGCCGCATCCTGGATGCGCTACGCCAGGCGCGGGGCATCCTCTCTCGCTGACGACCGTCGTCACAGGCGACGGCCGTTGCGTCGTGGCCTACTCTGCCATCATGCGGCAGAGACTCATCCCAGCGCTGCTCACCATCTCCGCGCTGTCGATCGCAGCCATCGCGGTGCACGAGGGCTATCGCTCGCGCGCCTACGACGACGGCGTGGGTGTCGCGACCATCGGGTTCGGCACCACGACCCGCGAGGACGGGTCGCCGGTGAAGCCGGGCGACACCATTACGCCCGAGCGGGCTGTGGTGCGGCTCGCCCAGGATGTGGACCGCACTCAGCGCGAGCTGCGAGCATGCGTCGGCGATGTCCCACTGTATCAGCGCGAGTGGGACGCATTTGTCTCCTGGGCCTACAACGTGGGCAGCGCGGCGGCCTGCCGCTCGACACTGGTGAGGAAGCTCAAGGCCACGCCGCCAGACTACGCAGGTGCGTGCCGGGAGCTTCTGCGATGGACGTATGCGGGCGGGCGTGAGTTGCCCGGGCTGGTGAAGCGGCGGCAGGCCGAATACCGGCTGTGTATGGGCGAGGAGACGCAGCCATGATCAACATCCCGTCCGGCTGGCCTGCCGCAGCGCTGGGCGCGGTGGTGGTGGCCATCGCCGGATTCGCCGGCGGCTATGCGCTGAGAGACACCATGGCCGAGCGCGACGAGGCTCAGTTGCGCGCTGCGTGGAGCGCCGAGCGCGAGACTGCCGCGCGCGCAGCGGCGCAGCGCATCGCCGCCGCCCAGGCCGCCGAGCGCACCGCCGCGACACGACTCCAGTCCGTACAGGAGAGACTCCATGAGACCGACGCACGACTCCGCCAGGCGCTTGCCCGCGTGGCCCGAGCTGATCGTATGTGCCTCTCTAGCGATACTCGCCGGGTGCTCGACGACGCCCGCCGTGACGCCGACAGAGTGCCCGCGCGTCCCGCCGGGCCTGATCCAGCCGATGCCGCCGCTCCCGCCGATCCCGGCGGACCTGACGGCGCCGCCAGCGAGCGCGCCGTCGCCGAGTGGGCCGCGACAGCCATCCGCCTCTATGGCGAGTGCCGCGCCCGCATCGACGCCATCCGCCAGTGGGATGAGGTGACCTATGGCGGAAGGTGATCTGATGACTGGGGGTGTACCGCTGGCGTGGATGATCGCCATCGGCGGTACCGTGCTCGGCGGCGTGTTCGGCCTGCTCAAATGGTTCGCAGGCCGCATGCTCGCCGAGATCGAAGGGCGGCTCAAGCGCATCGATGACATCGAGGCGCGCTTCGAGAGGCTGCTCGCCGAGCTGCCGCTCCACTACCAGCGGCGCGATGACGCAATCCGCGAATACACTGCCATCAACGCCAAGCTCGACAGACTCTACGAGCTCATGATGAGAGACCGGCAATGAAAGACCCCATCCACGACGCCATCGACCTGGCGCGCGCCGAGCGCGAGACCCTGCGCTGGGTACTGCTGACCGCACTGTGGCACGCGCGACCCTACGGCACGCTCGAGACCGTGTTGCTCCGCACGGCGCACGACATCCCCCTCAATGTCACCACCGACATCGTGCGGCGCGAGCTCGCCTGGCTCGAGTCCCATGGCCTCGCCAAGGTCCACCGCGATGTCGTCTGGCGGGCAGAAATCTCCGCCCTGGGCGAAGACGTCTACGACCACCGCGCGCCCGCGCCCGCTGGGCTTGCTCGCCCGCCGAGGTGGTGAGATGCCGCGCCGACCCAAGATCGAGGGCATGCCACCGGATGTGCGGGCGTGGATCGACCGCGCGCTCGTGGATCGAGGCTTTGCCGGCTACCAGGAGCTCGCCGCCCTCATCCGCGAGAAGACCGGCATCGATATCTCCCATGCCGCCGTGCACCGCTATGGGCAGCGCCTCGCGCGCAAGCTCGCCGCGATCCGCGCCTCCACCGAGGCCGCGCGCGCGATCGCCGAGGCCGCGCCCGACGATGCGGATCTGCGATCTGCTGCGGTGATCTCCATCGTCCAGAGCGAGCTATTCGATGCGCTGGTGGCGCTGCAGGAGGCCTCCGAAACCGATGACCAGCAGGCGCGCGTCAAGCTCCTCTCCCATGCCGCGCGCGCCATCGCCGAAGTCTCGCGCGCGAGCCTGGGGCAGAAGCGCTGGCAGGATGAGGTGCGCGAGCGACTCGCGAAGCTCGAGACCGAGGCTGGCAAGACCGGCAGGCGTCTCGATGCCGAGACGCTCAAGGCTGTGAGAGAGCAGCTCTATGGCGGATAAGCCGGTCAAGCCGTTCCTCAAATACCCAGGCGGCAAGCGACGCCTGGCGCGGCGCATCATCGAGATGCTGCCGCCGCATACATGCTACGTCGAGCCCTTCGGCGGCATGGGCGCGGTGCTGCTCGCCAAACCGCCGAGCAAGGTCGAGGTGCTGAACGACATCGACAGCGGTCTCGCCAACCTCATGCGCGTCGTCAAATACCATCCCGAGGCACTGGCGGAGGAATTGTCGTGGATGCTCATCCACCGCGCCGAGCGGTTGCGATGGCTCAAGGAGCCTCCGGGCGAGACCGACATCCAGCGCGCGGCGCGATGGATCATGGTGCGGCACGGCGGGTTTCAAGGGGGGGCGCGGAAAGGATTTCATGTTAGCAAAGTCGCTGCGCCTAAATCTGTCGATGCTCTCATCGACGAGATGCGCGCGGTGGCGCGCAGGCTCTCCGGTGTGATCATTGAATGCCTGCCGTGGCAGCGGGTTTTCGACCTCTACAATGCGCCTGGCACGGTGTTTTTTTGCGACCCGCCATACGCGGACGGCGACCAGTCGATGTATGAGCACGCATTCACAGAGGCAGATCACCGCGCGCTGCGCGAGAGGCTGCGCACGATCAAGGGCCGTTGGATCGTCACCTATGGCGACCATCCGCTCATCCGCGAGCTCTACGCCGACTGCCGTATCGAGGATGTGCGGCGGGTGCGCACAATCAATCAGGCCGCCAGACGCGACTATGTGGAGCTAATCATCACGCCATGACCGCCCCCATCCTCTACCCCTACCAGCGCCGGTATCTGGCGGACACGAGCCGATGGAAGGCGGCCAACTGGTGCCGGCAAGCCGGCAAGACCTTCACCACGACGCTGGAGGCAGTCCTGGATTGCCTGGATGCCGAGGCCGCCGGGCGTGTGGCGCGATGGACCATTCTGTCAATCTCTCGCGACCGAGCGCTGGACGCCATCACTAATGGCGCGGCACTGCACTTGCGTGCCATCGGCGCGGCCTTCAGGGCTCTAAATGAGCCCTTCGACGCCGATGAGATTGCGCACATGGTCAAGCTCCCGGGGGGCTCTTACGTGCGCGCCATCGCCGCCAAGCCCGAGACCGCGCGCGGCATGAGCGACAATCTGATCCTCGACGAGTTCGCCCACCACAAGGACACCCGTGCGCTGTGGCGCGCGGTGCTACCGGTGGTCTCGCGCCCGGATCTCAAGTTGCGCGTAATATCGACCCCGAACGGCAAGGGCAACCTTTTCTACGAGATCATGACCTCGGACGCCTTCGCTGATCTCTTCTCGCGCTACAAGGTCACCATCTATGACGCAGTGGCGGACGGACTCCCGCGTAACATCGAGGAGCTCAAGCGCGCCATCGCCGACCCCGTCGCCTGGGCGCAGGAGTACGAGTGCGAGTTCGTGGACGCCGCGACCGCCTGGCTGCCCTACGAGCTCATCGACGGATGCGAAGATCCAGACGCGCCGGGCGAATACCAGGGAGGCCCCTGCTATGTCGGCATGGACATCGCCGCCCGCGGCGACCTCACGGTGATCGTCGTGCTCGAGGAGGTGGCCGGCGTGCTGTGGATGCGTGAGATGCTGGAGCTGCGCGGGCAATCCTTCGCCGCGCAACTGGCCGCCCTGGACCGCATCATGCGCGACTATCGGGTCATCCGCGCTGCGCTCGACCAGACGGGCCTGGGCGAGATGCCGGTGGAGGAGGCGCGCCGACGCCACGGAGCCTACCGGGTGGAGGGCGTGATCTTCTCGCCCACGCGCAAGCTCGATCTCGCCACGGCGCTTAGAGAGCGCATGGAGGACCGGCGGCTTCGGATCCCGGTGGGCAGGCACGAGCTGCGCGCGGATCTGCACAGCGTGCAGCGTGTGGCAGGAGCGACCGGCGCGCCGCGTCTGGTGGCGGAGCGCGAGGACGGATCCCACGCAGACCGCTTCTGGGCGCTCGCGCTCGCCTGCGCGGCGGCCGCGGACGTCCGCCCGGATTATGCGCTCTGGATGCCCGCCGGCCGCTCCGAGACCGCGCGCTTATCCACGATGGAGCCCACAGCCAACGGCTGGGGCTCCGTGACGAGGAGAGCGGCGAATGGCTACTGATCGCAGACCCGACCTCACCGAGATCGCCACCACGCGCGACGGGCGCGACATCACCCGCGGCTACGTGGATGCGCTGCCCTATCTGCCGCCGACCGACCGCATCCTGCCGCTCGCCGGGGGCTGGCGTGGCTATGAGGAGATACTGCGTGACGACCAGGTCGCGGCCACCTTCGCCCAGCGGCGGCTCGCCGTGGTGCGCAGGCCCTGGGCCGTCGAGCCCGGCGGCGAGATGCGCCGCGACCGCCAGGCGGCGGATCTGGTGCGCGCGACCCTCGATCGGCTCGACTGGGATACCATCACCGATCAGATGCTCTATGCGCGCTTCTTCGGCTTCGCGGTCGCCGAGGTGCTCTGGTCGGTCGAGGGCGGCGAGATCGCGATCGAGGATATCCGCGTGCGCGACCGCGCGCGCTTCGCCTTCGCGCCGGATGGCGCGCTGCTGCTGCGCACATCGGCGCGCCCGCATGGCGAGCCGGTGCCGCCGCGCAAGTTCTGGATCGCCGCGGTCGGAGCCTCGCACCACGACGAGCCGTACGGCCGCGGCCTCGCCCACGCCCTTTACTGGCCAGCGTGGTTCAAGCGTCAGGGCGCGCGCTTCTGGGCCATCTTCCTCGAGAAATTCGGCGCCCCGACCGCTGTCGGGCGCTTCCCGGCGGGCACCGACGCCACCGAGCGCGCGCGCCTGCTCGAGGCGACGCAGGCGATCCAGACCGACGCCGGCGTCATCCTCCCAGAGGGCATGACGATCGAGCTGCTGGAAGCCTCGCGCGGCGGCACTGCCACGTATCAGGAGTGGATGTCCTACTGGGACAGGGCCATCGCCAAGATCGTCTTGGGTCAGACCATGACGACCGAGGACGGCTCCTCGCGCGCGCAAGCGCAGGTGCATTGGGACGTGCGCGAGGACATCGTCGCCGCGGACGCCGATCTCGTCTGCGAGTCGGCGAACCGCTCCTGGGTGCGCTGGCTCATCGACTACGCGATGCCGGGCGCGGCCTACCCGCGGATCTACCGCGAGATGGAAGACCCCGAGGACCTGCGCGCGCGCGCCGAGCGCGACCAGATCCTCGCCACAATCGGCTGGCGGCTCAAGGCGGAGGCCGTCGCGCGCATCTACGGCGATGACTACGAGGCCGCATTGAGGCCGCCGCAAACGCCGATCGATCCCGACTCGCAGGCGACCGCCGCGGAGCGCTCGCGCGCGGTATCCATCGCCGCTGCCGCCGAGCCTGCCGACCCGCCTCACCCCGCTGACCTCATCGCCGAGCGGCTCGCCCTCGAGGCCGCGCCCGCCTGGGACACCATCATGGAGCGCATCCGCGCGCTGGTCGAGCAAGCGCGCTCGCTCGATGAGCTGCGCGATGCGCTGCTGGCGGCCTACGCGGATCTGCCGGCCGAGGAGCTCACGCGCGTGATGCAGGCCGCCTTCGCGGTGGCGGAGCTCGCCGGGCGCTTCGACGCCTCGCGGGAATCGGGCGATGGCCGATAGTCCGCACCCTTCCGCGCGCGATCCCAAGATCGCCGCCGTCTTTCGCCGGCCATTTGCCGAGCAGCTCGAGTTCTTCCGCGCGAAGCTCGGCAATCTGATTCCGACCCAGCGCTGGACAGACCTCTGGAAAGCGCAGCACGACCGCGCCTTCATGGTGGCGGGTGCGGCCAAGGCCGATCTCCTCGCTGATCTCGCTGCGGCGGTGGAGGCGGCCATCGCCGATGGCGAGAGCATCGAAAAATTCCGTGCGCGCTTCGGCGAGATCGTCGCGCGGCACGGCTGGCAGGGCTGGACTGGCAGCGAGAGCGAGGCCGGCCGCGCCTGGCGCACGCGCGTGATCTACTCGACCAACGCCGCCACGAGTTACGCCGCCGGAAGGCTCGCGCAGCTCAAGGAGGGCGGCTTCGCGTTTTGGGTCTACAAGCACTCCGACAACGTGCTCCACCCGCGCCCGCTGCACGTCGCCTGGGATGGCCTCACGCTGCCTGCGGATCACGAGTGGTGGCGGACGCACTATCCGCCCAATGGCTGGGGGTGCAAGTGCTACGTCGTGGGCGCTCGCGATGCGCGCAGCGCGCGCCGGCTCGGCGGCGACCCGGACAGGCCGCTCGATCCGGCCTGGAACGAGACCGATCCCCGCACCGGCGAGCCAATAGGCATCGACCGCGGTTGGGGGTACCAGCCAGGCGCCACGTCCAGCGCCCTGCTGCGCGAGTTCGTGCCGGAGTATCGCGACGATCTGCCGCCGCCGTGCGTGCAGATGTCTTGTGGCGCCGGGCGCGCACCCGACGAGCCGCTGCCACCGCCGAGAGTCGTATCGGCGGATCGAGTCTTGCCGGATGGACGTGAGCCACAGTGGTATATACACCGATTTCTCGAGGAGTTCGGTGTGGCACCGGGAGAGATCGGGGTATATACCGACGTAACTGGCCATGGCCTCGCGATAGGCGAGGCCATGTTCGCGGACAGGCGCGGCAGACTCAAGATCATGAAACGGGAGCGCATGCGTAGCGTCCTGCTCTTGGCCGATACAATCCGATCTCCTGACGAGATACGAGTCAGTCTCGAGCGCGCAGATGCGGGCGGGAAAAGCAGATTGCGCAGGCGCTATATCGCGCGCTGGCAAATCGAGGGGCGGGATGTTCCTGCCCTGGTCGTGTTCGAGTGGTCGAGGGACCTGTGGACAGGCGTCACGGCCTTCTCTCCGGATGATGTCTCATACCTGGAGCGCCGCGGGCGGATTGGGGAGGCCGTATGGAAGAGGCAGCCATGATACCGGCGGCCAGTCCACCGATATCCTCCCCGCCATGCTACGAGGCCGACTGGCGGCTCACTGGCGGATGGAGCGCTGCAGGCTGTGAGTATAGCAGATGATCCGCGTCGAGATCGACGATCGCGCCGTGCTCGGCGCCCTTTCTGAGCTCTTGCGCCGTGTCTCTGACCCGCGGCCGGCGCTCGCCGACATCGGCGAGTACCTCATCGCCTCCACCCGCCGGCGCTTCGCCGAGGGGCGCGCCCCGGACGGTACGCCCTGGGCTCCGAATAGCCCGGTCACCGTCCTACGCTACCTCTCCCGCTTCGGCGGCACCCGCCGCAAGCGGGGCGGCGGCCTCACCAAGAGGGGCGCCGCCATGGCCGGCGCCAAAAAGCCCCTCATCGGCGAGACCCGAAGGCTCTCCACCGAGATCTCCTACCAGATCGCCGCTGACGGTGTCGAGGTGGGATCGAGCATGCAGTACGCCGCCGTGCAGCACTTCGGCGCCAAGAAGGGCGAATTCGGCCGCACCCGCCGCGGAGCCCCCATTCCGTGGGGCGACATTCCGCCGCGGCCGTTCCTCGGGATCTCCGAGGTCGATCGGGCGGCCATCCTCGACATCATCGCCGACCATCTGCAGAGGAGCTGATCATGCAGATCACTACTCGCCAGTCGCTCGAGCGGCTCCGATCAGTTGCTCGTATCTCGGATCCGGCGCGCCGGCACCGAGCGCACGCTCGCTGCCGCGCTGGAGCGCCTCGCGGCCGATCTCGATGTCGCGCTCGACTATGTCGGCGGCAGCAGGCGGGGAGCGACTTTCTTCCCCTGCACCTGCTGCGCCGGCTCCGCTACCTCGGACGCAAGCGCGCGCATGGCCACGGCCGCATCCTCGGCGTCGAGGTCGAGCGCATCGAGGAGGACCGCTCCCTCATCTGGCAGGGCCGCGCCATGCGCTGGCTGCCGGACCCCTCCGGAGCCCGCCTGGTACGCCCCAGACCCCCCTATTGGCACCCCTTCGGCCGGGTACGGTGCTTGGAGGGGGGACCGGGCGCCGAAATATACCCCTCAAACGCGTTTGCAAACCGTTTGAAAGCGCGCGAAGGCAGCCTGGTAATACCTACCTAGCCCCCCGATCCCTAGCGCGGCTCCTACGCGATCCTGGCGCGTCCCTTGGGGCGCATGGCAGCGCCGTCATCCGCGCATTGTGCGCTGCACCAACCGTTCCGCCACGCGGAACACGGTGGGGCTTGACGGCGCATATGGTACGGTGTACCATGTCACCGTGAGCATAAGGCTCACGCCCTTGCCAGCGGAGGGCAGCAGACAGACGCCGCGCCTGCGGCAATTAATAAGTGACCTACTCGGCAGGCGACGAGTGGGCAGGAGAGATAGAGATGCGTACCGATTTCGAGTGGGGAAATACCCTGTACAGTTCCTATGGCCAGGCGCTTGAGGTTGTGGCGCACTGGGTCCTCTACGGAGCGAGTGACCCATATCCACTCACCAGGCAGAGCGCCGAGACGGCGCTCCAGGAGTACCTGGAGCAAGGCGGGGAGCTGCCCTCCTGGCTTAAGCCCGGTAACGAGTCGAGGCTCCAAGAGGTCATCATGGAGCTCTGGGAGGAGTCAGAGCGCCGCCTCCGGGAGGAGGAAGAAAGAGGCTGATGTGAGCGCCGATCTCCGCAGGATCATGCGCCGCCATGGGCTAAGGATCGCCGACGTGGCGGCGCTGCTCGGTGTGTCTCGCCACACGGTCACCGCGTGGCTGCGACCGCCGAGCAACCGCTCCCATCGGCGCATGCCGGCACCGATGAGGGAACTGTTGAGGCTCAAACTGGAGAGGAGGAAGTGATGGATATCGTCGCTCTGCTGTTCTTTGGCGGCCTGCTCGGCGCGGGCATCTGGCTCGCTCGCAAGCGGGCGCGCGTCGAGTATTACTGCACCCGCTGCGGTCACGTCGGACCGGCCGCGCGGCGCGCGAAGGGCTCGATCGCCGTCGAGATCGTGCTCTGGTTGCTCTTCTTGTTGCCTGGGCTCCTCTACTCGATCTGGCGACTGACGACCGTGGCACCGACCTGCCGCCGGTGCGGCGGGCGCGATCTCATCCCGCCGGATGCTCCGGCAGCGCAAGAAGCGCTGCGTCGGCGCGCGCCGGTGACATGACCGCTGTCACGCTGCCAGCGCGCGCGCGAGCGCGCTAAGATCCCGGCATCCTGCCGCATCCCCGGTCCACGCGCCGGGCGTTGCCATGATGGATCGCCGCACCAGGGCTCTGCGGCGATCGCCTCACTACGACCGCAGTCACGCTTATCTAGCCTGCTATTGGCCGGCATCATGCCGGCCATGTACTCGCATCCGTCGCTCGCCGATCCGGCCAGCCAGTCAGCGCCCGGGCTCGTCCGCGCGCGCGTGCACGCGCTTGCGGCCGGAACCTGGCCGGCGGATCCCGAGCCCATCACGCTCACCGCCGAGGACATCGCCGCGATCGCCGCGGCCTACGACCCTACGCGCTACCAGGCGCCGGTCGTAATCGGTCATCCTGACACCGACGATCCCGCGTGGGGATGGGTTCTGAGCGCATCCGCCGAGTCCGACGGCCTGTGGCTCGATGTGGAGCTGCTGCCCGAGATGGCGGACCTCGTGCGTGAGGGGCGCTACCGCGCGGTGTCGGTGAGTCTCTGGATGCCCGATGCGGCGGGCAATCCGACGCCGGGCGTCTGGGCGCTGAAGCACCTCGGCTACCTCGGCGCGGTGCCGCCGGCCGTCAAAGGGCTCGCACCCACCCAGCTCAATGCCGCCCAGCGCGCAGCGCCAGCAGTCACGATCACCATGACCGAGGCCGCGCCAGCGACCTCACCGAAGAAGGAGACCCGCATGTCTGAAGACAAGACCACGCAGGACGCCACCGTGCAGCTCGCCGAGCGCGAGGCGAAGCTCGCCGAGCGCGAGGCCGCCATCGCCGCGCGCGAGCGCGAGCTCAAGCGCGTGGCCTATGCCCATGAGCTCGACGCCCATGTCGCCGCCGGCCGCATCCTGCCGGCCGAAAAAACCGAGCTCGTCGAACTCATGGAGCGCCTCGAAGGCGCTGCGACTGTCCAACTCGCCGAGGGCGCGCAGAAGAGCGCGCTCGATATCCTGCGCGGATTCCTCGCGCGGCTGCCGCAGCGCGTAGCTCTTGGCGAGCATGTCAAGCCCGCCACGAAGACTGCGGTTGCGCTGCCTGGCATCCCGCACGGCTACAGGCTCTCGGAACGCGGACTCGAGCTGCATACCCGCGCTTCCGAGTACATGGCCGCGCACCCTGGCACGGACTTTATGACCGCCGTGCGCGCCGTCGAGCGCACGATCTAAGGAGACCTCGATATGTCCTACAGCTTTCGTCCCGCTCATACCCTGAGCATCAAGTCCGCGGGCGCGATCAGCGCGCACCGCTTCGTCACCGCGACCGGCGCGCAGGCCGGAGCCGACGCGAACACCTTCGGTGTGTCGCTCGCCTCGGCTGCCGGCGCCGGCGAGCAGGTGCCCGTGATCGTGCTCGGTACCGCCACCGTCGAGGCCGGCGCCGCGATCAGCGCAGGCGCGACCGTCAAGTCCGACGCCTCTGGCCGCGCGATCCCCTGGGCGACCGCTGGCGCCAAGGTGGGCATCGCCCTCGAGGCGGCCGCCGGCGCCGGCGAGATGATCGAGGTCTTCCTCGTCCCGAACGCCGCTTAATTGCCACAGGAGATTAAACGATGCCTCAGATGACTCCAGCTCAAGCCCGTGTCATCGATCCGGTCCTGACCGAGGTCGCGCGCGGCTATCAGCATGCCGCCTTTGCGGGTATGGCGCTTTTCCCCCTGGTGCCTGTGGGCGCGCGCGGCGGCAAGATCATCCAGTTCGGCAAGGAGCATTTCCGGCTCTACAACACTGCCCGCGCACCGGGTGGGCAGGTGACGCGCATCACCTCCTCGTACAGCTCGCAGAGCTACGCCCTCGAGCAGCATGCGATCGAGGAGGGCGTACCCTACGAGCTCATGGATGACGCCTCGCAGGTGCCTGGCGTCGATCTCGGCGCCGCCGCCGTCCGCCGCGGCATGGATATCATCGGCTTGAGGCTCGAGAAGGCCCAGGCTGACCTTGCCCGCGATGCGACCAAGTATGCCGCGAGCAACAAGGTCACCCTCTCCGGCACGAGCCAGTGGTCTGACGACACGTCAGACCCGGTGAAAGCGGTCGAAGACTATAAAGAGACCGTGCGCAGCCAGATCGGCGTGCGGCCGAATACGCTGCTCGTCGGTGGGCAGGTCTTCGCCAAGCTCAAGACCCACGCGAAGATCGTCGACCGCATCAAATATACCTCGCGCGATGTGGCGACGCCCGAGCTCCTCGCCGCGCTCTTCGGTGTGGAGCGATTCGTGGTGGGCGATGCGATCTATGTGGACGACGCCGGCAACACATCCGACGTCTGGGGCAAGGACGCGATCCTGGCCTTCACGGCGATCGGCGGCATCGCTGATGCCGGACGGCCGAGCTACGGCTACACCTACAGGTTGCGCGAGATGCCGGTGGTCGAGGAGCCGTACCAGGACCGCACCGTCCGCTCGTGGGTCTATCAGATCGCCGACGAGATCGTGCCGGTCATCACCGGCGCCGATGCGGGCTTCCTCATCCAGAACGCGGTCGCGTAAGGAGGGGCGATGAGAGTCCAAGTGCTGGTCGATCACCTCGAGCATGACGGCAAGCGCGTCAAGCAGGGCGTGGTCATCGACGTGAGTGAATCGGCGGCCAACGCGCTCATTGCGCTCGGGGTGGCGCATCGCGTAGGCGAGGACAAACCCGAAGAGCACAAACGCAAAAAGGGCGATTGAGGATCGCTAGATGCCCGTGTACGCGCAGGTCTCCGACCTCATCGACCGCTACGGCGAGCAGGAGATCATCCAGCTCACCGACCGCGCCACGCCTCCGATAGGCAATATCGACACGACCGTAGCCGAGCGTGCGCTCTCGGACGCCGACGCTGAGATTGACGCCTATCTCTCCGGGCGCTACAGCTTACCGCTCGCGTCCGTGCCGCCAGTGCTCACGCGCGTGGCGTGCGACATCGCGCGCTACCGGCTCTGGGATGATCAGGCACCGGAGGAGGTGCGATCGCGCTATGAGGATGCCAGGCGTCTACTCGAGTCGCTCAGCGCCGGCCGCGTGACGCTCGGGCCGGCGCAAGGCGCATCCGGCGTGCAGTACACTGCGCCCGTTCGCGTCATGCGAGACTTGGGGTACTGATGCGTGTGGGCGCGATCGTCGAGAGACTGCGTAGTCAGTGCCCGGCGCTGCGCCAGGTGATCCCGGCGCTCACGGGCGCCGTGCCGTCGCAGTATCCGGCCGCCTACGTCTTCCCGCTCGCCGAGCGGGCCGACGCGAATGTCATGCTCGGCGCGCACGATCAGCGCGTGCGCGTAGACGTGGCGGTCGAGATCATGGTGCGCCATGCGGCGGAAGCCGCAAGCGGCGGACCCGCTGCCGAAGAGCTCGAGGACGTGCGCGACGAGGTCCGCGCGGCGCTCGCGGGATTCACGCCCGAGCCGGGCGCGCGACCGCTCGATCATGTCGAGGGGCGCGTCATGAGCTTCGATTCTGGGCTCGTCACCTGGCGCGACACATGGACCACGGAGATCTATAGGAGAGTGTGATGGCAGCCAAAAAGCCCGCAGACGATCCGCAGACCGATGTGCAGCAGACACCGCAGCAGACGGAGCAACCGCCTGCATCGGGCGGCAGCTATGTGAGATTGCCCGACGGTACGCTCGTGCCTGCCCAAGATCCGCCCAAGACAGAGGAGTAATCCATGCCTCGCTACATCCGCAACACCGTCATTCTCGCCAAGCTCGAGACGAGCTACGGCACGGACGCCGCACCCACGGGAGCCGATGCGCTCCTCGTGAGCAATGTCTCGGTCACAAGGAGCGCAAACAACGTCAATCGCGACCTCATCCGCGGCTACATGGGCGCCTCCGAGCAGCTCGTGGGCACGCGCTCCATCGAATGCGAGTTCACGGTCGAGCTCGCTGGCTCAGGCACAGCCGGCACGGCGCCCGCCTGGGGCAAGCTCCTGCGCGGCTGCGGCTGCGCAGAGGTCATCGTGGGCTCGCCCACGCCCACACATGTCGAATACACGCCGGTCTCCGCCGGATTCGAGTCGCTGACGATCTACTACTATCTCGACGGACTCGTACATAAGGCCCTCGGCTGCCGCGGCACAGTGGACATCCGCGTGCCCCTCGGCGAGCGGCCGGTGATGCAGTTCCGCTTCACCGGCATCGACGGCGGCGCCGCAGCTCAGGCGAATCCGACGCCCACGCTCGCCGCGTGGAAGACGCCGATCGTGGTGACCGACCCGAATACGGGCGACATTACCCTCGACGGCGCCTATTCCGCTGGCGCCATCTCCGGCGGCACGGTCTACCCGAGCCGCGGTCTCGAGGTGACGCTCGGGCAGTCCGTGCAGTATATCCCGCTGCTCGGTGGCGACCAGGTGGATATCACAGGGCGCGAGACCACGGGCCGCATGACGCTCGATCTCACCGCCGCCCAAGAAGCGGCGATGATCGCCGATATCGCCGCGAACACGCTCACGAGCGTCGGCATCACGCATGGCACCGCCGCCGGAAACACCATCGTGCTCTTCGCGCCGGCGGTGCAGCGGATCAACCCGAGGGTCGAGGATGTCGAGGGCCGGGCGCTCGTCTCGATGGACCTGAGGCTAACGCCATCGTCTGGGAACGACGAGATCCGAGTCGTAGCGAAATGACGAACCGTCTGTGCAGCACGCCGTCGTGCGGCAGGCCCGCGGTCACGCGGGTCGCACGCCGCAACGGCCGCGGCGTGCAGCGGATATGGCTTTGCGCGGCGCATGCCGCACATAAAAATGGAAAGGCGAAGACCTATGCTCAAGCTGGGCGCCTCTGACCGATTCTGGTATCCGGTGCGGGTCGAGATCCTCGACGACGACGGCGTGCGCCGTCCGCACGAGTTCCGCGTGCTCTTCCGTCGCTACGGCCGCGCGGATTTCGAGCGCCTGATGCGCCTCGTTCGCGAGGGCGAGATCACCGATGACGAGCTCGCGCGCGATGTGCTCCTCGGCTGGCAGGGAGTGCAGGACGAGACTGGTAGCGAGGTGCCGTTCGGCGTCGAGACGCGAGAGCGGCTGCTCGATCTCTGGCCCGTGCTGCCTGCGATCATCCAGGCCTTCGTCGAGGCCCACTCGCCCGAGGGCCGGCGAAAAAACTGATCGAGGCCGCGCGCGCATGGGCGGGCGGCGCGGGACGAGATGAGGCGAAGGAAGCTGCTCGGGCCTTCGGTTTGGCGCTGGATTCGGCATCGGAGGTTGTCGAGGTCTGGCCCGAATGCGCCGAATCGGTGGAGCTCTTCCTCGCGCTCGCGACTCAGTGGCGCATTGAGCCCATGAGCGGCACCGTACTCGGACTCGATTACGCCGCCGCCCGCGCAGCGATGGATATGATGGGCATTGAGGATCGACGCCAGGCATTCGAGGATCTGCGCATCATGGAGGCCGAGGTGATCCGCATCATCCAGGGGCGCGTCCATGGCCGGTGACATCATCTTCGGCATCCGCCTCAAGATCGACGGCAAGGAGGCCGTGGGGCAGATCGCGGCCGCCCGTAGTGAGGTCGAGAAGCTTGTGCAGATCGCGCAGAAGCGCGCGCCCGACCCGACCACCGAGATCCGCAAGGGCGCCGTGGCGACGCGCAGCGCCCTCTCCGGGCTTACTCAGGCGCTCGGCGGCCTCGTCTCGCTCGGCGCGATCTCGCAGTTCGTGCGACAATCGGTGCAGGAGTTCGCGCGCGCCGAGGCTGCCTTCCGCGGGCTCGAGGCGGTGGCGAATTTTTCTGGCGTGGGCATCGGCCGCGCCATGGCCGAGGCCGAGCGCCTGGCGGCCGACGGACTCATCACGGTCCAGGAGGCGTCGCGCGGCCTGCAGAACCTGCTCTCGCGCGGCTACTCCATCGAGCAGGCGGTCACCACCCTCGAGCGCCTGAAGGACGCCGCCGCGTTCAATCGTCAGGCGCACCTCTCGATGGGAGAGGCGGTGGTGTCGGCGACCGAGGGTCTCAAGAACGAGAACTCGATCCTGGTGGACAACGCCGGGGTCACGAAAAACGTGAGCAAGATGTGGGAGGAGTACGCGCGCCAGATCGGAAAAGGAGTGCAAGAGCTCACGCAAGCGGAAAAGATCACCGCGGAGTACAACGGCATTCTCGCCGAGACCCAGGCGCAGCAAGGCAATGCCGCCAAAGCATCCAACACGATGCAGGGCGCGTTCGCGCGCCTGGGGGCCGAGATGCAGAAGTTCGCCGCGCTGATGGGCGAGCGGCTTGCGCCGGCGATGAGCGCGATCGCCAGTCTCGGCGTCGGCATGATCGAGAACTTCTTCAAGCCGTTTGTGTTTCTCGCCGAGGCCGCCGGCATTCGCGCCGGGCAGATCGGCCAGGCGATCGGCCGGCTCATCGATCTCGTCAAGACGCGCGACGTGCGCGCCTTCATCGAGGGCCTGCGCGCCGATGCGGCGCTCGCCGAGCAGATGCTCACCGAGCGTGCGGCGGCACTCCAGAAAGGGACTCCGCAGTTCGAGCCGCTGCCCGATACCGGACGCAGGAGAGCGCCGGAAGCGCCGCCGCCACCGAAGCCTCGCTCGCTCGAATCGCTCCTGTCGACCGGTCGCGACGAGATACAGCGTCTGCAGCAGCGGATGCGCGCCGAGCTGGACGTGCTGAAAGCCGGCCTGGAGGCGGCCACGAATGTCTACGAGGGCGCATACCAGGACCAGCAGATCGAGCTCGAGGCGTACTACGTCGCCCGCCGTGCCATCGTCGAGCGCGGCGAAGCGGCCGAGCGCTCCGAGATCGAGCGCAGCATCTCCGCGCTCGAAGCCGAACGCACGCGCGTGCTCAAGCTCCGCGGCAAGGACGCGGACGAGCGCGCGAAGATCCAGGAGCGTGCTGCGGACCTTGCGAACCAAATCGAGGTCGCGCGCCTCGCGCTCCAGAAACTCGATATCGAGACATCCAGCGCGCTGGCCGAACTAGCGCGCAAAGAGCAACAGGATCGCTACCAGCGCATCGAGCAAGCCATGAGCCGCGCGCAGGCGATCGTCCAGGCCACCGAGCAGAGCCTGCAATCGCGCGTGATCGTGGGGCTCGAAACCGAAGCGACCGCTCGCCAGAAGCTGCGCCACGCGATCGGCGAGCAGGGACGCGCCCTCGAGCGCGAGCTGCTGCCCAAGATTCAGGCGCTCATGGAGACGACTTCCGATCCGCGGCGTCTCGCGGAGCTACAGGCTGCACTCGACAAGATCCGCGAGATGATCGAGACCGGCCGCGACAAGTCGTTCTTGGAGGGCGTGCAAAGCGGACTCAAAGAATACGCGACGGCGGTGACCGACACCTTTCAGACCGCCCAAGAAGCGGTCGGCCGTGCCTTTCGCGCGATGGAGGACGCGCTGGTCGAATTCGTCACGACCGGCAAGCTCAGCTTCCGCGGCTTCGTGTCCTCGATTCTCTCCGACATGGCACGCCTCGCGATCCAGCGCGGCATCACGCAGCCGCTGTCCACCATGCTGGGCGATTTTCTCGGCGGCATCTTCAAGCGCGCTGCGCTCGGCGATGTGTTCGCCGGTGCCGGCATCTCGGCTTATTCTGGCCGCGTCATCGATCGGCCGGTGGTATTCCCCTTCGCCCACGGTATCGGGCTCATGGGCGAGGCCGGCCCCGAGGCCGTGCTGCCGCTCAAGCGCGGGCGCGATGGGCGCCTGGGCGTCGAGCTGCAGGGGGGCGGCAACACCTACTACAACGTATCGGTATCGGTGGATGCAACCGGCTCGCGCATCCAGGGCGATGTCGGCCAGGCCGCTGAGCTCGGCCGCCGCATCGAGGCGGCAGTGAAAGAGGCGCTCGTGCGCGAGAAGCGCCCAGGCGGTCTGCTCGCGATGGCATAGCGCATGGCGATCTTCACGTACCTCCCCTCCTACACCGCCGAGCTCGAGGTCACGCCACGCGTGCGTGTGGCCAAGTTCGGCGACGGCTACGAGCAGCGCGCGGCCGACGGACTCAACACACTCCCGCGCCGCTGGTCGCTGCGCTTCATCCGGCACGATGACGATCTCGATGCGATCGAGGCATTCCTTGCCGCGCGCGGCGGGGTCGAGGCCTTCGACTGGACGCCGCCTAAGGGCGGCGCTGGGAAGTGGGTCTGCCGCGAATGGCGCCGCAGTCTCACGCAGCCCAACTACGGCGAGATCGCATGCGCATTCGAGGAGGTGTGGGTATGACCGCGCGCGCGGACGCCCAGAAGCTCGAGCCCGGCGCAATCGTCGAGCTCTACGAGCTCGATGCCACGGCGATCGGCGGCACTGACATTTTTCGCTTTACGCACCATGGGCCGAATGAAGTGGGCGGGGACATCGTCTGGAATGGCCAGACCTACACGCGATTCCCCATCGAGGCCACGGGCTTCGAGCGCAGTGGTCAGGGCCAGCTTCCGCGCCCCACGATCCGCGTGGCGAACGTGACGGGGCTCATGGGCGCGATCGCGATCTCGCTCGGCGATCTCGTGGGTGCCAAGCTCACCCGCACGCGCACCTTCGCGCGCTATCTCGACGCCGTGAATTTCGCTGGCGGCAACCCGCAGGCCGACCCCACCCAATACCTCGACCGGGAGATCTGGTACGTGGACCGCAAGAGCAGCGAGAACAAGCTGCTCGTCGAGTGGGAGCTCGCTGCCGCCTTCGATCTCGCCGGCGTCAAACTCCCGCGCCGGCAGATCGTGCAGAACGTCTGCACCTGGCGGTACCGCGGGCCGGAGTGCGGTTACACCGGCGCTCCGGTGGCGGACATCAACGATCAGCCGACCACGGACCCGGCGCGCGACCAGTGCGGCAAGCGGCTCGCATCGTGCAAGCTTCGTTTCGGCCAATTCGCGCCGCTTCCTTTCGGCGGCTTCCCGGGCGCGGGGCTCATCCGATGATTGCGCTTGATGCTCTCGTGCCTGAGGTAATGGCGCACGCCGCGCGCGATCGGCCGCGCGAGTGCTGCGGGCTCGCGGTCGTGCGGCGCGGACGGCTCAGGTATTGGCCATGTCGCAATATCGCCGGCGAGTCCGAATTCGCGTTGCATCCAGAGGACCAGGCCGCCGCAGAGGACGCGGGAGAAGTGGTAGCGATCTGCCATAGCCACGTGTATCTTCCGCCCGAGCCCTCAGAGGCCGATCGCGTGATGTGCGGCCGCACTCGGCTGCCATGGCTCATCGTGTCGTGGCCCACCGGCGCGCATCGCGTGATCGAGCCGGATGGCTATCTCCCTCCGCTCGTCGGCCGCCCATTCGTCCACGGCGTGCTCGACTGCTACGCGCTGGTGCGAGACTACTATGCCGGCATCGGCATCGGACTGCGCGACTATCCGCGCGAGGACGACTGGTGGCTCAAGGGCGCGAACCTCTACCTCGACCATTTCGCCGCCGAGGGTTTCGTCGAGATCGATCAGTACGACATGCGCCCGCACGATGCGCTGCTCATGCAAATCGCGAGCCCTGTCCCCAACCACGCAGGCGTGATCGATCGAGACGGGCATCTGCTTCACCACTGCCACGGCCGGCTCTCCAGCCGCGACGTCTATGGCGGTTACTGGCGTAAGGTCACCACCCACGTGCTGCGTCATCGGAGTCTGCTGTGAGGACGGTGCTGCTCTACGGCCATCTCGGCATGCGCTTCGGCAGGCGACACCGCTACGACGTGCGCACGCCTGCCGAGGCCGTGCGTGCGCTGTGCGCCACCCTCGACGGATTCCGCTCCTACATGATCGAGCACTCGCGCCCGGGGTATCGCGTGCTCGTGGGCCGCACGCCGCGCGACCTCGCGACTCTCGCGCATCCTGCGGACGACGTGATCCGCATCGTGCCGGTGACCGCCGGAGCGGGGCGTGGGCTTGGCCAGGTGATCCTTGGCGCGGCGCTGATCGGCGTGGGCATCATGACGGGCGGCGCGAGCTTGACGCTGTCGGCGGCCTGGGCCGCTGGCGGCGCTGCGTTTGCTGGGTATCTCGCCACCAACATCGGCATTTCGCTCGTGCTCGGCGGCGTGGCGCAGATGCTATCGCCACAGCCGAAGATGCAGGGACCCGCGGATCGTCCAGAGAACAAACCTTCCTACGCCTTCGATGGGCCCGTCAATACCGCCGCCCAGGGCAACCCGGTGCCGGTATGCTATGGGCGACTCATCGTCGGCTCGCAGGTCATCTCTGCCGGCATCGCGGTCGAGGAGATGGCGCTATGAGCGCGATGATCCGCGGCGCAGGCGGTGGTGGTGGCGGCAAGGGCGGCGGCGGCGGCGGTCGCACGCCGCAGGAGGCGCCCGACAGCCTGCGCTCGCGCGCCTGGGCGCGGGTGATCGATGTCGTCTCCGAGGGCGAGATCGAGGGGCTGGTGGATGGCCTCAAGTCGATCTACCTGGACGACACGCCGGTCATCAATACCGACGGGAGCGAGAATTTTTCGGGGGTGACAATCGCGACACGCACGGGCACTCAGGCGCAAGACTATGTGCCTGGGTTTGCGGCGGCCGAGTCCGAGATAGCGGTAGCAACCGAGGTGAAGGCAGCCACACCCGTCGTGCGCAGCGTGAGCAACACGAATCTCTCTGCGGTGCGCGTGACCGTGAGCGTGCCGCAGCTTACCTACCAGGACCCGAGCACGGGCGACATCTCCGGCACGTCGGTTGAGCTCGCCATCGATCTGCAAAACGCTGGCGGCGGCTGGCAGGAAGTGCGGCGAGACACGATCAGCGGCAAGACCACGAGCCGATACCAGCGCAGCTACCGCATCGAGCTGCCCGCGCCAGGGCCGTGGGATATCCGCGTGCGCCGGATCACGCCGGACAGCACGCAAAGTAACCTGCAGAACAAGACGTTCTGGGACTCGTACACCGAGATCATCGACGCCAAGCTGCGCTACCCCAATACCGCACTGGTGGCGCTGCAAGTGGACTCCGCGCAGTTCAACCGCATCCCGCGCCGCGGCTACGACATTCGCGGTCTACGCGTGCGCGTGCCGGTCAACTACGACCCGGACACGCGGAGCTACTCCGGCATCTGGGACGGCACGTGGAAGATCGCCTGGACGGACAACCCAGCGTGGTGTTTCTACGATCTCTTGACCAACGAGCGCTACGGCCTCGGGGCCTACATTGACGAGGTGCAGGTCGACAAATGGGCGCTCTACGAGATCGCGCGCTACTGCGACGAGCTGGTGCCGGACGGCTTCGGCGGCACGGAGCCCAGATTCACCTGCAATCTCTATTTGCAGACCCGGCAAGAGGCATTTACGGTGCTGCAACAGATGGCTGCGATCTTTCGTGGCATGGTGTGGTGGTCGCAAGGTGCGCTCACGGCGGTCGCGGACAAGCC
>DATLZE010000073.1:0-2153 GCA_035574195.1 Burkholderiales bacterium | reverse complement strand
ATCTCGTAGGCCTTCTGGTTCTCCCAGAACGGCGCCGGCGGCAACGCCACGACCACCGAGGCCATCACCGAGGCGAAGAGAAGCCCGGCGAATCCCGCCCAGATCACGCGCCGCGCGCGGGCATAGCCGTAGACCTCGGTGAGAATGTCGCCGAAGACGTAGGAAATCGGGAAAAACAGCACGCCCGCACCGAAGACCACGGTGCCGGCGAGCGGCAGCTCGAGCTGGGCGATCTTCGCCGGTCCGATCAGGTTGGAGCAGATCAGGACCGTGACGAAGGCTGCCATCACGAACTCGTAGTAGCGGTAGGAGCGGCGTTGCGTCATCTATCCTTTTTCGGGATTCGCGATTCGGAGCGAGTCCGGCCGGAGGCGGTGTGGCGACTGCCGGCCGCGCCTTGTCGAATACGGCGCGATTCGAGTTCCCTGCAAACCCCGCTCACGTGAGCGGGGCCGAACAATGCTGCTGGAACGCCGGGCGCTGCCTGAGCCGGTCATAGTAGGCGGCGAGCCGCGGATACTCCGGGCGCTCGATCGGCAGCAAGAACCAGCGGTGCAGCGCCACCCCCATCGGGATGTCGCCCATGGTGAACGCCTCGCCGGCGAGGTAGGGCCGGCCGGCGAGGCGCTGTTCCACGATCCCGAGATCCTGCGCGAGACGCCCGCGTGCCGCCTCGACCGCCTTCATGTCGCGGTGCTGCGGCTCGACGCGCACCAGATTCCAGAACACGGGCTGGAGGTTGGGCCACACGGTCGTGCTGTACCACTCCATCCAGCGATCGGCATCGGCGGCCGCGCGCTCGTCCTCCGGCCACAGGGTTCCAGCACCGTGTTTGCGGGCGAGGTAGCGCACGATCGCGTGCGACTCCCACAGCACGAAGTCCCCGTCCTCGATCGTCGGCACCCGTCCGTTCGGGTTTTTCGCGAGGTATTCGGGCGTGTTCACGACACCGAATTTTCCGCCAGCGTCGATCCGCTCGAACGCGAGCCCGAGCTCCGCGCAGCACCACAGCACCTTCTGCACGTTGATCGAGTTCGCGCGCCCCCAGATCTTCAGCACGGCCTGCCTCCCCTTCCGTCACGAATTGCCGCTCACGCGCTTGTTGAAAGCGGTGAAAAATTGGTCGGCCATTTTCTTCGCCACCCCGTCGATCAGGCGCGCCCCCACCTGTGCGAGCTTGCCGCCGACGGTCGCCTTGGCGGTGTAGGCGAGCCGCGTGCCCGCGTCCTGCGGGCTGAGCGCGACGCTCGCCTGGCCCTTGGCGAAGCCGGCGACTCCGCCCTGGCCCTCGAACACCAGCCGGTAGCCGCGCGGCGGGTCGGCGTCGGCGACGGTCATCCGGCCCTTGAACTTGGCGCTGACCGGGCCGACCTTGGCGTGCATCACCAGCTCGTATTGGTTCTCCGCGATGCGCTCGATGCTCTCGCAGCCCGGAATGCAGTCCTTGAGGATCGCCGGGTCGTTGAGCGCGTCCCAGGTCGCCGCCTGGGAAAGCGGGATGATCTGCTCGCCGGTCATTTCCATTCCGCTGCCCTTTCGTGATTCGGCCATCTGGATTCATCGGCGAGCGCCGCGGCTAGCCGTTCCAGGCTCTCGAGATTGTGCGCTGGGAGAAAGGCGTCCACGTGCGGCAGCATTGCGCGGATGCCGTGCGCCCGCGCCTCGAACCGCGGGTAGCGCAGCAGGGGATTGAGCCAGATCAGCGCGCGGCACGACTTGTGCAGCCGCTCCATTTCGCGCGCGAGATCCGCGCCGCCCTCGCACTCGAGGCCGTCCGTGATCAGCAGCACCACCGCGCCCTGCCCGAGCAGGCGGCGCGACCAGCGCAGATTGAACTCTTTCAGACAGGCTCCGATACGGGTCCCGCCCGACCAGTCCTTGACCGCGCGCGCGACGCGGGCGAGCGCGGCGTCGGGATCGCGCTCGCGCAGCTCGCGCGTGATGGGGGTGAGCCGGGTGCCGAACGTGAACGCATGCACGCGCTGTGAGCCGTCGGCGATCGCGTGCAGCAGGTGCAGGAAGATGCGCGTGTAGCGGCTCATCGAGCCCGATACGTCGGCGAGCGCGACGAGCGGCGGCCTCCGGAGGCAGGGGGCGCGCCGCACGAGCGGGATGAGGTCGGCGCCCCCGCGCAGGCCGGCGCGCAGGCTCGC
>DATLZE010000072.1:0-36037 GCA_035574195.1 Burkholderiales bacterium | reverse complement strand
CGCCGTGATGCCCGCCGATCTGAAGATGCACCGGGCCGGGCGCGCCGGTGGTCGCCTCGCGAAACGCCTGCGCGAGGAGGTCAGGCAGGCGCGCGACGTGGTCCACGTGGGCGTTGAACTTGGTGGTGGGCTCGAACTGGGTGAAGTCCTCGAGCTCCTGGTAGGCGTGGCGGTAGCGCGCCGCAGGCGCGGGCCCCCCGGTCAGCGCGATCACCGGAGAGCACGCGAGATAGGCGTCGCGCAGCCCGGCGACGAGGTTCGATGCGCCCACGTGCTGCGCCATGCACACGCCCGGGCGCCCGCCCGCGCGCGCGTAGCCGTCGGCCATGTAGGCTGCGGCCTTCTCTCCGTGCACCATCATGCGCTGGATGCCCATGCCCTCCATGGCGGTGAGCGTCTCGAGCAGCATCTGCGGCACGAAGAAAACGTGGGTCGTGCCGTAGCCGCGCAACGCTTCGGCGATGAAGCGCGTGCCCGTCGTCCTCGGCATCCGCCCCCCGCACTCACTGCGGCCGCATCGCGAGCGCCAGCAGCGTCGCGCCCCGCGGAAAGCGGATCGCCGCGTGGCGCGCCGGTTCCACGAGGCGCAGGAAATCCCACGCTCCGAGCGCCTCCGCCGCAACCTCGACGCCGCCCTCGACCACCAGCGCCGACTCGAATCCGGGGTCGGCGTCCCGTGCGATCTCGGCGCCGCAGGCATAGCTGCGCGCCTCGAGCAGCAGGCGCCCGGCGCCGCGCTCCACCAGCGTCTTCACCCGGCAGCCGCCCGGCCGCGCGACCCAGGGAAGCTCGGCCGAGCGGATCAGGCGGTAGTTTCGTTCCCCGGAGAGCTCGCGCACTTCGCTGTGGTAGTAGCTGCCCTGAAACGCGCTGAAGAGCTGACAGCCGTCGGGATAGTGCAGCGGGCCGTGGGGCTCCCCGCCCGGACCGAGCACGACATCCAGGGGCCCCAGCGTCAGCCCGTCCACGATCGCGCGCCCCTTCAGCACGGTGGTCGCATGAGTGCCGGCGTGCACGTGCCGCGGCTCGGTCGAGCCGACCGGATAATGGATCAACCGCAGGCAGAGCTCGCGCTCCCGGTCCTCGTAATAGAGCCCCGCGCGGCTCGGCCAGCCGTCCACGTTGACGCGGTCCTCCCACACAAGGCTCGCCACACGCACGATCTGGATTCCCGTGTCCTCTGCCATGACCGCGGTAGCCTCCTTCACTCGGTGCGCACGCCCGCTTCCCGGACGACCTTCGCCCAGCGCGCGATGTCGCTGTTCACGAACGCCGCGAATTCCGCGGGTGTCGTGCCTGCGGGCTCGAGCCCGAGATCGAGCATCCGCGCGCGCACGTCCGACTGCCGGATAACCGTGTTGAGCGCCTCGTTGAGCCTTGCGACGAGCGCCGCGGGCGTGCGGGCGGGGACGTGCACGCCGTTCCAGGAATCGAACGCGAATCCAGGAACGCCCGCCTCCGCCACCGTCGGCAGCTCCGGTGTCGCGAGCGCGCGCTTCGCCCCGCTCACGGCGAGCGCACGCAGCTTCCCCGCGCGCACGTGCGGCAGCCCCGCCTGCATCACGGCGAAGAACATTTCCACCTGCCCGCCCAGCAGCTCGGTGAGGGCCGGTGCGACCCCCTTGTAGGGCACGTGCACGATGTTGATGCGGGCGAGGTTCTTCAACATCTCGCAGCCGAGGTGCGCGGTCGTGCCGGTGCCGGAGGAGGCGCAGTTGAGCTGCCCGGGCTTCTCGCGCGCGAGCCGCACCAGATCCTCGACCGATTTCGCCGGCAGCGAGGGATGCACGACCAGCAGAAACTGGATCGTGGCGAGCAGCGAAACCGGTGCGAAATCCCGCACGAGGTCGTAAGGCAGCTTGCTGTAGTAGACCGCGTTCACGGTGTAGGCGCCGGTGGTGAGCAGCAGCGTGTGGCCGTCGGGTGCCGCCTTCGCCGCGGTTTCCGCGGCGATGATGCCGCCCGCGCCCGGGCGCTGGTCCACCACCACCTGCTGCCCCCAGGCTTCGGTCAACTTCTGCCCGACCATGCGCGCCAGCACGTCGGGCCCCGGCCCCACGATGAAGCGGATCGGCCGCACCGGATAGGGCTGCTCGGCGAGCGCTGCACACGGCAGTCCGCACGCCGCGGCCGCAAGCAGCGCGGCAGGCCATGCAGTCTTCATATCCCCTCCTTTGCGGCGGCGCTCAGCCGGAGGCGTCGTGCGAGGAAAAAGCCACCACGCACGGGCGCGTCGAGCGATTGCTCCAGGCGTGGTTCGCCCCGCGCAGCACCACGGTATCGCCCGCCGCGAGCGCCACCTCCTCCTTGTCGAGCACGAGCGTCACCTCGCCCTCCAGTATCAGGCAAAACTCGAGCGTGCGCGTCCTCTGCATGTACGGGTGCGGGGCAGCGGGCGAATAGGAAGAGGCCTGCGGCGCGCCCAGCGCCTCGAAGAACGCGCGCACTTCTCTCGCGCCCACGCGGCCCCTCCACTCGTCGTCCGGCGGAAAGGTGACGACGCGGCACACCGAGCCCGCAGGCGGCGGCACCAGCACGTGCGGCAGGCGCAGGCACTCGTGCGCGCTGCGGATCCGCGCCGGCGTGCGGTCGGTCACCCAGATGCGCGTGAGCGCGAAGCCGGGGCGCGCCGGGTCGGTGTGCACTTCCGGCGCCGGTCCATCGCTCACCACCCGCGAGCGCTCGCCCTCGTCGGCCACCACGATCCTGCGCACGGGCTTCGGATTTCCGCTCGTCATCGCTTCACCCCGTCATCCGTCGCCGAACTCGGCTCCCATCATGACGAAAGCCATCAGGCTCCCTTCGTCGGGATTGGCCCAGGCATGCCAGCTTCCGAGCTGCACCACCACGTCGCCTGGCGCGAGCGTGCGGCTGCCGTCGTCGGTGACGAGAACGCGGCTGCCCGAGAGCAGAATACCGTAATCGAGCGTCTCCGACTTGTGCATGCGCGTGGTGTACAGATTCTGCCCGCCGCGCTCCCAGGTGCCCCCCGGGGTGCGCCGCGGCGGATGCGGGGCGACGAGGTAGGCGTCGCGCGCGGGGTCGTAGTCGGGCGGCTTGGGGTCCGACTGCACGATGCGCAGGTGCCCGCCTGTCGGCGGCGGCTCGAAGCGGAACGGAAGGTTTCCGTCGTCGCGCTCGCCGCGGATCGGCGCCGGGCATTCGTGGAACACCCAGATGTCGGTCATGGCGGTGCCCTTTTTGAAGGCGTTCGCATTGACGTTGGGCGCGGGCCCATCGTAGAGCACGCACGACCTGCCCTGGGCGTCGTGCCCGGTCACCACTCGCCGGATCGGCTTGATGCCCTCTGCCATGCGCGGTGCCTCCCTCGGGTTATCCCCTCTGATACGAATGAAAATCCCGCCCGCTCGGCGTCCACGGGTGCGGCGCGATCGCGTACATGTCCGTCACCACGTCCACCACCACCGGGCCGCCCGCTGCGAGCGCGCGCTCGAGCGCCGGCCGCAGCTCCTCCGGCCGCTCGACCCGGATGCCGGCGCAGCCGAAGGACTGCGCGATCCTCGCGAAATCGAGATCGGGGAAGCGCCACAGCTCCTCGGCGCGCCCGCGCTGGCGCCCGCCGTAGGCCGCGTCGTTGAGCCGGATCTCCTGGTTGAGCGAGCTGTTGTTGTTGACCACCACCACCACGGCGATGTTGTGGCGCCGCGCGGTCTCGAGCTCGGCGATGTGGTAGTAGAAGCCGCCGTCGCCGGTGAAGCACACCACCGGCCGGTCGGGCCGCGCGCACTTCACTCCCAGCGCCGCCGGGAAGCCCCAGCCGAGGGAGCCGGCGGTGCGGTAGTACTCCTGCGCCGGATGCGCGAGCTCGAGAAAGCGCGCGGTCCAGATGCCTGCGTGCCCGGTGTCGGAGACGACGATCCCTTCGGGCGGCAGCACCTCGGAAAGCGCGCGGCACACGCGCTCGGGGCGCAGCGGCACCGCGTCCGCATCGCGCCACTGCGCGTTCTCTGCGCGCCACGCGGCGACGAGCGCCTGCACCCGCCCGATCCAGTCCGCCCGTCCCTGTGCGCCGGGGGCCGCCGCCTCGATCAGGCGCCTGAGGCACACGCGCGCGTCGCCCAGGATCGAGACCGTGTTCGGGTAGTTGCGTCCGAGCTCCGCCGGGTCGATATCGAGCTGGATCACCTTCACGCCCGGGGGCGGGAACATCCAGTTGTTGGTGACCTGGCCGCCGGTGTGGGAGCCGACGAAGAACACGAGGTCGGCCTCGGCGAGCGCGCGGTTCGCGCAGTCGCGCGAGTACGCTCCCGGCACGCCGGCGTTGAGCGGATGGCGATCGGGGAGCGTCGCCTTGGCGTTGAGCGAGGTCGCGACCGGAATGCCGAGCTTTTCGGCGAGCTCCACGATCTCGGCCCGCGCGCCGGAGCGGATCACGCCGCCGCCCGCGACGATCATCGGGCGCGCCGCCGCTTGGAGCAGCGCGAGAGCCTCGCGCACCGCCTCCCGTTCCGGCTCCGGGCGGAACGCCGGCACGCGCGCAAATCGCGGCTCGACCAGCGGATCGAGGTCGGCTTCGAGCTCGGTCATCTGGCCAAGATGGCTCTGGATGCGCAGATGCACCGGGCCGGGCGCGCCGGAGGTCGCCACGCGAAACGCCTGGCGCAGGAGATCGGGCAGGCGCGCGACGTGGTCCACCTGCGCGTTCATCTTGGTGAGGGGATCGAACTGCGAGACGTCGTCCACCTCCTGGTAAGCGTGCCGGTAGCGCGAAAGCGGCGTGGGCCCGCCCGTCACCGCGAGCACCGGCGAGCCCGCCATGAAGGCGTCGCGCAGCCCGGCTGCGAGATTGGAGGCGCCGATCATCTGTGCCATGCACACACCCGGGCGGCCGGCGGCCCGGGCATAGCCGTCGGCCATGTAGGCCGCGGCCTTCTCGCCGTGGACCATGACGCGCCGGATCGGCATATCCTCCATCTCGGCGAGGGCCTTCATCATGAAGGCGGGGACGAAAAAGACGTGGGTGACGCCGTAGCCCTCGAGCATCTGCGCGAACGCCCGCGCTCCCGACATCCTCGGCATCGTCCGTTTCTCCGGTGCCGCATCATGTTACCCGCCCTGCGGTATGTTATGTGAGAATCTTTATCTATCGAACGATAACCCAAAGTTATGGTGAAGCCGCCGTGAACCTGCGCCAGTTCCGCTACCTGTGCGGGATCGCCGACCAGGGCTACAACATCTCGCGCGCCGCCGCCGCGCTGCACACCTCGCAGCCGGGGATCAGCAAACAGATCCGGCTGCTCGAGCAAGAGCTCGGCGTGGACCTGCTGCTGCGCACGGGCAACCGCATCGCAGGCGTTACCGAGCCCGGCCGCGCGGTGCTCGCCGTCGCGCGGCGCCTGCTGCACGAGGCCGAGAGCCTGAAGCGCATCGGCGAGGATTTCACGCGCCAGGAGACGGGGAAGCTCGTCATCGCCACCACCCACATCCACGCGCGCTACGTGCTGCGCGGCGTGATCCGCGACTTCATCCGGCGCCATCCCGCAGTCCAGCTGGTGCTGCGCCAGGGCAGCCCATCGCAGACCCAGCAACTCGTCGCCTCGGGCGAGGCCGATCTCGGCGTGAGCAGCGAGCCGCCCGGCGAGAGCGTCCCGGACCTGGTGAAGCTCCCCGCCCACCGGCTCGGGCGCAGCGTCGTCGCGCCGCGCGGCCACCCCCTGCTGCGGGTGCCGCGGCTCACGCTGCGGGCGATCGCGGCCTATCCCATCATCACCTACGACGCGAGCTTCGTCGGGGGCTCGGCGGTGCTGCGCGCGTTCGAGCGCGCCGGCCTCGAGCCCAACATCGTGCTCACGGCAATCGACGCCGACGTCATCAAGAGCTACGTCGAGCTCGGCCTCGGCGTGGCGATCTTGCCGAGCGTCGCCTACGAGCCGGAGCGCGACCGCCGCCTGCGGGCACGCGACGCGGGCCGCCTGTTCGACCCCACCGTGACCCGCATCGAGATCCGGCGCGGTGCCTATCTGCGCAGCTACATGTACGACTTCATCACCATGCTCGCGCCGAGCTGGGACCGCGAGGCGATCGAGCGCGCGATGCGCGGCAGTGCCGCGGCGTGACGGCCGCAGCCACCGCCCCGCGAGATCCGGACGACGCCTAGGACTTCTGGTAGGTGCCGACGAGCTCGGCTTTCTCGAGAATGTGGCCGCGCATCGCCTGTTCGAGCTCGGCCTTGGTCGGGTTCTCCATCTCGGGTAGGACCGTGTCGAGCGCGTAGAGCTTGTGGAAATAGCGGTGGCGGCCGACCGGCGGGCAGGGCCCCCCGTAGCCCGTGCGCTTCCAGTCGTTGAGTCCTTCGCGCGTGCCCCTGGGCAGCTCGGAGGAGCGCACCCCTTCCGCGAGTCCGGTCGCCTCCGGCGGGATGTTGTAGAGCACCCAGTGCACCCAGGTCATGCGCGGCGCCTTGGGATCGGGCGCGTCGGGGTCGTCCACGATCAGCGCGAAGCTCCTGGTGCCGGCGGGCGCGCCGCTCCAGGCGAGCGGCACCGAGATGTCCTCGCCCTGACAGGTATAGCGGCGCGGAATCTCGCCGTTGTGCGCGAAGGCGGGAGAAACGAGTTGCAACGCCATACCGCCGCCTGCCGCGCTCACGCAGCGTCGAGCTGCTTGAGCATCGTCTGCGCGTCGCTCACCTCGAACTGCCCGGGCTTTTCGAGGTTCAAGATCTTCACGACGCCGTCCTCGACCAGCATCGAGTAGCGCTGCGAGCGCACGCCGAAACCGCGCTCGGTGAGATCGATGTCGAGCCCCATCGCCCGGGTGAACGTCGCGGAACCGTCGGCCATCATGCGGATCTTGCCGCCGACGCCCTGGTCCTTGCCCCAAGCCGCCATCACCATGGCGTCGTTCACCGCGAGGCACCAGATCTCGTCCACTTTCTTCGCCTTGATCTTGTCGGCGAGCTCGACATAGCCGGGCAGATGCCTGCCCGAGCAGGTGCGGGTGAACGCGCCGGGCAGCCCGAAGATCACGATGCGCTTGCCGCGCACGAGATCGGACACCTTGAACGCCTCGGGCGCGGTCGGACAGCCCGCGGTGTACTCCACCGTGAGCTCGTGCAGCGTGCCTTCCGGCAACCGGTCTCCCACCTTGATCATCGCTCCTCCTGCAACCGGTTCGATAGCACATGAACAACCGTGCGATGATAGTATAGCCGAGGAATCCGCCGGGGCCGGGCTCCCGCGAATTCCTTGCAGCCGTTGCCTGAGATTCGCCGCCGGCCGCTCGCGGGCGGCACCGGGCCCGAGGCGCTTGCCGTTTTGCTGTGCCGATCAACTACGAAAAACTGCTCCACTGGCCGATCCCGCCGGTCGAGCAGCGGCTCACCCGCCGCGACACCATCCTCTACGCGCTCGGCGTGGGGCTCGGCGCCGATCCCTGCGATCCGGACCAGCTCCAGTTCGTCTACGAGGAGAATCTCCGGGCGCTGCCGACGATGGCGGTCATCCTCGGCTACCCCGGGCCGTGGCACGCCGCTCCCGAGCTCGGCATCACCCGCAGCCAGGTGGTGCACGGCGGGCAGGGCTTTCGCATCCACCGGGAGCTGCCGGTCGAGGGCGAGATCATCGGCGTCACGCGCGTCACCGGCGTGGTGGACAAGGGCGAAGGCCGCGGCGCGCTGGTGATGACGGAGTGCACGGTGCGCGACAAGGTGAAGGGCGAGGTGATCTGCACGCTCGCCTCCACTACTTTCTGCCGCGCCGACGGCGGCTTCGGCGGGCCGAGCGGCCCGGTGCCGGCGCCGCACCCGATCCCGCTGGCGCCGCCGCAGCACGTGTGCGATCTGCCGACGCTCCCGCAGTCCGCCCTACTCTACCGCCTCTGCGGCGACTACAATCCGCTGCACGCCGACCCCGCGTATGCGCGCAGGGCCGGATTCGACAGACCGATCCTGCACGGACGGCTCACGTTCGGCGTCGCCGGGCACGCGATCCTCAAGACGCTGTGCGGCTACGACCCCGGGCGCCTGGTCGCGATGGAATGCCGCTTCTCGGCGCCGGTCTATCCCGGCGAGACGATCCGCACCGAGATGTGGCGCGAAGCGGGCGTGGTCTCGTTCCGCTCCACCGTGCCCGCGCGCGGCGTGACGGTGCTCGACAACGGCCGTGCGGAGATAAAACCGTGAAACGAGCGCTGGGCCGACACCAACCCCTGTAGGGAAGCCTCGGAAAGCGCCTCCCGTTTCACGTTCCGCGTTTCACTCCATAGCGAATAAAAAAGGATGCGATGGCTGGCATGGTCGAAGGCAAGGTAGTGGTGGTGACCGGAGCCGGGCGCGGCATCGGCGCGGCGATCGCGAAGCTGATGGCGGCGCACGGCGCGAAAGTGGTGGTGAACGACGTCGGCGCCGCGCTGAGCGGCGAAGGCAGCGATCGGCGGCCCGCGGAAGAGGTCGTTGCGGAGATCCTCCGGGCGGGTGGCGAGGCGGTCGCGAATTTCGACAGCGTCGCCGAATTCGCCTCCGCGCGCCGGATCGTCGAGTGCGCGCTCGAGCGCTTCGGGCGCGTGGACTGCGTGGTCAACAACGCGGGGATCTTGCGCGACGCGATCTTCCACAAGATGAGCGAGGAGGACTGGGACGCGGTCGTCACCGTGATGCTGAAAGGGGCGTTCAACGTGAGCCGCCACGCGGCCGAACACTTCCGCCGCCAGGAGTCGGGCTGCTTCATCCACATGACCTCGACCTCGGGACTGATCGGGGCGATGGGCCAGGCGAACTACAGCGCCGCGAAGCTGGGGCTGGTCGCGCTCTCGACCTCGATCGCGATCGACATGGCCCGCTTCAACGTGCGCTCGAACTGCATCGCTCCCGTCGCGTGGACGCGGATGACCGCCTCGATCCCGCCGAAGGATCCGGCGTCGGTCAAGCGCATCGAGCAGCGCAAGCAGGTGACACCGGAGCACAACGCGCCGCTCGCGGTGTTCCTCGCGAGCGACGCGGCGAAGGAAGTGAACGGGCAGGTGTTCTCGGTGCGCAAGAACGAGATCTTCCTCATGAGCCAGTCGCGCCCGCTGCGCGGCATTCACCGCTCGGAGGGCTGGACACCGGAGGCCTGCGCCGGGCACATGCTGCCCGCGCTCAAGAGCTGGTTCGTGCCGCTGCAAAAGACCGCGGACGTGTTCCCCTGGGACTCGATCTGAGCATCGGTCACGGAGAACGCGGTGGAGCGCAGCAGCACCTCACCCCGCCCTTTGTTCTCCGCGATCTCCGTGGCTGACCGAAGTTGAGCGCCGCCCGCAGCCATCGTTCCAGCGACGCCGCGTGGCTCTACGAGCTGTGCGCGGCGCGCGTCGGATTCGCCATGATGTTCACCGCCTACTCGGGGGTGCTGCCGCTGCTGCGCGTGGACTGGAACCTCGGCGCGGGCGAGGCCGGTCTCATCCAGTCCGCCTGGCACGTGGGCTATCTCGTCTCGCTGTTCGCGGTCGGCTTTCTCTCCGAGCACTACGGGGCGAAGCGCGTTTTTCTCGCCGGCAACCTCGCCGCGGCCGCAGCCGCCATGGTGTTCGCGCTCCTCGCCGACGGCTTCGTCTCGGCGCTGCTGCTGCACGGGCTGCTGGGACTGTGCTCGGGCAGCTCCTACACGCCGGGGCTCGCGCTGATCTCCGAGCGCTTCAGCGCCCGCGGGCGCGGCCGCGCCATGGGGTTCTACCTCGCCGCGGCCTCGCTCGGCTACGCGGTGGCGCTCGTGCTGAGCGGCGCGCTGGTCGCCGACATCGGCTGGCGCGGCGTGTTCGTCGTGACTGCGTGCGGTCCGCTCGCCGCGAGCCTGCTCGCTTTTCACACGCTGCGCGCCACACCCAACCTCGTGCACCCGGCGCCCGCGGGGCACGGCGGCGGCTCCTCGCTCGCGGCCGTGCTGCGCGACCGCCCGGCGATGCTCGCGATCTGGGCCTACGTCTTCCACAGCTGGGAGCTGCTCGGCATGTGGGCGTGGCTGCCGGCGTTCCTCGCGGTCTCCGCGGCCTCGGGCGGCGAGGTCACGGCGCAGGCGGTGGGGCTCGGGGCGCTGCTCTCCGCGGTCACCTACCTCTCGAGCATGGCGGGCAGCATCGCCGGCGGCGCGCTCTCCGACCGCTGGGGCAGGACTGCGGTGATCCTCGCGATGTCGTGCGCGAGCCTCGCCTGCTCCTTCACTTTCGGCTGGATGCTGTCCTGGCCCCTGTGGGCACTGCTCGCGGTCGCGATCGTCTACAACATGACCGCGATCGGCGACTCCTCGGTCTATTCGACTGCGATCACGGAGCTCGTGCCGCCGCGCTATATCGGCGCCGCCTATTCGATCCGCTCGGTGCTCGGCTTCGGCGCCGGTGCGGCGAGCCCCTGGACCTTCGGGCTGGTGCTCGACTGGGCGCGCGGCGGAGCGCTCGCCTCCGAAGCCTGGGCGTGGGGGCTCGCCTGGACCTCGCTCGGCGTCGGCGCCCTGCTCGGGCCGCTCATGACCTGGCGGCTGCGGCGCATGCCCGAGTCGGCGCGGATGGCGGGAGGCAGGCGCTAGGATTTCCGGCGGCAGGCCCGGCACAATCCCGGATTCCCGCCCCGGCCACGGCGTCATCGGCGCGGCGGCTGTTCCATCCGGATCGTGGACTCCGATGCCGCGCGATCCGCGGAAGCCGAGTAGAATCCATCGCCCGTTCACCCGCACCGTGTAGCGATGTCCGCCCGGCCCGATCCCCGGCAGCAGCCGGCCCGCAGCCCCGACCTCGGCCGCCTGCTCGATCCGCGCGGCGTCGCGGTGCTCGGCGTGTCGAACGACGATTCGCGCATCGGCGGCCAGGCGCTCAAGCTCCTCACCGACTTCGGCTACCGCGGGCGGATCTATCCGGTCAACCCCAAGTACGCCGAGGTGAAGGGACTCGCCTGCTATCCGGACGCCGCACGCGTGCCGCAGCCGTGCGACGTGGCGCTGATCGTGCTCGCGGCCGCTCACGTGCCCGCGGCGATCGAGCAGTGCGGGCGCGCGGGCATCCCGTTCGCGGTGGTGCTCTCCTCCGGCTTCAGCGAAACGGGCGAGGACGGGGCGCGGCTCCAGGGCGAGCTCGCTGCCGCGGCGCGGCGCGCCGGCGTGCGCGTGCTCGGACCCAACTGCCTGGGGCTCATGAATCTGAAGGACGGCGCGCGCATCGGGTTCGGCGGCACGATGCAGCTCGCGACGCTCAGGCCCGGCCCGATCGCGATGGTGACGCAGTCCGGTGGCTTCGGCTTCGGCGTGGTGGCGATCGCGTGCCATTACGGCCTCGGCTTCAACTACGTCGTTTCCACCGGCAACGAGGCCGACCTCACGGCGCTCGACTGGCTTGCGGACCTGATCGAGCGCCCCGAGGTGAGAATCGTCACCGCGTTCGTGGAAGGGGTCGCCGACGGGCGGCGCCTGATCGCGATCGGGGAGCGCGCGCTCGAGCTCGGCAAGCCGATCCTCGTCTGGAAGGCGGGCAACACCGAGGCCGGCGCGCGGGCGGCCGTCTCGCACACCGCGCGCCTGACCGCTTCCTACGAGCTCTACCGCGCGGCGTTCGCGCGCGGCGGCTACGTCGAGATCGGCGACGTGGACGATCTCGTGGACGCCTGCAAGGCGTTCCTTGCCGGACGGCTCCCGCGCGGGCGGCGGGTATGCGTGGCGACGATTTCGGGCGGCGCGGGTGTGCTGCTCGCCGATCGCTCGATCGAGCACGGGCTCGATCTCGCGCGCTTCTCCGAGCCGACCGCGCGCCGCCTGCGCGAGACGCTGGTTGCCTTCGCCGCCGTCGCCAATCCGCTCGACGTGACGGCGCACGGCTACAACGACAACTTCGCCTCCTACAGCCGGGCGCTCGAGATCGTGCTCGCCGACCCCGGAGTGGACATGGTGGTGGCGCGCGCGCCGCGCGGGCGCGCGGCGCGCGCCTGGGCGCAGGGGCTCGTCGAGATGCTACGCGGCACGGACAAGCCCTTCCTCGTCAACTGGCCGACCGCGCCCGACGACAACGCCGAGGCGCTGCGCTACCTGGAGGAGAACGGCGTGCCCTGCATCCTCGCGCCGGGACGCGCCGTGCGCGCGCTGGCGGCGCTCGCCTGCTTCGCCGAGAAACGCCGCGCGCGCGAGGCGCGGGCGGCGCGGCAGGAGAAGCGCGCGGCGGGCAGGCGCGCGCTCGAGCTTCCCGCAGCGGGCGCCACTCTCGGCGAGCACCGCTCGAAACTGCTGCTCCGGGAATACGGCATTCCGATCGTCAACGAAACGCTGCTCAGCGCGGAGCAAGTCGAGGCGCTCGAAGCCGCGCCGCTTCCCTTCCCGGTCGCGGTCAAGCTCTGCTCGCCGGATCTGCCGCACAAGACCGAGGCCGGCGCCGTGAGGCTGGGTGTGCCCAACCTCGCTGCCATGAAAGAGGCGGTGCGGAACATGCTGGAGTCGGCGCGGAGGTTCAACGCCGATGCACGCATCGAAGGTGTGTTGGTCCAGGAAATGGCCTCGGGAACCGAAGTCATCGTCGGTGCGGTGGACGATCCCTGGTTCGGTCCGGTGGTCACGTTCGGGCTGGGCGGCGTCCATACCGAGCTCCTGCGCGACGTGACGCACCGCTTCGCGCCGTTCGGGCCGGAGGAGGCGCGCGAGATGATCGCAGGGATCCGCGGGGCGCGGCTCTTCGAGGAATGGCGCGGGGGGCCCGCGCTCGACGTCGCGGCGCTGGCGGAGGCGCTCGCGCGCGTATCGTGGCTGATCGCCGACCATCGGGATCGCATCGCAGAACTCGACATCAATCCGCTTTTCGTGCGCGAGGCGGGCCTGGGCGTCGTCGCCGCCGACGCGCTCGTCGTGCTGAAGGACCGGCCGCCGGGATGCCAGGAGGAACCAGATGAGCGTCAAAATCAGTAAAGACGGCGGCGTGGCCACCGTCCTGCTCGACCGGCCAGAGAAGCTCAACGCGCTCTCGGCCGACATGTATTGCGATCTGACGCGCGGCTTCGCAGAGCTCGACGCCGACGAAGAAGTGCGCGCGGTGATTCTCACGGGCGCGGGCCGCGCCTTTTGCGCGGGCGGCGACGTCGGCACGATGGGCGCGCGCGATGTGGTCTCCGGCCGCGCTCGCTCGCGCGGCCACCAGCGCATGATCCGCAGCCTCCACGAGATGGAGAAGCCGGTGATCGCCGCGGTGCGCGGGCCCGCGGCGGGCATCGGCGCGAGTCTCGCGCTCGCCTGCGACCTCATCGTCGCCGCCGAGTCCGCCTATTTCCTGATGGCGTTCAGGAACGTGGGGCTGCCGCCCGACGGCGGCGCGGTGTTCTTCCTCGCCCAGCACCTCGGCGTCGCGCGCGCGAAAGAGCTCGTCTACACCGCGCGGCGGCTGCCGGCGCAGGAGGCGCGCGAGATGGGCATCGTGACCAAGGTCGTGCCCGACGACAGGCTCGAGGAGGAGGCGCGCGCGCTCGCGCGCGAGATCGCGGGCTCGGCCACGTTCGCGCTGCGGCTCGCGAAAAAGATGTTCCAGGCGATGTACGTGCCCACGCTCGAAATGCTGCTCGAGCTGGAAAACCTTGCCGTGGGCGCGGCTCGCCTCACGCACGACCACGAGGAGGGCGTCGCCGCGTTCAAGGAAAAGCGTCCACCGAAATTCCTCGGCCGCTGAGTGGAAGACCCGAAAGGAGACCGGCATGAAAACTTCGCTCCGTTTTCCGGCGGCCGTGATGGCGGCCGTTCTCGCCTGCGCGGCGGCGCAAGCCGCAGGACAGTACCCGTCGCGTCCGGTGCGGCTGATCATTCCCTTTCCGCCGGGCGGCAGCAACGACATCGTCGGGCGCATGATCGGGCTGCAGCTCTCCGAGCGGCTCGGCCGGGCCGTGGTGGTGGACAACCGCGGTGGCGCTGGAGGCGTGATCGGCACCGAGATCGCGGCGAAATCGCAGCCCGACGGGCACACGCTGCTGATCGTCTCGGTCGCCTACGCCTTCAATCCGGCGCTCTACAAGCTCTCCTACGATCCGGTGAAGTCGTTCGTGCCGGTGGCGATGATCGGCACCGGGCCCAACGCGCTCGCGGTCCATCCCGGGGTCGCCGCGCAATCGGTCAAGGAGCTCATAGCGCTCGCGAAAGCGAAACCGGGCGAGCTCCATTACGCCTCCGCCGGAGTCGGCACGTTCCAGCACCTCGGCAGCGAGCTCTTCCGCATCATGGCGGGCATCAACCTGGTGCACGTGCCCTACAAGGGCGGCGGCCCCGCGACGATCGCGGTGGTGGCCGGACAGGCGCAGATCTCGATCGGCTCGCTGATCCAGACGCTGCCGCACATCCGCGCCGGGCGCCTGCGCGTGCTCGGCACGGGCGGCGCGAAGCGCGCCGCGATCCTGCCCGAAGTGCCGACGATCGCCGAGGCGGGCCTGCCAGGCTACGAGGCGTCCAACTGGTGGGGCATCCTCGCTCCGGCCGGAACGCCCGCGGCCGTGGTCCGGCGGCTGCACGAGGAAGTGGCAGCCATCGTCGCCTCGCCCGAAGTCCAGAAATGGTTCGTGTCGGAGGGCGCCGAGGCGGTGAACAGGAGTCCCGAGGAGTTCGGGAAATTCATCCAGACCGAGATCGTCAAGTGGGCGCGCGTGGTGAAGCAAGCCGGTATCAAGGCAGAGTGACCGAGAATCCGGCGATGCAGCGAGAAAGCGATGCAGTGATCGGGTGACGAAACAACGACGCGATGGAGCAACGGATGCAGGACTTGAAACAGCAGTCGCCGCTCGGCATCTATCTCGAACATTGCAGGAAGGGCGAGCTCGCCTACCAGGTGAGCCGCGAGGACGGCAGGCCCGTGTTCTACCCGCGCGTCATCGCACCGGGCAGCGGCAGCGCGGACCTCGAATGGCGCGTCTCGCAGGGGTTCGGCACGGTATACGCCACCACGGTCGTGTATTCGAAGGACGCACCGCCGCATAACGTCGCGCTGATCGAGCTCGACGAGGGCTTCCGCATGATGAGCCGGGTCGAGGACGTGGACCCGCTTGCAGTGGGAATCGGCATGCGAGTCAAGGTGCGGATGCACCCCGGAGACGACCAACAGCCGCCTTATCCCGTGTTCGCCCCAGTGGCGCCCGCCGCAGCACCGCCCGCGCCCGCCGCGGCGCCGCAAGCGCAGGCCCGGCGCGCCCCGTTCGTCGCGACGAAGAGCGCGCGCACCGGAGGCCTGAAGCGCGGGAGCGTCGCCATCGTCGGCGTGGCCGAATCCGATCTCGGCCAAGTCGCGCCGCACACCAGCCCGGTGGACCTCATGGCGCAGGCAACCCGGCGCGCGCTCGACGACTGCGGCCTGCGGCTCGCGGACGTGGACGGGCTCTTCGCCGCCACCACCCAGGTGCGCATGGCGACGCTCGCGTTGAAGGAGTATCTCGGCATCGAGCCGCGCTACGCCGACAACACCCAGATCGGCGGCTCCTCCTTCATGTCGCACGTCGCGCACGCGCAGGCCGCGATCGAGCACGGACTGTGCGAGGTCGCGCTGATCGCCTACGGCAGCACTCAGCGCACGGTGTCGCGGGCGGCCGCCAGCCCGCGCGAGCACAACCCGTACGAGTCCCCGTACCGCCCGTTCCTGCCGGCGAGCGCCTACGCGCTCGCGGCCTCCCGCCACATGCACGAGTTCGGCACCACGCGCGAGCAGTTGGCGGAAGTCGCGGTGGCAGCGCGCCAGTGGGCGCTCAAGAACCCGGCCGCGTGGGAAAAGGAGCCGCTCACCATCGAGCAGGCGCTCTCCTCCCGCATGGTGAGTTATCCCTTCACGGTGCGCGACTGCTGCCTGGTGACCGACGGCGGCGGCGCGATCATCCTCACCTCCGCCGAGCGTGCCCGCGCGCTCAAGAAAAAGCCGGTCTACGTGCTCGGCGTGGGCGAAGCGCTCTCGCACCATTCGATCTCCAACATGGAGGATCTCACCGTCACCGCTGCGGCGCGCTCCGGGCCGCAGGCATTCGCGATGGCGGGCGTCCGCCCCTGGGACGTGCGCGCAGTGGAGCTCTACGACGCCTTCACGATCAACACCATCCTCTTTCTCGAGGACCTCGGCTACTGTCCCAAGGGCGAAGGCGGGCGCTTCGTCGCGGGCGGCGCGATCGCGCCGGGGGGGCGGCTCGCGGTCAACACCAACGGCGGCGGGCTCTCCTACTGCCATCCCGGCATGTACGGGCTCATGCTGCTGATCGAGGCGGCGCGCCAAGTGCGCGGCGAGTGCGGGGAGCGACAGATACCAGGGTGCGACCTCGCTTTGGCGCACGGCAACGGAGGCGTGCTCTCCAGCCAGTGCACGGTGATCCTCGGCTCGGAAAACACCCTGTAGCCGCCGTGCGCCGCGCGCCTCCTGGGTCGCATCCCCGCACGCGGGGCCCCTGCCCACGGGGTAGGGTTCACCGTGGCGTGGCAACAGGTCGCATCTCCGCAGCCCCTGAAACATGAAACCCGTAGCGATACATCCGGCCCGCCCGCACCGCCGTATAGGCTGCCGAGGGAATTCGGGGCAAAATCCAGATCCGGGCCAAGGCAAGGAGACGGCATATGACGCGCAGGGGCTGGTTGCAGGGCATGCTGGCGGCGGGATTGTGGGGTGCGATCGCCGGGCGTCGGTCGCAGGCGCAGAGCCTGCCGCGTGACATGAAAGGCGTCGAGGAACTGCGCAGGAACTGGAAAACGCTGCTTGCCGAGGGCATCAAGCCGCCCTCGCCCAGCGAGCCGCTCAAGCTCTCCAACGAGGAGTGGCGCAAGCGTCTTTCGCCGGCGGCCTACGCAGTGCTGCGCGAGGAGGCGACCGAGCGCGCGGGAACGAGCCCGCTCAACCACGAGAAGCGCCCCGGGGTATACGTCTGCGCGGGATGCGATCTGCCGCTGTTCACCTCGGCAATGAAGTACGACAGCGGCACGGGGTGGCCCAGCTTCTTCACCACCATCCCGGGCGTGTTCGGCACCAAGACCGATTACAAGCTCTTCCTGCCGCGCACCGAGTACCACTGCATCCGCTGCGGAGGGCATCACGGCCATGTCTTCGACGACGGCCCGCCGCCCACCGGCCAGCGCTGGTGCAACAACGGCGTGGCGCTGAAGTTCATTCCCAAGACCGCCAAGGCGTGACGCACGCACGCGATCGGGGCCGGAGGACTGCGGCTTGCGCGCGCCCGGTCAGGCAATATAATTGCCGATCATGCCGGTCGTTCCCCGTTTTCGCCTGGCCGTTCCCGCCGACGCCTACGAAATCGCGGTGATGTCGCGCTACCTGATCGAGGTCGGGCTGCGCGGCTGGAGCTGGCCGCCGGAGCGGGTGCTGCGCGCGATCCGCGCGCGCGACACCAATGTGCTGGTCGCCGAGGTCAGGGGCAACCTGGTGGGCTTCGCGATCATGGACTACGGCGAGGTCTCGGCGCATCTGTCGCTCATTGCGGTCAAGCCCAACTACCAGCGCTGCGGCATCGGGCGCAGGATGATGGCCTGGCTCGAGGAGACAGCGCTCACCGCTGGCATCACCACGATCACTCTCGAGCTGCGCGTCAACAACTTCGGCGCGCGCGCCTTCTACCGCATGCTGGGCTACAAGGAAGCCTCCTATATTCCCGGCTACTACCGCGGCCAGGAAACGGCAGTGAAGATGACGCGCGACATCCGGCGCGTGATCCCGGACCGCATCAGCTAGCCCGCAGGTTTCGCGGCCGCCACGCTCGCAGGATCGCGCGATCGGTTGCACGAGGCAGACGGCCGCTGCACGCGTGCCGAACCCTCTCTCGCGCAGGACGGGAATCTATGCCGCAATCATCCAGGGTCCCCGCTGGAGTCAAGGCGCTCGCCTTCGATACTTTTGGCACGGTGGTGGACTGGCGCTCGAGCATCATCGCCGATTTCCGCCGCTTCGGCCGGAGGAAAAAGCTCGAGGCGGACTGGGCCGCCTTGGTGGACGAGTGGAAAAAGGCCTACCGCCCCGGGATGGACGCGGTCAATAGCGGGCGCCGGCCGTGGACGACGGTGGACGCGATTTACCGCGAGAAGCTCGACGAGTTGCTGCCCCGGTACGGCTTGCAAGCGCTCTCCGAGGAGGAGCGCGTCTATCTGAACCGCGCCTGGCATCGGCTCGATCCCTGGCCCGACGCGGTCCCCGGACTGAAACGCCTCAAGAAGAAGTACGTGATCGCGCCACTTTCCAACGGCGACGTCGCCTGCCTCGTCAACATGGCGAAGCGCGCGGGGCTGCCGTGGGACGTGATTCTGTGCGCGGAGCTCTTCCGGCGCTACAAGCCCGATCCCGAGGTCTACCTCGGAGCGATCCGGCTGCTCGGCCTCGAGCCCCGCGAAGTGATGATGGTCGCGGCCCACAATTACGATCTGCGCGCTGCGCGCGCGTGCGGCATGCGTACCGCCTTCGTCCCGCGGCCCGCCGAGTACGGACCGCGCCAGAGCACGGACCTCCAAGCCGAAGATGACTGGGACGTGATCGCGCAGGACTTTCGCGCGCTCGCCGCGAAGCTCGGCGCCTGAGCGCAGGGGTGCAGCGGTGAACGGCGCCACACGGTCCTCCGCCCCGGCACGCCGCCTGCTCTATGCGGCCTGGCTCGCCGCCTTCTCCGGCGGGCTCGCCTGCTTCGCCGTCTTCGCCTACGGCGTGCTCGCGAGCGTGCACTACGGCGACCCGGCGCTGCGCGTGGAACTCGCGCACAGCTCCGACTGGCGATCGGTCCCGTTCCGCGTGTGGGGCGCCGGCCGGCGCGATCTGGCGCTCACCACCGTCAACGCCGACCGCACGCGGGCCGGCACCCGGTTCGAGGGCGCGCTGGCGGTGAGGATTTTCGATCCGGACGGGCGCGTTTTCTTCGAGGGAAATTATCCTGCGGGAACGATCGAGCACGAGCTCGCCGAGAACTACTACTGGACCGGACTCGCGAGCCTGACGCTCGACGACTGGCCTCTGCGCGAATGGCGGCTCGCCGCGCGCGTTGTGCGGGGCGATGCGCGCTTTGCGCAAGCGCACTCCGAGATCGAGCTGCGCACGCATCGCTACGACCCCGGCATGGGTGGACTGCTCTACTACACGATGATCCTGCCCGCCGCCGGCCTGATGCTCGTCGCCGCAGGCCTCGGCGCTTGCCTCGCGCGCCGCGGCGCCTCGCGCCTGCCTCTCGCCGCGAGCATCGCCGGGCTCGCCGGTATCGCCGCGATGTTGCTCTGAGCCCGCCGCAGCACGCAAAAAAAAGCGGCCCCTGCGGGCCGCTCGCCCGAGCGACTCGCGAGCCGATCAGTGGATCGTGAGGCGCTTGCGGGTTTGCTCTTCCTTCTTCGGCAGCACCAGCTCGAGCACGCCGTCCGCGTAACGGGCTTGCGCCTTCTCGGCGTCAACCTCGCACTCGAGCGTGAAGGCGCGCTGGAGCTTGCCGTAGAGGCGCTCGGAGTACACCGCGCTCCACTGGCCGGCGCCCTCCGTCGCGTTCCGGATCTCGGCCGAAATGGTGACTTCGGGGCCGTTCACGGACACGGCGATGTCTTCCTTGCGCGCCCCCGGGAGCTCCGCCGTCACGCGATACTCGTGCTCGTTCTCGGCAATGGACATGCGGAAGGGCTCGGAGTCGCCCCACAGCAAGCTGCCCATGCCGAAGGGCCGCGCGAACAGGTCCCGCACGAGGTCGTCAGAGGCGCTCCAGAAAGGAGCGAAGCCCATGACTTCCCCGAACGGGGTGTACCGCACGATGTTGGCCATACGCTCACCTCCTTCGCGCACAGTTCCAACCCGAGCCGGTCTCCCGGCCCGTCACGCTCCCTACATAGGGATCGGCAGCCGCGGTTTCAAGATCCGGAAAACGCCCCGCCGCGCCCGATTGCGCGCAGGCGCCTCAGCGCGGCTCGGCCGTGGCGAGCCGCTGGTAGAGCAGCCCCCCGAGATAGAAGGCGACGCCCAGCACGACGAGACTCGCGATGCGCGCCAGGGGATCGGCGCCGCCGAGATCGTAGAGCAGAACCTTCGCCGCCGCCGCGCCGAAGACGAGCAACGAGGACTGCCCGAGCAGCCGGTCGCGGCTGCACAGCGACACGAGGAGCCAGGCGAGCCCGAGCACCCCCCACGCTGCGGATTCCACGATGCGCTCATCGAGCAGATGGAGCGCCGCGGCCATCGCGGCGATATGGCCGGCGTAGAGCAGCGCGGCCCTCACCCCCTGCAGCCCCTCGCGGCCGCGCACGAAGTAGTAACCGAGATAAAGCTGCAGCGCATAGGCGGCCGCGAGCAGCGAGCGCCCGGCCACCGCGCGCAGTCCCTCGTCGAACACGATGCGCAGGTAGTTCGCCAGGAAGATCACCCCGACCGCGACCCACACCGGCCAGCTCGCCCGCACCCCGCCGCCTCCCCGCAGCGCCACGGCGGCGACAATCGGCACGGCGAGGAAGGCCACCCATGGCGCCCAGCGCTCCGGCACCGACTCGAGGTAGCCGGCGTGAAAGAGGACCAGCGCGAGGTAGGACCACAGCAGCAACTCGCCGCCGGGGAGCGGGCGCGCGAGCGCAGCCCGCGCGAGCCCGTAGAGAGCGGCGAGAACGAAGCCGCTCGCCACCGCGATCCACGGCGCGAGGTCCGGCAGGTGGCGTTCGAGCAGCGCATACTGGAGGAAGTAGAAGAGCAACAGCGGCGGCAGGTGCGCCCAAGCCGCGGCAGGGTCGAGGGGGGAGCGGTTGCGGATCGAGAAGACGGCGGTGGCAAGACCGAAGATCGCGAACTGGACGCCCTGGAAGACGGCTGCCGCGATCCACGCCTCCGGCGCTCGGGTGCGCCAGATGTGGTCGAAGACGATCAGCGCGAGATACATCGCGAGGACGTAGACGAGGCGCCGGCCGTTGAGGATCGAGAACGCGCTGAACGCCACGCCCCATGCCGAGAAGTAGATCACGAGGTCGGTGACGGACGGCGCCCCCACGATCAGCAGCGGCGCGGAATAGGAGCCCGCCACCGCGAACAACGCGTAGAGATCGGCCGCGAAGGCGCGCGCGAGCCACAGCGAGAGCAGGCACACGAAAACGACCGCTGCGGTCGCGGCCGCCGCGCCGATCAGTCCGTAGAAGAGGTGCGCACCGTAGATCGAAAGAAAGAGGGTCGCCACGCCTCCCGCCGGCAGCAGCCCGGCGTACGGGCGGTCGACGTTGCGCAACAGCAGCCCCGCAGCGATCATGACCCAGCCCGAGACCGCGGCGAGCGCGATCTGGCGCTCGGGCGTGAGCCATCCGCTCTCGACCGCGAGGCGGATGAGATAGGCGGCCGCAAGCACCAGCGCCGCCGCCCCGCCCCACCCGAGCAGGCTCGCCGCGAGCGAGGGATGGGACTGCCGCTGCGCAGGCGCTTTTTCCGGCTGCGGCGCGGCAGGCGCGGAGGCGGGCGCGCCGGCGGCGCGCCGCACCGGCTGCGCGTCTTCCGGGATCAGCGACTCGATGAATGCGAGCCGCGCCTCGATCGCAGCGAACCGTTTTTCGATTTCATCGGGGTTCATGCGCTCCTCCGGCAGCCGTCCCTCATCCATGCCGACGTCCCCACCCGCATCGTAGCCCTTCCAGGGCCGGTTTCGGACCCGACCGCATGTCATAATGCGCGCAACCGGGGCAAATGGAGGTGATCGTGTGAGCACGGGACTGAAACCGATCCGGCGCGTGGTGACCGGCAACGACGAGCGCGGGCGCTCGAAGGTGGTATGGGACGGTCCAGCACCCAATGCGCACGAGGCCTCCATGGGCTCGGGGCGCGGCCATACGGACCTCTGGGTCTGGGCCGAGTCCCCGGCGCCGCTCGCGGGCGAGGCCGACGACGGGAATCTGCCGTACGTGTTCCCGGGGCCGCCCGGCGGCGGACACTTGCGCGTCGTGCAGGCGCGACCGCGGCCCGCCGACTACGATCCGGCGCGCGATCCGGAAGCGGTCGCGCCGCATCCACCGCGACTGCGGCCGGGAACGACCCGCACCTGGGACCGCGGCGGCAACAACGCCTACTGCTCGGCGATGCACAAGACCGAGACCGTGGACTACGGTATCGTGATCTCCGGGGAGCGGGACCTCGTGCTCGACGACTGCGAGCTGCTCATGAAACCGGGCGACATCGTGGTACAGGTCGGCGCCTGGCACCAATGGCGCATGCCCGATGGCATCGTGATGGCCTTCGACATGATCGCGGCGCGCTTCGTGGACGGGCCGGCGGGGCTCGCCCAAGGCGACGATGCACCGCTCACCACGGTGCCGAAATTGCCCGAGGGCGTGAAACCGACGCGAAGAATCGTCACCATTGACCGCGAGCCGGGCAAAGGATCGCTCCTCGCCGATGGCCCTGCTCCCGACGTGCGCACCGATCCCGCACGCCCCGGCTTCGCGCTCGCGCGCATCTGGGTGACCGACGGCACTCCCGCGAAAATCGTCCGCGAGTCGCTGCATCTGCCGCACGTGCTGCTGCCGCCTGCGGGCGGCTCGGTGCTCAACGTCTTCACCTTCCCGCCCGACGACGCCTGGCGGGGCAAAATCGGCGCGCGCGAAGTGCAGGCGTTCTACCGCGCGGTGGGCGCGCCCGGCGCCTCGACCTACTCGCCGCTCGCGCCGCACCCCTACATGCAGAGGACGCGCACGCTCGATTTCTGCATCGTGCTCGAGGGCGAGATCGTGCTGGTGCTCGACACCCAGGAAGTCGCGCTGCGCGCGGGCGAGGTCGCGATCCTGCGCGGCGCCCATCACGCCTGGAGCAACCGCTCGACGCGCCCTGCCGTGCTCGCCATCGCATCGCACGACGGGAAATGACGAGGTGGCGGGGCGAGGAGAGCCGGCGAGGGCTGCAGGCGTCCCCATCGGGCGCGGGGTTCAAGCCTTGAGCAGCGGGCGCAACGCCCGCACACTGGGCACGCGCTCGATGCCGGCCACCGCCTCCAGCAGCTGCCGGCAGCGCGCTTTTCCCAGCACCGGCTCGATCAGCTCCCGGGCTTTTTCCTCCACCTCTTCGGCAGTGAGCGGGTTTTCCGCACGGCCCTTGAACGTGGTCGCGCGTTTCTCCAGCCGGCGCCCGTCGCGGGTCGCCACCTCGACGAGCGCCTGGCCCTCGGGGCGCGCGCGCGTGAGCTCCGGGTCACCGATCAGCGTGATCCTGCGCTTGAGCGCGACGACGGCCGGATCCTTCATCCGCTCGAAGGAATGGGCTGCCTCGAACGTGCACCGGCCGTCGAGCAGCGTCACCGTGAAGATGTACTGCAAATTGACGTCGGGCATCTCGCGGTCGTTCACGGTATGGGCGCCGGATTCGGGAAGGCGCGCCGTGACGCGCTCGACTTCGTCCGCATCCAGCCCGTGCTCCGCCATGAGCGCGGTGAGCGCCTCGAGCGCCGACTGGATCGGAAAGCCGACGCAGTACTTCTTGATGTTGGTGAGCATCACTTCGTAGCGGACGCCCAGCTCCGCCACGAGCTCCTGCGGCATGGGGGATTCGGCGTAGGCGGCGAGGAAGTTGCCGTCTCCGTCGAAAACGTCGTGTACGCCCGTGTAACCGCTTTGCACGAGGGTCGCGGCGGTGACGCCGTTGCGGGCGGGCATGCCGCCGAAGATGAACGCCTTCTCGATGTGCTCGGTGTCGCGCGCGTAGGTCATCACCCCCGAGGCCTGCTGCGCGCCGCAGGACAGCAGATGGCGGAACTGCGCCTCGTCCAGGCGGGCGAGGCAGCCCGCGGCGGCGCTCGCCCCGAGCGTGCCGCCGATGCTGAAGGGCAGATGATTTCGCTTGCGCAGCGCGTCGCGCCCGAGCGCCTTGGTCGTGCGGCAGCCCACATCGTAGCCGAGGATCACGGCACGCAGGAACTCTTCGCCGCTCGCGTCCTCGCGCTCGGCCATGGCGAGCGCCGCGGGAACGACCGCGCAGCCCGGATGGATCCCCGCCGAGCCGTTGGAGTCGTCGGTCTCGTCGGCATGGGCGAGCATCCCGTTCGCGAGCGCCGCGTTGACGGCCGAGGTGAGAAGGCCGCTTCCCACCACCTGCGCCTCGGGCTTGCCGCCGAGCTGCTCCACATAGCGCAGCGCGAACGCTCCCGGCTTGATCGTAGTGCCGGAGACCATGGCCGCGAGCGTATCCAGCACATGGTGCTTCGCCTTGGCGCGGACCTCGGCCGGGATCGGCGCCGTCCGGGCCTGCGCCAGATAACGGATCAGTTCCGGAGTGACACTGCGGCTGCCGCTGGTCATAGGTCCTTTTCGAGCGCTTGTCGTCACTGCCTGGCGGGCCCGAGCCCTCATGAGCTCAGGCGGGCAGCTCGCGCATACCTCCTGCCCGTCACTCCGCCTTGAGCCCGATCTCCCGCACGATCGGCGCCCATTTCGCGATCTCGGCGCGGACGACCGCAGAGAACTGCTCCGGCGTGTCGGCGGGAATCTCGAACGCCTCCCCCCGCAGGCGCCGCTCGACTTCCGGCAGCCGCACGATCCGCACGACCTCGGCGTGCACACGCTCGACGATCGCGCGCGGAGTCGCGCCGGGGGCGAACAGTCCGTACCAGGCCGAGGCTTCGAAGCCCGGCAGTCCGGATTCGGCGACCGTCGGCACTGCGGGCGCCGCGGCCGAGCGGCCCGAGCTCGTCACCGCGAGCGCTCGCAGCCGCCCTGCCTTCACGAACGGCAGCGACTGCGCGATGCCTCCGAACACGAGCGACGCTTCCCCGCTCAGCGCCGCGGTCACCGCCGGCGCGTTGCCCCGGTAGGGCACCACCACCACGTTGATCCGCGCGCTGCGCTTGAAGAGCTCCGCCGCGAGCTGGGTGGGGCTGCCTCCAGCCGCCCAGGCGATCTCGCCCGGCCGCGCCCGCGCGAGCGCGACCAGTTCTTTCACCGAGCGCGCCGGCAGCGACGGGTGCGCGACCAGCAGGTAGGGCGCGAGCCCCACGCGGGTGATCGGCGCGAAGTCCTTCACCGTGTCGTAGGGGAGCCTCGGGAACAGGCTCGCGTTGATGCCATGCGTGCCAGCCGTGCCCATGAGCAGCGTGTGGCCGTCGGGAGCGCTGCGCGCGGCGAGCTCCGAGCCCACCACGCCGTTCGCTCCGGGCCGGTTCTCGACGATCACCTGCTGGCGCCAGGACTCGGCGAGCTTCTCGCCGAGCACGCGCGCGAGCAGGTCCGAGGGGCCCCCCGCCCCGAAGGGCACGATGATGCGCACGGGCTTCAGCGGATACTGCCCGGCAGCGGGGACGGCGGCGAGCACGGCCGCGCCCGCTGCCGCAAGCGCGCAGACAAGTTTGAACATGCCTCCTCCTCCCCTCCGCCGGACGGCCGCGCGGGCGCTCCCGCACCATGCTACCGCCGGGAGCAGGCGCGGGTAAAGCGCCGTTTCGTGCGAAACGGAAGGCAACGCGCGCCGCAAGGCCGGCGCGGGCGCGCCGGGCTCCCGCATCGAGAGCCGCGACCTCGAGGGCGGCACGCGCTGGATCCGGGCCGCGGCGAGCGGCGCGATCGAGATCATCGAACGACGCGCGGCGTGGTAAAGTAACCGCGTGCATCTGGTACGAGGAGGCATCATGAGGAAGCTCGTCGCAGGCGCGCTGGCGCTGATCGCGGGGACGCTCGCCGCCCCTGGCGCCCTCGAGGCGCAGAAATACCCGACTCGCCCGGTCCGCATCATCATCCCGTTCCCGCCCGGGGAAGCGGCCGACATCATCGCGCGGCTCATCCAGCCGGTGCTCTCGGAGCGCATGGGCCAGCAGTTCGTGGTCGAGAACCGCCCGGGCGCGAGCGGCCAGCTCGGGCTCGCGCTGCTCAAGGATGCGACGCCGGACGGCTACACCATCGGCGTCGGCCAGGGTGGCAACATGTCGGTCGCCCCCCACACCTACAAGAAGATCCCCTACGATCCGCTCAAGGACTTCGCCGCGATCGCGCTCAACGCGACGAACTATCTTGCCGTGGTCGCCCATCCCGGCCAGCCGTTCAAGGATGCGAGAGAGATGATCGCATGGGCCAGGGCCAATCCCGGCAAGCTCTCGCTCGCGACCAACGGCGAGGGCGGCTATCCGCACCTCGCGTTCGAGCTGCTCGCCAGCATGGCTGGCTTCAAGTTCCTGCACGTGCCGTACAAGGGCGCGGCGATGATCGTGCCCGACGTGATCGCCGGCCGGGTGCAGCTCGGCATCGGCTCCTATACCTCGATGTCGCCCCACGTGGACGCGGGCAGGCTGAGGTTGATCGGGGTCACCAACAACGTGCGCGTGCCGAACAAGCCGGAGCTGCCGGTGTTCGCCGACCTCGTGCCGGGCTACGACATGCGCGGCTGGTTCGGCTTCGTCGCGCCAGCCAAGACGCCGCCGGAGATCGTCAAGCGCCTCAATGCCGAGATCAATCGCGCGATGCAGCAGCCGGAAGTGAACGCGAAGCTCGTCACCGCGGGACTGATCGTCGCCAACGAGTCGGCCGACTACTTCCAGAAGTTCATCAGGACCGAGTACGAGAAGTACGGCAGGCTGGTGCGCAGCATCGGCCTCGAGCACAAGCTGTAACCGGGTAAGGCGCCGGCCGGCCGGGGCGGCGGCGCGCCGCCGCAGGCCGCCCGTCTCAGCGCCGCTCGAGGCGCCGCAGCTCGGCGATCGCTCCCTCGTACTCGAAGAACTCCTTCGGGCAGCGCGACCGCGCTTCCTCGAGCAGCGGGGCAGCGCGCTCGCGCTCGCCCCGCAGCAGCCGCCAGTGCGCGAGGTAGAAATGCGCCTCGCAGCGCTGTTCCGCCTGTCGCTTCGGGTCGCTGTCCGCGGATGCCGCCATCACGGAGTCGAGGTCCGTGCGCCCCAGATAGAACACGACGACCGCGGCGGGCCAGCCGCCGGCGCGATGCGGGCGGGAGTCCGCGTCGAGCAGCGCTTCCGCGTCCGCGACCCCGCCGCGCTTGCGCGCGAGGTAGAGCCACAGGGCGGTGTACGCGTTCGGGTCGAGCTTGAGCGCCTGCTCGAGATCGGACACCGCGCGGGCATGGTCCCCGGCGTAGAAGCGAACCCTGCCGCGCCCGAAATAGGCGGTCGCCGACTTCGGGTCGCGGGCGATCGCCTCCCCGTAATCGGCAGCGGCCTTCGCGTAATCGCCCTTCAGGGCGAGCTCCACCGCGCGCCCGATGTAGGCGGCAGGATCCTTGGGATTGAGGCGGATGGCCGCCTCGTAATCGCTGATCGCCCGGTCGGAATCGCCCTTGCCGGCCCAGGCGTGGCCGCGATTGTAGTACGCGTCCGCGAATTTGGGGCTCAGGCGGATCGCGGCGTCGTAGTCCGCGATCGCGCGGTCGTGATCGCCCTTGGCCGCCCACTCGACACCGCGGTTGTAGTGCAGCTTCGCGAGCGCCTCTCCGGAATGCTGCCCCGATTCGATCGCCCTCGTGCAGTGCTCGATCGCTACGTCCGGGTTGCCGGTGGCCGCCGCGCAGCGCTCGGCATCGCTCTGCGCCAGGGCGCCGGACGCCGCCGCGGCGAGCGCCGCCGCGGCGAGGATGCGCGCAGCCGGATAGCGTCTCATGCGCTCGGTCCTCTTTCCGGGATCGGGATCAAGCGGCGCAGCGTAGCGGCCGCAGCCGCGGCCGTCAAGGCGTTCTTGGAAGCGGCGGCAGCGGGCCGGGCTCAGCGGAGCGCGCAAGTCATTCGATCCTGAGCCCGGTCGCGCGCACGATCCGGCCGAACTTCTCGACCTCGCTCCTGAAGAATGCGCCGAGCTCCTCGGGACTGCTCGGGCTCGGCACCGCGCCCACGCCGAGCAGCCGCTCGCGCACCGCGGGCGCCTCGAGCGCCTTCAGGATCTCGGCGTTGAGACGCCCGATGATCTGCTTCGGCGTGGCGGCTGGCGCGAACACCGCGTTCCACAGCACCATCTCGTAGCCCGGCAGCCCCGATTCGGCGATGGTGGGGATTTCGGGTGCGAGCGGCGAGCGCACCCGGGTCGCCACCGCGAGCGCCCGCACCTTGCCCGCGCGGGAGAGCGGCAGCCCCACGAGGATGCCGGAAAAATACATCGAGACCTGGCCGGTGACCGTGTCCTGCGCCGCCTGCGCGCCGCCCTTGTACGGCACGTGCACGATGTTGATCGCAGCGAGCGCCTTGAACAGCTCCCCGGCGAAATGATCGGCGTTGCCCACGCCCGCCGAGGAAAAAGCGAGCTCGCCCGGCCGCGCCCGCGCCAGCGCGACGAGCTCCTTCACCGAGCGCGCGGGAAGCGAGGGATGCACGATGAGCAGATGCGAGGAGTCCGCGACGCGCGCGACCGGTGCAAGGTCGCGCAGCGCATCGTAGCCGAGCTTCGCGTAGAGCGTCGCGCTGATCGCGAGCCCCGGGTTCACGCAGAGCACCGTGTAGCCGTCGGGCGCGGCCTTGGCCGCGAGCTCGGCGGCGATGTTGGCGCCGGCGCCGGGGCGGTTGTCGATCACGACGGACTGCCCGAGCCCCTCCGACATCTTCTGCGCGAGAATGCGCGCGACCACATCGGTCGTGCCGCCGGGCGTGAAGCCGACCAGGATGCGGACCGGGCGGGCGGGATAGCCCTGCGCCACCGCAACGTTGCAGGCGCACGCCACGAGAACAGCGCACGCAGCCGCTGGCGCGATCGTCCTCATCCGTTGCACTCCTCCGGCCTGTTCACCCCCCGCGATTCTGATTATGATACCCGCGGAACCCGCGCCGCGGTACCGGCGGGCGGAAAAGGAGGAAAGTCATGGAGGATCCGGGAACGGAAAGGACGGAAGCGCGCGCGCGCGGCCTGTCGCGCCTTGCGCTCGCGGCGCTGGTTGCGTTCGGAGCGAGCCGCGCAGCGGCGGCCTCCGAGCCGGTCTCGAGCTTCCCCTCGAAGCCCGTGCGCCTCATCGTCGCGCAGGGCACGGGCAGCTCGGTGGACAACCTCGGGCGCGTGCTCGCCGCGCGGCTCACCGAGGAGTGGGGAAGGCAGGTGATCGTGGACAACCGCGGCGGGGCCGGCGGCACGATCGGCGCCGAGATCGCCTCGCGCGCCGCCGCCGACGGCTACACGCTGCTCGTGTCCTCGACTGCGATGCAGGTCATCTCGCCGCAGATCTACCGCAACCTCACCTATCACCCGGTGAAGGACTTCCGCCAGCTCATGCAGATCGCCAACACGCAGAACGTGCTGGTGGTCAACCCCAACATGCCGTTCGCCACGGTGAAGGAGCTGATCGCCTATGCCAGGGCCAATCCCGGCAAGCTCAACATGGCGAACGCGGGATCGGGCTTCCAGAGCCACCTCGCGGCGGTGCTGTTCGCGCACATGGCCGGCGTCGAGGTGCACCACGTTCCTTACAAGGGCGGCACCTCGACCACCATGGTCGCCGCGGGCGAATCGCATCTCACCATCGTGCCGCTGCCCTCCGGTATCTCGCATATCCGGGCCGGGCGCCTGCGCGCGATCGGCACCGGCGGCGAGAAGCGCTCGCCGCAGCTGCCGGAGGTGCCGACCATCTCGGAGTCCGGCGTCCCGGGCTACGTCTCGACCGGCTGGGTCGGGATCGTCGCGCCCAAGGCGATCGCGAAGCCGCTCTTCGACCGCATCTACGCCTCGCTCGGCAAGGTCATGACCGATCCCGTGACACGGGAGCTGTTCGAGCGCCAGGGCGCGGAGCCGATGACCAGCACTCCCGAGCAGTTCATCGCCCATATCGAGGCCGAATACGGCCGCTTCGCGCAGGCGATCAAGCTCGCGGGGTTGAAGGTGCAGTGAGGCGGCGCACGGCGGCGAACAACGGATCCGTGGCGCGGCTCGCGCGCGGCGCCTTGCGCGCCGCGGCGTGCGCGGCCGCGTTCCTGCCCGGCGCGGGGCTGGGCGCCGGCACGGGGCCGGAAGCGTTCGCGCCCTACCCTGTCAAGACCATCCGCATCATCGTCGCGGCCTCTCCGGGCACCTCCGACGACTTTTTCGCGCGCGCGATCGGCGAGGAGCTCGCCGCCTTCTACCGGAGAAGCGTCGCCGTCGAGAACCGCGCCGGGGCGGGCGGATTGATCGGCAATCTGCTGGTGTCTCGGGCCAAGCCCGACGGCTATACCCTCGCGATGATCGGTGTCACGCGCATGATCACCGAGCTGATGCGCGAACAGGCGCCGTACCGCGCGCTCGCCGACGTCTCCGGTGTCGCGCACGTCGCCTCGATCACCAACGTGCTGACGGTCACGCCCTGGCTTCCGGCGCGCACCGCGCCCGAGTTCGTCCGCCACGCGCGCGCGCGCGTCGGCGAGCTCAACTACGCCTCGCTCGGCATCGGCTCGGCCTCGCACCTCGCGGGCGAAGTGTTCACGCGCGCAGTCGGTGTTGCGGCGGTCCACGTGCCGTTCAGGAACCTCTCCGACTCCTTCGTCGAGATGGTGCTCGGGCGGGTGCACTACGCCGTGCTGACGCTGCCCTCGGTGCTCGCGCCGGTGCGCGAGGGGCGGATGCGTGCGCTCGCCGTGATGACCCCGGAGCGCAGCCGCGCGCTGCCGGAGGTGCCTGCGATCGCCGAGTTCGGCCTGCCGGATGCGCAGTTCGACAGCTGGTCGGGCATCGTCGCGCCGCGCGACACGCCACGGCGCATCGTCGAGCAGTTGCACGGGGACATCGTGCGCGCTCTGCGCAAGCCCGTAGTGCGCGCGCTGTTCGCGCGCCACGGAGCCGAATCCACGCCGGAGAGCACGCCGGAGGGCTTCGCGCGGCTGATGCAAAGCGAATATCTGCGCTACCAGGCGCTCATCCGCGAGCGCGGCATCCGGCCTGAGTGACGCCCTACCGCAGCGCCTGCTCCGCGAAGCGCGTCTCCACGACATCCTCGAACGCGATCCGGCTGCGGATCGCACCCGCCGCGAGCATGGCCTCGCGCAGCCACTCGACGCCGGCGCGGGAGACGACCGGGGTGCGGTTCCAGACGCCGAGGCGCCGGTAGCGGGCGATGCACGCGACGAGCGTCTCCGGCGCAAGGTGCGGGAAGTACGGGGCGACAGCCCCGGCCAGCTCGCGGCTCTCGTGCGCGGCGATCCAGCATTGCGTGCGGTGGATCGCCCGCGCCATCCGGAGCGCAGTCTCGGGCTCGCGCGACAGGAAGGCGCGCGTGGCATTGAGCGTCGTGTAGGAGACCGGCCCGCGCGTGGCCGCCGCGTACCAGAGGTAGCCGGCCCCCTCGCGGAGGAGCTGCGTGGCATACGGCTCGAATACCTGGATCGCGTCCACTTCGCCCGCGCGCAGCCGCGCGATGTTCTCCTCCATCGTCGCAGGGGGCGCGCGCCGCAGGCGGGCAGGATCCGTGCCGGCGAGCCGCAGATCGTGCTGCAGGCAGTACCAGGGCGTCGGCACCTCGCTCGCCGTGGCGAGCAGCCGGCCTTCCAGATCGCGAATGCGAAAGCCGGGGTCGGGCTCGCGCCCGACCAGGAAAAAGGGATCGCGGCCGACGACCTCGCAGAAGGCCGCCACCCCGCACTGCGGATCCGCGTCGAGCGCGTGCAGCAGCCGCATCGGCCCGCCCCACGAAACCTGCCCCGCGCCGCAGACGAGACCCTGCAGCGTGTGCTCCGGCGAGCGAGAGGTCTCCAGCCGCACCTCGACGCCCTCGGCCTGGTAGGCGCCGAGCGCGATCGCCGCGTAGAACGGGGAATAGAAAACGGCGCGGAAATTCTCGATGAGCGTGACCGGCACGGCGTTTTCCGGAAGCCGGCCGCGGCGGGCGGCCGGTCAGTTGCCGCGGATGCCCGCGATCTCGACGACCTTCGCCCACTGCGCGCGCTCCGAGCGCAGGTGCGCGCCGAATTCCCGCGGCGTGCTCGCGACCGGCTCGGTGCCGTCGAGGGCGAGGCGCGAGACGACTTCCGGCCGCTTCGCGGCGCGCGCGATCTCCCGATACAGGCGCTCGATCACCGCCTGCGGGGTGCCCCGCGGAGCGAGCATGCCGTGCCACTGGGTGACCACGTAGCCCGGCACGCCCGACTCGATCAGCGTCGGCACCTCGGGCGCCATCTTCACGCGCTCGGCGCTCGCCACGGCGACGGCCCTGAGCTTGCCCGCCCGCACCTGGCTGAACACCGACCCCATGCTGAGAAAGCTCAGGTGGATGCGGCCCGAGAGCATGTCGGGAAGCGCCGCGCCCACACCCTTGTAGGGAACGTGCACCAGCTCGATCCCCCCTGTGGAAATCCTGAACAGCTCGGCCGCAAGATGCGCGAGCGAGGCGTTGCCCGTCGAGGAGTAATTGAGTCTTCCGGGCGCCGCCTTCGCGTGCTCGACGAGGTCCTTCACCGTCTTCACGGGCAGCCCGGGATAGACGGTGAGGATGTAGGGCGCGGCGGCGACCTGGCTGACCGGCGCGAAATCCCGAAACAGATCGTAGCGCGTCTTGTTGACGATTCCGTAGATCACCAGGCTCGCGCTCAGGAACATCAGGGTGTAGCCGTCGGGCGCTGCGAGCGAGGCGAGCTCCGCGGCGATGCTGCCGCTCGCCCCGGCGCGATTGTCCACGACGACCGACTGCCCGAGGGCCTCGCCGAGCGGCGTCGCGATCTGGCGCGCGACGAAATCGAGCCCTCCGCCCGCCCCGGATGCCACGATCAGTCTCACCGGCTTGTTCGGATACGCCGCCGCAGGCTGCGCCGCCCCCTGCGGCGCGGCGAGCGCGGCCGCGAGCGCGGCGATCGCTCCCGCCTGCCAGAACGCGTTCATTCCGCCATCCTCCCGTTCAGCATCGTCCGAAATATTCCACGGTCGCGCCCCGCGCGCCAAGTGTTTCGCCAGGCCCCCGGCCGGCGCGAGGATCTGGCGCTAGCGCGGCGCGGCGCCCGCCACCTCCTTCGTCCAGCGCACGATTTCCTCGGCGGAAGCGGCGGGCGCGTTGAGGTGATCGCTCTCCGGCTCGTGAAAGCGCGTGAGAGGGTTCGGCGGCAGCGTGCGGAAAATCGCCGGCGTCGTCTTGAGCAAGCCGGGATAGTCGCGTTTCGGAACGATCCACAGGATCGGCACCTTCGGATCGGCCGCCTGCGCCGCGCGCGTCATGCTCATCGCGCCATCCGGGTCCATCCAGGTGACATAGGCGGCGGGAACAGCGGAGATCCGATAGACCCCTCTGCTGCCCTCGTAATCCTCGAGCCAGGCCGGTTCGCTCCCCTTGCCCTGCGCGACGAGCTGGCGCGCGCGCTCCAGCGAACCGGCCAGCTTTTCCCTGATCACGGGACTGGAAGAGCTGCCGCCCGGAGCGATGGCGACGATCCCGTCCACCGCGAGCCGGCCGGCGAGATGAAGCGCGAACACCCCACCCATGCTGTGTCCCGCGACGAACACCTTCTTCGCGCCGCCCGCTCGCAAGCTCGCGCAAGCCGCCTCGACCTCCTCCTCGGCGCGGCTCACGCCCGCGTCATAGCTGCGGTTTCCGGACCACGGCATCTCGATGTTCGCGACGAGATAGCCCCGCCGTTCCAGCGTGCGGGCCAGGCCGTCAACAAACTTTGCCGGCGATCCTCCCTTGCCGTGCATGATCACGATGCCGATCGGCTCGCCCCGCGCGCTCTGCGGCGACAGGACGAGCAGCACCAGCAACAGCGGGAGGAGGCGCGACAGTTTCGCGGCCAGCACGGCGGCAAAATCGGAATCGGCTTTCGAGCGCAAAGATAGCACGATCAGTCGGCCGGCGGAATCATCGCTTCCCGGATGACCGCGGCCCAGCGCGCGGTTTCCGCCTTGATGAACTTGGCGAACTGCTCGGCAGTGACCGCGACGGGCTCGAAGCCGGCCTTCTGCATCCGCTCCCGGGTGTCCTCCTGGGAAGCGATCTTCGCCCATTCCCGGTTCAGGCGCCTGACGAGCTCGCGCGGTGTGCCGGCGGGCGCGAGCAGCCCGTGCCAGCTCGGCACCGCCAGGTTCTCCACGCCCGCCTCCTTCGCTGTGGGCACCTCGGGCAGCATCTGCCAGCGCTCATCGCCGAGCACCGCGAGCGCCCGCACCCTGCCGGCCTGGATCTGCGGCAGCGCCGCGGCGCCGAGCACCATCATCTGGACCTCGCCCCCGAGCAGCCCCGTCATCGCCGGCCCGCCGCCGCCCTTGTACGGCACGTGCACGATATGGATCCGGGTGACGGCTTTCAGCAGCTCCGCCGCGAGATGGAGCGGGGAGCCCACCCCGCTCGACCCGTAATTGAGCTTTCCCGGATGCGCCCTGGCGTACTCCACGAGTTCCGTCAATGTCTTCACCGGAAGCGACGGATGCACGAGCACCAGATTCGGGGACCGGGAAATCTGCGAAATCGGCGCGAGATCCCGCAGCGGATCGAAGCGCGTCTTCCGGTACAGGCTGGGGCCGCTCGCGAGCACCAGCGAGCCGAGCACGATCGTGTGGCCGTCGGGCTGCGCCTTGGCCGCGAGCTCGAGCCCGAGATAGCCGCCCGCGCCGGGGCGGTTGTCGGCCACCACCGGCTGGCCCAGCGCCTCGCTCAGCTTCTGGCCGACGATGCGCCCCAGGATGTCCGTCGCACCGCCCGGGGGAAACGGCAGGATCAGCCGGATCGGCCGCGCCGGATAGGACTGCGCCTCGGCGCCAGCCGAGATCGCTGCGACGAGGAAGATCGCCGACAGCGACTGCAAAGTCCACGACGCAATTTCACGACCAGCACCGGTTCTCATGCCACCCTCCTCTGGCGGGATCGCCCGAAAAATCGGGCTCCATGTTACGCGCTTTCTCGGACTTTCGTGCCCTCCGGCACCTCCGCGTGTTCTGTGGCGGGAGCCTGCCTGCGCTGGCGCCCCCGCCTGCCGGCGGTTAATATTCGGGCGTGGCAGGGCTGCCGAAATCCATAGACGAGACGCTCGCGGCTTTGCGTGCGCAGGACTACATCGCCGAGCGCCGCCTCGCCACCGCGCTCTTCCTCGCGCTGCGGATGGAGCGCCCGCTGTTCCTCGAGGGCGAGACGGGCGTGGGCAAGACGGAAGTCGCGAAGGCGCTCGCGCGCGCGCTCGGGCGCAGGCTCATCCGGCTCCAGTGCTACGAGGGGCTCGACGTCGCCTCCGCCGTTTACGAGTGGAACTATCCGCGCCAGATGCTCGAAATCCGGCTGGCGGAAGCGGCTGGCCGGATCGACGGCGGCGAGGGCTCGCCATCGAAGCGGAGGGCGGAGCGATCCCCGCGCGCCGGCCGCGATGCGCTCGGCAAAGGCATCTTCTCCGAGAAGTTCCTGATCGAAAGACCGATTCTCCAGGCGCTGCGCGGCGGCGCGGCGCCTCCGGTGCTGTTGATCGACGAGCTGGACCGCGCGGACGAACCGTTCGAGGCCTACCTCCTCGAAGTGCTCTCCGACTGGCAGGTGAGCATCCCCGAGATCGGCACCGTGCGGGCGGAGCGCCCGCCGATCGTCATCGTCACCTCCAACCGCACGCGCGAGATCCACGACGCGGTGAAGCGCCGCTGCCTGTATCACTGGATTGACTACCCGGACGCGCACCGCGAGTTCGAGATCGTGCGCTCGCGCGCGCCGGAGGCGCCCGCCGCGCTCTCGCGCCAGGTGGTCGCCTTCGTGCAAAAGCTGCGCAGCATGGATCTCTTCAAGCCGCCGGGCATCGCCGAGACCATAGACTGGGCAAGAGCGCTCGCCGCGCTCGATGCGGCCGCGCTCGAAGCGGAGACCGTGGACGGCACGCTCGGCGCCTTGCTCAAGTATCAGGACGATCTCGCCAGGGTGCGCGGCGCCGAAGCCGCCGCGCTCGTGCAGCGGGTCAAGGCCGAGCTTGCCGTATAAAAAGGCAAGGAAGCCCCGTGGAGTCGAGTTTGCAATTGCAAGCCCCGAACGATCCTGTGAATTCCGGCGACCGGCAAGGCAAGCTGGCCGATAACGTGATGCGCTTCGGACGGCTGCTGCGCGCGGCCGGGCTGCCAGCCGGCCCCGACCGGGTGCTCGACGCGCTCGCGGCAGCGCGCATCGCGGGCGTGGAGCGGCGCGACGATTTCTACTGGGCGCTCGCCGCGGTGTTCACCGGCCGCCGCGACGAGCTCGAGCTCTACGACCAGGCATTCCGCCTCTTCTGGCGCGCTCCCGGCGCGCCTCCCTTCGACGGGCGCCTGCCCGAAGCGCGCGCACCGATCCCGCC
>DATLZE010000071.1:0-4908 GCA_035574195.1 Burkholderiales bacterium | reverse complement strand
GAAGTATGGGAGGTGAGCTACGACGAGAACGCCGAGCCGATCGCCGCCGCGAGCGCGACGGGAAAGGCCGCGTTCACCGCTGCGGCGGCGGCGCCGAAAGGCGTGAGCGCGAGCACCCGGCCCGCCACCCACAGCGCGGCGAGCGCTGCGAGCGGCGCGCCGGTCGGCGTCGGGCGCCCGGTCCAGTTGCGCACCGCCGTCAGCAGGAAGCCCGCCACCACCGCCATCGTGTAGCCGAACAGCATCTCGTGGCCGTGCCCGAGCGGGCCTCGCAGATACGCCCCGGGCAGCAGGCCGGAGAACTGCGCCGCCCATGCGGCCACGCCGAGCGCGCCGAAGGCCCCCGCCAGCAGGTAGAACGGGCGCAAGCCCAGGTTCCACAGCGCGAAATCTGCCTGCATCTGTCCTGCGCTCGAAATCTCGACCCGCTTCGAAATCTCCCGGTGCCGGCCGATCGCGAAACATGCGGGCTAGCGGCTCGTGCCCTCGGAGCGGGTGATCTTGTTGTAGACGTTGTACTTGCCGGAGGGCTTCCTCATCGGAATGCGCTTGACCTCCTTCAGGCTCGCGGCATCGAAGACGATCACCGCCCCGTCCATCTCCCACAGGCTCGCGAGCGCGTAGCGCCCGTCGCGCGTGAACTCGACGTGGGCGAGCGTCCGGCCCGGCGCGGGTCGCAGCCTGGCGACGACCTCCAGCTTCTGCTTGTCGATCACCTGCAAGCTGTCCCGGTACGGGCTCATCATGGCGTCCACCCACGCGTAGCGCGTGTTTTCGTGGGAGCGCAGAAAAAACCCGGGTCCGAGCGTGGGAATCTCCTTCACCACGCGCCAGTCGCGCACATCCAGCACCGTGACCACCCCTTCCCTGAGGTTGGGAGTGGCCATCACGGTGCGGTCGCCGAGCCGCCAGGTGATGCCGGAAGCGAGGTGCGGCATGCCCGGCATCTCCACCGTAGCGATCCTGCGCCGCACGTCGAGGTGCACCACCTGCGCTTTCGCGCCCTCGCGCGAGGTCGCGACGAGCGCGCTGTAGTCGGGAGTGAAGAAGAAATCGTCGAGATAATCGTCGAGGAGCGTGCGGCGCGGGTTGAAGCGCCCGGGAACGAACGCGCCCTCCCGGTAGCGGTAGTCGTGGACCAGTCCCGCGGCGATCGGCTCGGCGTTCTCGTCGTAGCTCACCTCCCATACTTCGGGAATGTCCTTCAGCGCCGCGATGAAGCTCCTGCGCGGCGCCGCATCGTATACGGCGGACACGCGCGAGCTGCGCCTGCCGTCGCGGTCGCGCACCTCGATCACCTTGACGAGCTCGAGATCCGCGTCGAGCAGCACCAGCGTGTGCGGAAGGTAGTTGGCGACCGCGACATAGCGGCCATCGCTCGAGACCGCAGCGTTGCGCGTATTGATGCCGGCGCGCACCTCGGCCACCAGCCGCAAGCCGTAAAGGTCGTATTTGGAAATCCAGCCGTCGCGCGAGGCAAGATAGACGAAGCGGCCGTCGGGGGAGAACTTGGGCCCTCCGTGCAGCGCGAAGCGCGAGGGGAAGCGCGCGAGCGGCTCGAAGCGGTCGCCGTCGAGGATGGTGACGTGGTGGTCGCCGCTTTCCACCACCACGAACAAGTTGAGCGGGTCGGCGTCGTGGACCGGCCGCGCGGGAAGGCTCCCGGGCTTCGCGTGCTCGATGCGGGAGGCGCGGATCTCGGGCTCGCCCCAGCGCGGGAGCGCGGCGAGCGGCGTGTAGATGTACTCCGCGAGCGAACGAGCCTCGCTCGCGCCGAGGCGATCGCCGAATCCCGGCATCTGGGTCGCCGGCCGCCCGTGGAGGATCACCCGCTCCGCCTCCTGGCGCTTGAGCCGCGCGAGGTTCTCGGGCAGCAGCGCGGGACCCATGCCGCCCAGGCGATCCGCGCCGTGGCACGCCGCGCAGTGCTCGGCGTAGAGCCGCTGCGGCTGCGCCTGCGCCGCCGGGACAAACAGCGCCAGCGCCAGACAGATCGCGGAGCTCGCGGAGCGAACGCAGTATGGTCGGAAGGCGAGCATCTCAGCTCTCCGTGTTCTGCGTGCGCTCTGCGGCCAAAAAAGGCCCGGTCAGCGGCGCGCGCTCGCGCCGGCGCGAGTAGGGCGTGAGCTCGAGCCGCGCGCGTCCCGGGGCGAGCCCGATCTCCTCGTCGCCGAGATAGCAGCCCGGGTCCTCCTGCCAGGGGTCGCCCGTCAACTGCTCGGCGCGCACGCGCGTGTTGCCGCCGCAAAGGTCGAGATACGCGCACTCGCCACAGCGGCCCTTCACCGGGCGCGGGCGCGTCCTGAGTCCCGCCATGAGCGGATCGGAGGTGTCGGTCCAGATCGCGGAGAAGGGACGGCTGCGCACGTTACCGAGCGAGTGGTGCCACCACATCGTGTCGGGATGCACGTTGCCGAGGTTGTCTATGTTGGCGACGTTCACGCCCGAGGCGTTGCCACCCCACTCCACGAGCTTCGCGCGGATGTGCGCGGCGCGCTCCGGAAAGCGCCGCCCGACCCAGATCAGGAAATAGACGCCGTCCGCGTCGTTGTTGCCGGTGGTGTAGTCGCGTTCGAGCCCGCGCACGGTGTGCTGCCAGCAAGTTTCGAACAGCAAATCCACCGCCCGGCGCGCGAGCCGGTGGTCCGCGTCGTGCCCGCGGTTGACGTTGCCGCGCCCGGCGTAATTGAGGTGCGAGAAATAGAAGCGCGGGATGCCTTCTTCCTCCACCAGCGCGAGCAGCGCCGGAAGATCGCCGGCGTTGTCGCGCGTGAGCGTGAAGCGCACGCCGACCTTGAGCCCGGCGTCGCGGCACAGCCGCAGCGCGGCGAGCGAGCGCTCGAAGGCGCCTGCACAGCGCCGGAAGCGGTCGTGCGTGTCGCGCATTCCGTCGAGCGAGATGCCGACGTAGTCGAAGCCGGCGGCGGCGATGCGGCGGGTCATCGCACCGTCGATCAGCGTGCCGTTCGAGGAAAGCGCGGTGTAGAAGCCCATCGCCTTGGCGCGGCGCGCGATGTCGAAGAGGTCGGCCCTGAGCAGCGGCTCCCCGCCCGAGAGGATCAATACGCGCACCCCGAAATTCCAAAGATCCTCCATCACCGCGAACACTTCCGCGGTCGAAAGCTCGCCCGGGAAATCGCGGTCGGCGGAGATGGAATAGCAGTGCTTGCACGCGAGGTTGCAGCGCCGCACGAGATTCCAGATCACGACCGGGCCCGAAGGCCGGCGTGCAGCGGCGAGCGCCGTCGGGCGCGCCACTTCCTTCATGAACTGCGAAATCCTGAACACGCTCGTCGCCCCTTTGCCCGCATCCCGTTTCGCGTCGCCGCGTCACCGCGTCGCTTCATCGCCGCCCTTGAGGCGCACGCCGGCCTTCTTCAGAATGCGCCTGCTGTAGAGCACCTCGTGCGCGCGGCAGGCCTCGCCGAGCAGCTCCGCGATTTTGCCGACCTTCCATTCGACTTCCTCGCGGTCGCGGCCGTGCACCATGGCGAAGAGGTTGTAGCGCCAGCGCGGCGGCACGCGCGGGCGCCGGTAGCAATGGCTCACGAACTCGAGCGCGCCCACGCGCGCACCGAGCTCGTCCACCCGCGCGTCCTCCACGTCCCACACCGACATGCCGTTCGCCGTGTAGCCGAGCGCGTAATGGTTGGGTACTGCGCCGATACGGCGGATTGCGCCGGCTGCGAGCATGCGCTCGAGCCGCCGCAGCACCTCCTCGGGCGCGGCGCCGACCGCACGCGCGACGGCGGCGTAGGGCTCGGGCTCGAGCGGCAGTCCCGCCTGGGTCGCCACCACGATGCGGCGATCGAGCGCGTCGAGTTCGCAGCTCACCGTTCGCGGCTCAGGATTCCCGGTCCGGGGCTCGGGCCCGGTCCGGGCCCCGGGCTGGGTGGTCGCCGCAACACCTCGAACCTCCCTCGCCGAATCCCGGGCACCGAACATGGACCCTGGGGTCACGCAGCCGCCTCCAGCCGCAGCCCGATGTAGTACTCGCGGAGCTTGGGAAGGTGGAGCACCTCGAGTCCTGTCTCGCGCTCGATTTTCGCGATCGCCCGCGCAATCCCCTCCGGCTCCTCGGCCGCCAGCACGAACCACATGTTGTATTCGTGGTCGCGCTCGTAGTTGTGCGCCACCTCGGGCAGGGCGTTGACCAGGGAGGCGACGCGCTCGAAGTCGGCGCGCGGCACGGCGAGCGCTGCGAGCGAGAACGCGCCCCCCAGGCGCTCGATGTCGAACATCGGCCCGAAGCGGGTGAGAACGCCCTCGGCGAGCAGCCTGCGGATCCTCTCGATCACGCCGGACTCGTCGAGCCCGAGCGCCCGCCCCACGGCCGCGAACGGCCGCGCGGTGAGTGGAAAGCCCGCCTGCAGGTGCTCGACGATAGCACGGTCGAATTCATCCATGCGTCGCCTCGACGTAGCGCGCCGCAGTGTGCTTGAAGCGGCGGCGGCTGAACAGCACTTCGTACGGATAGCCGACGAGATCGCAGCACGCATCGAGATGCGCGAGCTGCGCGAGCACGTGCGTGCGGCTTCGCCCGTGGATCATGCAGTAGAGGTTGTAACACCACTGCGGCGGCACGCGCGCGCGGCGATAGCACAGCGTCACGTAGGGCACCGCCGCGATACGCCGGCCGCACTCCGCGACCCGCTCATCCGGTACATCCCACACGACCATCGCATTGGCCCGATAGCCGAGCTCGTGGTGCCGCACGACCAGCCCCAGGCGCTTGACGATGCCGGACTCGAGCCAGGCGGCGAGCCGCGCGATCGCCTCCTCCTCGCTCATCCCGGCCCGCGCGGCGAGCGCGGCGTAGGGCCGCGGCACGAGCGCGAGCCCTTCCTGCAGCGCCGCGGCGAGCGCCCGCTCCCGGGCGTCGAGCCGCGCCGGCTCGCGCCGCACCGG
>DATLZE010000070.1:0-26511 GCA_035574195.1 Burkholderiales bacterium | reverse complement strand
GGCCTCGAAGCCGCCGCAGGCGAGCACCACCGCCCGGGCGTGGAATTGCACCGGCTTGCCGCGGCTCTTCGCATGCACGCCCCGCACCCGCTCCCCGTCGTAGATGAGCGAGACCGCGCGCGTCTGGTAGTGGATCTCGATACCCTTGCGCGCCGCGGTGCGCGTGAGCGCCTCCACCAGGCCGGCTCCGCCGCCGTTCACCGTCAGCGGGAAGCGCCCGAAGAACCGGCGCCGCCCGTTGACGATCGCCGACTGCGCCGCGTAGTTCGGCACGAAGCTCGCGCCCTGCCCGCGCAGCCAGACCATGGTGTCGAAGCTGCGCGTGATCAGCGTCTCCGAGAGGTCGGGATCGGTGCGGTAGCTCGTGACGCGGTAGAGATCGTCGTAGAATTCCTCGACCGAGTTGCTGTCCCAGTCGGTGTTGCGTGCCTCCTCCTCGCCGATGTCGGCGATCTTTCTCAAGTCGTCCACGGTGCGGTAGGCGAAGCGCATCACGCCCCCGGCGAAGCGGCTGTTGCCGCCGGATTCCTCCTCGGGAGCGGCCTCCAGCATCGCCACTGCCGCGCCCGCCTCGCGCGCCGCGAGCGCCGCGCAGAGCGCCGCGTTGCCCTTGCCCACCACCACGACGTCGAGCTGCTTCACTTCACTCGCTCCTTCCGATGCAATCCTTCGGGCCGTGCCGCCCGCGGCTGCCCAGCCTCCGCGATGCGTCCCGCCGGCTCGAGCAGGCGCGTGAGCTCGCGTACGGAGCCGAGCCGCTCGAAGCAGCCGATCGCGCGGCAGGCGTCCGCTGCGCCCTGCGGCCCGAGCGCGCGAGCGGCGCATTCGAGAAACTTCGCCTCCAGCCGCTCCGGAGGGATCGGGTTCTCCGAGCTGCGCCCGAGGGGGCGATCCACCTTCTCGTGCAGCCTGCTCCCGTCGGCGAGCGTCACCGTGAGCTCGGCGTCGAAAGGATCGTCCTCGGCGAAGGGCACGCCGCGGTACGGCGCCGCGTGAACGCGCGGCAGCATCTCGCGGATCTCCGGATCGCGGTGGGCCTCGCCTTCGAAATGCTCGAACGCGATCCGGCCCGCGAGCAGCGCCCGGGCGACGCAGTACTGCACGCTGAACTTTGCGTCGAGGCCGCTCACCGGCGCGGGCCGGTCGGTGTGGGCCAGCCCGCGCGCGGGCGTGGCGATGTCCACCCGCGCGATCGCGCGCGCCTCGAACGGGCCGTGCCGGCGCACGAGGTTGAGCGCCGCCTCCACCGCCGCGTGCGTGCTGTAGCAGCAGGGATAGAGCTTGTAGCTCGCCCCGGGCTCGACGATCTCCCACTCGTCCCAGCCCTCGAGCGCCCGCCGCGCGTCGTAGTGCCCCTCGCCCTCGAACACGTTGAAGAACCCCTGCCGGTGCTCGAGCGCGGCTGCATTCGCCGTGAAGCCCTCGCGCGCGAGGGCCGCAGCGAGCAGGCCGGAGCGCGCGCAATGGCCGGCATGCAGCGGTTTGGTCATGGTGCCGAAATTGGCCTTGATACCCGAGGCGAGCGAGGCGGCGAGCGCGAGCGCCGTTGCCGTGCGCTCGGCGGTGAGCGCGAGCAACCGCGCGCAGGCGGCAGCGACCGCGAACACGCCCAGGGTCGCGGTCGGGTGCCAGCCTTTCTCGGTGTGGTGCGGGTTCACGCAGCGCCCGAGGCGGGCGCCGAGCTCGTAACCGACCGCGTGCGCGAGCAGCACATCGCGCCCGGAGCAGCCGTGCGCCTCCGCTGCGGCGAGGAGCGCGGGAACCATCACGGCAGAGGCGTGCCCGCCGAAGCTCTTCGCCGTGTTGTCGAAATCGAGCGCGTGGGCAGCGGTGCCGTTCACCAGCGCCGCATCGAGCGGCCGCGCGCGCCTGGCGCTCCCGAAGATGAGGCACGGCCCTTCGTCATTGCCGAGCCCGAGCACCCGCTCGACGATGCGGGGCGCCTCTTCGAGCGACCCGGCGAGCATCACGCCGAGCGTGTCGAGCACCGCGACCCGGCACGCGCGCACCACCGCGGGCGGCAAATCCTCGTAACGCACCGCGCACACGCGCTCGGCGAGCTCTCGCGCGAGCGGGAGGCGGCCTCCGTTTTCCGCCATCGCACCGCCCCCCGTCACTGGCCGACGACGATCCCGGCTTCGCGCACCACCCGCTTCCACTTCTCCACGTCGCTGCGGACGCGTTCCAGGAACTGCTCGGGCGGGCCGCCCGCCGGCTCGAGCCCTTCCGCGGCGAGCTGCTTCTTCATCTCTTCAGTGTGGATGAACTTCGCGACCTCGGTGTTCCAGAGCTTCACGATGGCGGGCGGCAGCCCCTTCGGGCCCCAGATCCCGTACCAGTGCACGACCTCGAAGCCCGGCACCGTCTCCCCGACGGTCGGCACCTCCGGCAGCGCCGTGCTGCGGCGCGGCGTGGTGATGGCGATCGGCCGCAGCCGTCCCGCCTTCACGTGCGGGATGCTCGGCACGAGGCTGCTGAAGCTCGAGTGGACCTCCCCGGCGAGCAGCGCCGTCATCACCGGACCGCTGCCCTTGTACGGCACGTGCGTGATCTGCGTCTTCGTCTCGAGCTTGAAAAGCTCCAGCGCGAGATGCCCGAGCCCGCCCGCGCCCGCGGAGCCGAAATTGAGCTTGCCGGGGTTGGCGCGCGCATAGGCGATCAGCTCCGAGGTGCTCTTGATCGGGGCGCTCGGGTGCATCGTGGCGAGCAACCCGGTGGTGCCCACCAGGATGATCGGCTGGATGTCCTTGACCGAATCGTAGGGAAGCTTGTGCAGCGCGGCGTTGGCGCCGAAGCTGCCCGAGACGATGATGATGGTGTAGCCGTCGGGCTCCGCGCGCACTGTCATTTCGGCGCCGACGGAACCGCCAGCGCCCGGGCGGTTGTCCACGACGACGGTCTGCCCGAAGACCTGGGTGAGGCGCTGCGCGATGGGCCGCGCCAAGGTGTCGGTGCCGCCGCCGGGCGCGAACGGCACGATCAGACGGATCGGCTTGGTCGGATACTTCTGAGCGAACCCCGGGCTCGCACCGAGCGACGCCAGCGCGAGCAGCGCGGCGGCGAGCCACCGGAGAGCGCCCTGCCACGAACCCGGCGGCCGCGCCCCGTCTCCGCCCCCAAACCAACCCCCTCGCCGGGAGCCGGTGCGCCCGCCTCGCGCGAACGGCACGATCGGGAGCGGCGGATTGCGCCGGGCGAACGAGGGGCTCGTTGCAAACGGGCTCGCAGCGACCAGTGTGACGGCGAACCGCGCGAACTCGCGGCGTGAGGCAGTCATCCGCATGGCTCCTCCCGAAGGTGGCCCGGGCCTTCCCCGGGCAAGTATATTCCGATCCGCACCCCCGGGCCGATGTTAGCTCCGGCGCGCGCCCGCGGGCTCACCTGGTGATACGGCGGCGCCCGATTTGGCGCGGGCGCAGGCGATTTGCTAAGCTCGAGCGCGGGGCGCGGCGCCCCGCGGGAGCAAACCATGAAATATCGCAAGCACGAAGCGAAGGAATACGCGAGAGCGGTCCTCAAGGGGGTGTGGACCGCGCTGCCCACGATCTTCACCGAAGACGACCGGCTCGACGAGGCGGGCAACGCCGCCAATCTCGAACGCTGCATCTCCGAGCTCGAGATCGAAGGACATTACTGCATCGGCAACGTCGGCGAGTTCTGGGCGCTCACCAACGAGGAGCGGATGAGGCTGGTCGAGATCAACGTCGAGGTCGCGCGCGGGCGCGTGCCGATCATCGCCGGCTGCCATCACCAGAACCCGTACGAGGCGGTGAAGCTCGCGCAGCACGCGCAGGCGGCGGGCGCCGATTTCGTCATCATCTTGACGCCTTACGTCGCCGCGCGCGGAGACGACGCGGTGTTCGAGTACTACCGCTTCGTGTGCGAGCGCGTGGACATCGGCGTCATCCTCTTCAACACCGAGGCGACCTACCCGATCTCGCCGCGGCTCGCGAAGCGGCTCGCCGCGCTGCCCAATATCTGCGGCTTCAAGCAGGGCGTCTCCAAGCCCCAGCCCACCACCGCGCTGCGCGACGCGGTGGGCCGCGAGATCGAGGTGAGCGTCGCGGACGAGGCGCCGTTCCTCTACAACGTCGCGGTGTGCGGCGACCGCTGGCTGCTCAATTACTGCCCGCATCTCTACCAGGTGCCTGGCTACACGCCGGTCAACGATTACTACCGCGCGGCGCTCGCCGGCGACATGAACCGCGCGGTCGAGATCTGCCGCAGCCTCAACCCCCTGCGCTCGGTGCTCGCGAAGTGGATCCCGGGCTATGGCAGCAGCGGGACCATGGCGATCGCCGAGCAGAAGTACTGGATGGAGCTGATCGGCATGGCAGGCGGCCCGGTGCGCGCGCCGTGCCTGCCGATGAGCGAGGAGGCGAAGCGCGCGCTGCGCGCCGACCTCGAGGCGACCGGTCTGATCGCGAAAGCGAAGGCCGCCGCGGAAAAAACCGCGCGCCGCGCCGCCTGACGGGCGCGCGCGGATCCGAGCCCTCGCTCGCTGCGCTCTCGCCCTTCCCCCGGCGAGCAAGGGCGGCGGCGAAGCGGAACGGGCGGCGCCGTTGCGCGCTCAACCGCCCCGGCCCCTGCGCCGCGCCGCAGCTCCCGGCACCGAGGCGCGCGCGATCTCGGCCGCGTCCTCGAGCCGCCCCACCTCCCAGCACAGCTCGATCAGGCGCTGCGTCTCCGGCGGCGACAGGATGCCTTGCGCGAGCCCCCGGAACTTCGCTTCCAAGTCAGCGTCGCTCATCGGATTGCCGAGGCTGCCGATCGCGTGCTCGACGAAGCACTCGAGCCTCCTGCCGTCCTTGAGCCGGATCACGACGCGCGCCTGATCCTCGCGCACACCGCGCTCCACCTCCGCGCTCACCCGCCCGCGCAGCGCGACTACCGCCGGGTCCCGCACGCAGGCGTCGCTGTACTGCGCCTCGCCCGCCGCGCCGTGGATGATCGCCACCGCGCACGAGTGATAGACGCTGAACTTGCCCTCGAGCCCGGTGCGGGGCTCTTTCTTGCCGGTGAGCTCCAGCACCAGCGGATGCACGCCGAGCGCGACGCTCTCGATGTGCTCGGCCTCGAGCCCGTGCTCGTTGCGCAGCCGGATGCAGCCGTCTATCGCCGGATGCTCGACGATGCCGCAGGCGAAGGGCTTGTAGGTGTTCGCCGCGATCTCCCAGGTCTCGCCCAGCCGGTCCGTGATTTCCCCCGGCTTGAACTCGGCCGAGGCGACGCGCGCGAAGCCGCGCTTCGCCTCGATTCCCTGGCTCGAGCTGGTGAAGTCCCTGCGCGCGAGCAGCGCCGCGAGCAGGCCGTTGCGCGCCGCGTTCCCGGGATGGAAGGGCTTGGTCATGGTGCCGAACATCTCGCGCAGCCCGCACGCCTGGGTCGCCGCGATGCCGAGCGCCCAGGTCATCCGCCGCTCGTCGAGCCCGAGCAGCCTGCCCGCCGCCGCCGCAGCGCCGAACACGCCCGCGGTCCCGGTGATGTGCCAGCCCACGTCGTAGTGCGCCGGATAGACCGCGTTGCCGATGCGGCACTCGACCTCCACCCCGAGCACGAAGGCGTGCAGGAAATCCTCGCCCCGGACCGGGCGATGCTCGGCGAGCGCGAGGATGGCGGAGGCGACCGGCCCGCTCGGGTGGATGATGGTCTTCAAGTGCGTGTCGTCGAAATCGAAGGTATGAGAGGTGATCCCGTTCATCAGCGCCGCGAGCAGGATGTCGAGCCGGTCGCCGCGCCCGAGCACCGTCGCCTCGCGCGGGCCCGAGAACTCGGCGAGCGCCGCGAGCGCGCGCTCGACCGTCTCGTGGCGGCTCGCCCCGACCGCACATCCCACCCAGTTCAGAAACGAGCGCGCCGCCTCGTGCCGCACTTTTTCCGGGACATCGCCGTAGCGGTGCTCCGCGACGAACTTCGCCAAGGTTCTCGTGACTTCCATACAGGTGCCGGAACGGGTGAACGAAAGAAATTTATCGCGTTTGCCGGCGCTCCCGGCCCCTACCTCAGATATTTCCTTTCCCACTCTTCGATTTCGCCCAGGCCGAGCGCCTCGTTGTATTCGTGCAATCCCAGCATCCGGCCGCGCAGGGCGGCCAGGCTGCCGTCGCGCTTGAGGGCGGCGAGCGCCTCGCGGATCGCGTAGCCTGCCGCCGCGCGCGCGAGCCCCGGGTAGATCGCGATGCGCACGCCGAGCTGCGCGAGCGCCTCGGCGCCGAGCGCCTCGAGCGGGCCGCCCGCTCCCATGTTGACGAGGCAGGGCGCGGCGACCTCCGAGGTCACGCGCCGGATTTGCTCGACGATCCCCGGCCCGCCCTTCAGCTCGACGAAGACCGCGTCGGCACCCGCCGCATGGAAGGCACGGGCGCGCCGGATCGCCTCGTCGAGCCCGAGCCCCTCGGCCGCGTCGGTGCGCGCGATGACGATGAAATCGGGATCGCGGCGTGCGGCGAGCGCCGCCTCGATCTTGCCGAGCGCCTCCTCGAGCGCGACGACCGGGCGCGCGCCGGGCAGCTGCCCGCAGCGCTTGGGCGAGACCTGGTCCTCGAGGTGGATCGCGGCCACGCCCGCCGCCTCGAACTCCTCCACCGTGCGGCGCACGGCGACGGCGTTGCCGTAACCGGTATCGGCATCGCAGATGAGCGGGATGGCGATGCAAGCGGCGATGCGGCGCGCATGGGAAGCCATGAGCGTGAGGTCCACCAGCCCCACGTCGGGCTGCCCGAGCAGGCATGCCGACACGCCGTTGCCGGTGAGATAGGCCGCCTCGAACCCCGCCTGCTGCGCGAGCCGCGCGCCATAGGCGTCGTAGACGCCCGGCGCGACGACGAGCGGCCCGCTCGCCAGCCTGCGGCGCAGCCTGCGTCTGGGCGATTCGGCGCTCATCGCCTGCAACCTCGACGCAAGGGCGCGAGGACGCGAGGAGACCCGGAATCGGGCGGATGGGGATCGGATTTTCGCAACGAGACTCTCTTTGCGCCTTCGCGCATTGGCGTGCAGATGCTCCGGGTCACACCGCCGCTTCGAGCTCGAAGCGGTACTTCGCGAGCTTCGCCTCGTCGAGCGCGACGCCGAGCCCCGGCCCGGGCGGCAGCGCAATGCTGCCCGCGCCGAGATCGAGCTTGCGGGTGACGATGTCGTCCGCCGTCTTGAGCGGTCCCACGCATTCGAGGCCGTCGAGCACGTTCGCCGAGGTCGCCGCGAGCATGATCTCGGCCATGGTATTGATGCCGAGACCGAAGCCGTGGCCGACCACGCAGCGCACGCCGGCCGCCTCCGCCGTCGCGATCATGCGCCGCGTGTTGAGCAAGCCGCCCTGCTTCATCACTTTCACCTTGACGATGTCGGCGGCCTCCGCCCGGATGATGCGGATGAGACTCGCGTGATCGAGCACCGACTCGTCGGCCATCACCGCCAGCCCCACCGCGTTCGCCGCGCGCCGCACCCGCGCCATGCCGGCGAGGTCCTCGGCCGGCACCGGCTGCTCGAAGAGCTGCAGGCCGTAGGGCGCGACCATTTCCGCGAGCCGGATCGAGGTCGCGGCGTCGTAGCCCGCGTTCGCATCGATGCGGAGCTGGAACTCGCCGCCCACCGCCTCGCGCACCGCCTGCACGCGGTCGCGGTCCGCCTCGATCCCGCCGCCGACCTTGATCTTGGCCGAGCGGAAGCCCCGGCGCTTCCATTCCAGGGTCTCGCGCGCGGCCTGCTCCGGGGGCAGGATGCCGATCCAGGCGTTGAACGCGAGCCGCTCCTTCACGGCGCCGCCGAGGTAGGTATGGACCGGCACGCCGGCGGCGCGCGCCGCCAGATCCACGCACGCCATCTCGAGCGCCGCCTTGGAGTCGAGGAAGCCGGGCACCGCCGGCTCGATGCGCGCGAGCAGCGCGTGGATGTTGGCGGGATCCATGCCGAGGGCCAGCGGCGCGAGCCTCTCGCGCAGCACGCGCAGGTGGTCCTCGGTGCGCTCCTTGGAATAGCCGGGCGTGGGATCTACGTTGCCGAGCCCGACCGCGCCCCCCGTCGCGGTCACGCGCACCACCACGCTCTTCACCACCGATTTCGAGAGATAGGCGTTCTTGAACTCGCCGACGAGCGGCACCGCGACGCCGAACACTTCCACTCGCTCGATTTTCATCGCTCCCCTCCGCTCCGCCTCGCCCGTTGCCTCACCCCGCCGCCGGCGCTTTCCAGTCGGGATGCGCCTTGAGGAACGGGATCAGCCCGCCTGCGGCGAGCAGCGCCCGCACCGCCGCGGGCAGCGGCGCGATCTCGCGCGCGACGCCGCGCGCCGGGACGGCGATTCGCCCCGCGGCAAGATCCACGACGATCTCGTCGCCCTCGGCCACGCCCGGCAGATCGCATTCGGCCACCGGCATCCCGTTGTTGATCGCGTTGCGGAAGAACTGCCGCCCGAAGGAGCGCGCGACGACCGCGGCCACCCCCATCAGGCGCATCACCTGCACCGCCTGCTCGCGCGAGGAATTGATCCCGAAGTTTTCCCCGGCGACGATCACGCCGCCCTGCACGAAGCGCGCGGCGAATCCCGGCGCGACCTGCTCGAAGGCGTGCCGTGCGAGAAAAGCGCTGTCGCGCCCCGGGTGGTACTTGCTCGAGCAGTGAATATCCGTGTTGATCGCGTCGCCGAGCAGATAGGCGGGGCCGCGGATCGGGGTCGTCATTCGAGTTTCCAGAACTGTTCAGCCGTGGATGGACGCCGGCACGCGCCGACCGGATGCGTGGAGCTCGCCCGGGCCGGTTCGCGCCGCTCCGCGTTCATCGGCGGTTGCATGGCTCCTCAAGCGGCTTTCGCGGGGCGCCACCGCCCGCCGGCCACTTCGCGCGGATCGGTGACGCGGCCCGTCAGCGCGGAGGCCGCCACGGTGGCCGCCGAGGCGATGAGGATCTCCGCGCTCGGGTTGCCGAGCCGGCCCTGGAAGTTGCGGTTGGCGCTCGAGATCACGGTCTGCCCGTCGCCCGGGATATAGTGGCCGGTGATGTTGACGCAGGTGCCGCAGCCCGCCGCCTCGACCGAGGCGCCCGCCGCGGCGAGCGCCTCGAGCAGCCCTTCGCGCGCCGCGGCGAGATAGACCTGGCGGGAGGCGGGGGTGACGATCATGCGCACGCCCCGCGCGATGCGCCGCCCCGCCAGGATCGCAGCCGCCTGGCGCAGGTCGTCGAGGCGCCCGTTGGTGCAGGTGCCGATCAGGGCGGCGTCAACGCGCCGGCCCGCGAGCTGCGCCACGGCGCTCACGCGGTCGATGCGGTGCTCGTGCGCGACCTGCGGCTCGAGGGCTGCCGCGTCGAGCTCGATGCGCCGCGCGTAGCGGGCGTCAGGATCGGCCCGCACCGGCCGGGGCTCGCGCGCGCCGCGCGCCTTCAGCCACGCGATCGTTTTCTCGTCCGCCTCGAGCAGCGCCGCCTTGGCGCCGAGCTCCGCGGCGTGGTTGGCGAGCGTCATGCGGTCGTCCATTTCCATCGCCGCCACCGCCTCGCCGCCGTACTCGAGCGCGCGGTAGTTGGCGCCCTCCGCGCCGAGCATGCCGAGCAACTTGAGCGTCACGTCCTTCGCCCACACGCCGGGCTGGAGCCTGCCCACGAGCTCCACGCGGATCGTCTCGGGCACCCGGAACCAGAGCCGGCCGGTGAGCATCACGGCCGCCACATCGGTGCCCTCCACGCCGGTGCCGAACGCGTTGAAGGCGCCGTAGGTGGTCGAGTGCGTGTCGGTGCCGACCACGAGATCGCCACAGGTCAAATGCCCGCCCTCCGGCAGCACCTGGTGGCAGATGCCGTCGCCGATGTCGTAGAGCACGGCGCCGTTCGCCTGCGCGAATTCGCGCATTGCGGCGTGGATGTTCGCGGCCTCCACGTGCGGCGGCGGGGAATAGTGGTCGAGCACCAGCGCGAGCCGCGCGGCGCGCGGCAGCCGCCCGGCGCCGAGCTCTGCGATGCGCTTGAGCGCGTTGGCGGCACGCGCATCGTGGATCATCGCGAAATCCACTTCCGCGACGACCACCTCGCCCGCTCTGGCCGGCGCGCCGCCGGCGTGCGCGCCGAGGATTTTCTCGGCGATCGTTGCGCCCATGCGTATTTCCTTCCCTCGCGCGAGAACGCATTGTACAGTCTTTCCGGAGAAGTTTCCGGCGCTCCATCCCGTGGCGCGAAGGCGCGAGATGTGATATTTAAGCGGCTTTCCATTCGCCGCCACGAACATGCCGATCTCGAAGGAAACCTCGCTCACCGCCTACGTCGCGCGCTTCATCACCGAAACCCGCGCCTCCCGCATCCCGCGCGAGGTGATGCACCTCGGCAAGCGCTCGATCCTCGACGGGCTGGGGCTCGCGCTCGCCGGCAACGCCGCCGAGTCGGGCCGGCTCGTGCGCCGCTACCTCGAGTCGCTCGGCTGCCCGACCGACAGGGGCTGCACCGTGATCGGAACGAAGCTGAAGGTGCCGGCGCGCTTCGCGGCGTTCGCGAACGGCATCGCGATCCACGCCGACGATTACGACGACACGCAGCTCGCGGTGGCGAAGGACCGGGTCTACGGGCTGCTCACCCACCCCACCGCCCCGGCGCTGCCGCCGGTGTTGGCGCTCGCCGAGCGCGACAACCGTTCCGGCCTCGAGCTGCTCACCGCCTACCAGATCGCGGTCGAGGTCGAAACCAAGATTGCCGAGGCGATCAACCCCCGCCACTACGATCATGGTTTCCATACCACCGCCACCGTCGGCACGTTCGCGGCGGCCGCGGGCGCGGCGCGCATGCTCGGGCTCGATCTCGAGCGCACGCGCCGCGCGCTCGGCATCGCCGGCAGCCAGGCGGCGGGGCTGCGCGAGAACTTCGGCACCATGACCAAGCCCTTCCATCCGGGCCGCTCGTGCGAGTCCGGCGTGCTCGCCGCCGAGCTGGCGCGGCTCGGCTGGACCGCGACGCCGGTCGTGCTCGAGGCCCCGCGCGGCTTCTTCCAGGCGGCGGGCGGCGGCTACGATCCCGCGGCGATCGAAGGCAAGCTCGGCAATCCGTGGACCTTCGCGTTTCCCGGCGTCTCGATCAAGCCGCATCCCTCGGGCTCGCTCACGCATCCGGGCATGGGGCTCATGCTCGAGCTCATACGGCGCCACGACATCCGCCCGGAGCAGGTAGTGCGGGTCAGGGTCGGGACCAACCGCCATATGCCGAACGCGCTGATCCATCACCGGCCGAAAAACGAGTTGCAGGCCAAGTTCAGCATGGAGTTCTGCATGGCGATCCTGCTGCTCGAACGAAAAGCCGGGCTCGCCGAGTTCACCGACCGCGTGGTCAACCGCCGCGACGTGCAGAAGATGATCGAGCGAATCGAATTCGGCGTGCATCCGGAGGCCGAGGCCGCGGGCTACGAGAAGATGACCACGATCATCGAGATCGAGCTCGCCGGCGGCGGGACGGTCTCCGGGCGCGCCGACTTCGGCAAGGGCAGCCCCGCCAACCCGATGAGCGACGAGGAGCTCGCGCAGAAGTTTCGCGAATGCGCGGCGTGGGGCGGACTGCCGCGGCCGAATGCGGATAAAATCGTGGACCTGGTGTTCAATTTGGACAGGCTCAAGAGCGCGCGCGAGCTCACGCGGCTCCTCGCGATCGGGCGCGGGCGCGCGAAATAAAGGGACCGCTCCTGTCCCGGACCGGCGGTTCGAGCCGGGCTGGGTTGCAGGCTCCGAACGGGACTCTCTTCATTTCATCGCATCGCCGCGCGACCTCCTCGCTCCCATGAACAAACCGGTCATCGGCCTCATGCTGGGGGATGCCACCGGCATCGGCCCCGAGATCAGCGCGAGGCTCCTCGCCTCGGGGGCGGCCGCCGAGGCCGCGCGCGTGGTGGTCGTGGGCGACGCGCGCGTGCTCGAGCTCGGCATGCGCGATGCGGGTGTGCGGTTCGGCTATCGCGTTCACGCCTCGATTGACGAAGTGCGCTGGCCTGCGGAGGGCGTGCCGCTGGTGGACCTCGGCAACCTCGATCCGGCACGCATCCGGCGCGGGGAGGTGTCCGAGGAGTCCGGCCGCGTGGCGGGCGAAACGCTGAGATACATGATCGCTCTCGCGCTCGAGCGCAAGCTCGACGGCATCTGCTTCGCGCCGCTCAACAAGATGGCGCTGCACCGCGGGGGCTGGAGCTACCACGACGAGCACCAGATGTTCGCGGCGCTGACCGGCCACCGCGGGTTCTTCGGCGAGATGAACGTGATCCCGGAATTCAGCACCTTCCGCGTGACCTCGCACGTGGCGCTGCGCCAGGCGCTCGACCTGATCACGCCCGAGCGCATCGCGGACGCGGTGCATCTCGCGCACCGCACGCTGCGCGCGATGGGCCGCGCGCAGCCTCGCATCGGGGTCGCCGCGCTCAATCCCCACTGCGGCGAGAACGGGCTTTTCGGCGACGAGGAGATCCGCGTGATCCGCCCCACGGTGGAGAAGCTCCGCGCCGAGGGCATCGAGGTCGCGGGCCCGATCTCTGCGGATACGATCTTCCTGCGGGCGAAGCGCGGGGAATTCGACGGCGTGGTGATGATGTACCATGACCAGGGCCAGATCGCGACCAAGCTCCTCGGCTTCAACCGCGGAGTCACCGTCACCGCGGGGCTCGCCACTGTCTTCACCACGCCGGCGCACGGCACCGCCTTCGACATCGTGGGCCAGGGGCGCGCCGATCCCGGCGCGCTGGAGTACGCGTTGCGGCTGGCGGCACGGCTCGCCTCCGCCGGCCCGTGACGGGCCGACCGCTCGCCCCGGGATATAATCCGCTCGCGTGTCACGCCTCGAGGAGGACAAGATGAAGCTCGCCGCCATCCTGCTGGCCATCGCAGCTCTTCCGCCGGCGGCTCTCGCCGCGGAATATCCGAACCGGCCGATCCGGCTGGTGGTGGGGTTCGCCCCCGGCGGCGGCACCGACACCACGGCGCGCGCCATGACCCCCAAGCTCACCGAGCTGCTCGGCCAGCAGGTGATCGTGGACAACCGCCCCGGTGCGGCGGGCAATATCGCGGCCGACATCGTCGCCAAGGCCAATCCCGACGGCTACACGGTGCTGATGGGCACGATCGCCGCGCTCGCGATCAATCCGAGCCTCTACGAGAAGCTGCCCTTCGATCCGATCAAGGACTTCGCGCCGGTCACCCGCGCGGTGGACTCGACCAACATCCTGGTGGTGCACCCCTCGGTTCCGGTCAAGACGGTGAAGGAGCTGATCGCGCTCGCCAAGAGCAAGCCGCTCAACGGCGGCTCCTCCGGGGTGGGCGGCGCTGGCCATCTCGCGCTGGAGCTGTTCAACCTCCAGGCGGGAACGAAAATCACCCACGTGCCCTACAAGGGCGGCGGGCCGGCGATGGTGGATCTGCTCGCCGGCAACATCAATCTCATCTTCGCCACCGCCGCGAGCTCGGTCGCGCACATCAAGGCGGGCAAGATCCGCGCGCTCGCGGTGACCACCGCCAAGCGCTCGGCGCTGGTGCCGGAGCTTCCCACCGTCGCCGAGGCGGGGCTTCCGGGGTTCGAAGCGAACAACTGGTACGGGGTGCTCGTGCCCGCGAAGACCCCGCGCGCGGTGATCCAGCGCCTGAACAAGGACTTCACCACGGTGCTCAACTCGCAGGAAGTGAAGCAGTTCCTGTTCAACCAGGGGCTCGACGCCGCGCCCGGCACGCCCGAGGAATTCGGCGCCTACATCAAGTCCGAGATCGCCAAGTGGGCGAAGGTGATCAAGGCGGCGGGCGTCAAGGCCAATTGAGCGGGGCTCGCGCGCGGCCGCCATTCCTGGACAAAGGCATTTCGAGGGGAAAAATGAAGCACGATCGCAGCGGCGCCTTGGCCTTCTTTGCCGCCCGTCTCGCTGCGGCGGCGTTCAGCGCGCTTGCGCTCGCGCTGCCGGCGCAGGCGCAAGAGTATCCGACGAAGCCGGTGCGGCTGGTGGTCGGTTTTCCGCCGGGCGGCGCGACCGATCTCGTGGTGCGCCTGATGGCGCCCAAGTACACCGAGATCTTCAAGCAGCAGTTCATCGTGGACAACCGGCCCGGCGCGAACGGGGTGATCGCGACCGATTTCACCGCAAAATCTCCGCCCGATGGGTATATCGTGCACCTCGCCCACATCGGCTCGCTGGTGATCAGCCCCGCGGTCGGCAAGGTCCCCTACGACCCGATCAAGGATCTCGCGCCGGTCACCCAGGTGGTATCGCTCCAGAACATCTTCATCGTGCATCCCAGCCTGCCGGTGAAGACGCTGAAGGAGCTGATCGCCCTCGCGCGCGCGAAACCGGGCCGTTTCAACTACGCCACCTCCGGCACCGGCAGCCCGGGGCATCTCGCCGGCGAGCTGTTCAAGAACATGGCCAAGGTGGACCTCGTCCACGTCCCGTACAAGGGCGGCGGTCCGGCGCTCACCGACCTCATCGCCGGCCACATCGAGATCTTCGTCGCCGTGATCTCCACCGCCGTGCCGCAGGTGCGCGCGGGCAAGGCCCGTGCGCTCGCGGTGACCGGCGCCAGGCGCTCTCCGGCGCTGCCCGAAGTGCCGACCGTCGCCGAGGCGGCGATCAAGGGCTACGAAGCGTCCAACTGGTACGGTTTCGTCGTGCCCGCGGCGACCCCGCAGCCGATCATCGAGCGGCTGCACCGCGAGACCGTGGCAATCCTCAACCAGCCCGACATCCGCAAGGCGCTGCTCGACCGCGGAATCGAGGCCGCCCCGAGCAGCCCGCTGGAGTTCGCAGCCCACATCCAGCGCGAGACGGAGAAGTGGACCAAGATCATCCGGGCGATGAAAATCAAGATCGAATAAGTTGCGGGTTTCCGGCCCCGGGCCCGCGCCCGCCGCCAGAGAAGAAGAAAACGCCATGTTCAATCCGTTCAAACCGATCGAAAAGATCAAGGCCGAAGTCTTCACCTCGCTGCCCCAGAAATTCCGCAAGAAAAGCCGCACCGCCTGGTCCGACCCCAACCGCCAGGGAGCGGAAGTGGAGTGTTTTCTGGAGGGACCGTCGTTCGACCGCGAGGGCAATCTCTACTGCGTGGACATCCCCTTCGGCCGCATCTTCCGCATCTCGCCCAAGGGCGATTGGGACCTGGTCGTGCAGTACGACGGCTGGCCGAACGGGCTCAAATTCCACCGCGACGGGCGCGCCTTCGTCTGCGACTACAAGAAGGGGCTGCTCGTGCTCGATCCCGGGCGCGGGCGCATCGAGCCCTTGCTCGAGACCGCTTACAGCGAGGGCTTCAAGGGCCTGAACGACCTGCACTTCGCCTCCAACGGCGATCTCTACTTCACCGACCAGGGCCAGACCGGGATCACGGACCCGAGCGGGCGCGTCTACCGGCTGCGCGCGAACGGGGCGCTCGAGCGGCTCGCCGACAACGTGCCGAGCCCGAACGGCATCACGCTCTCCACCACCGAGAAACACGTCTACGTCGCGGTCACGCGCTCGCAGCAGATCTGGCGGCTTCCCTTGATGGCCGACGGCTCGGTGTCCAAAACCGGCGTCGCGGTGCAGCTCTCGGGCGGCGCGGCCGGGCCCGACGGAATCGAGATGGACGCGGAGAACGGGCTCGTCGTCTGCCACCTCGGCGTGGGCGTATGGCGCTTCGACGCCAACATGCTGCCCACCCACCTCGTGCACTCGGAGGATCCGCGCCACCACCACCTCGACAACTGCGCCTTCGGCGGGCCGGACCTCAAGACGCTCTACATCACCGAGGCGCTCTCGGGCGACATCCTTCTCGCCAGGATGCCCGTCGCCGGCAAGCGCCTCTACGGGCTGAGCTGAGGCCGGAAACGGCTCGCCGCCCCCCGAGGCGATTGCCAAGAGCCTGAGTAGCGAGCGGGACGAGCCTGAAGTCGAACGCGCCGCTTCACCGAGGCGCTACGCGATCGCCGGGGCACGGGCGCACGCCCCTGCCCCCATTTGCACGGGTCCGTAGTGCGTGAGAGCCGATCGGCAATCGGAGACGGGATCAGCGCTCCCGGCTCTCCTGGGCGCGCGAGCCGGAGGCGAGGCGCTGCGGGGCGGGGATCCTTCGGGGGCTAAATTTCGCTGCGAGGGCCGGGCCGGACGGCCAACCGCTGCGGCTGCGCCGGATCCCTGCGCCAGCAGCGCCCTATAGCGCGGAGACTCGGAACTCAGGCGCGGTCGCTATATAAACTAAAGCTCTGAACCCCAAGATGCATACCAGGCGGTTGTGGCGGCGCAAGCGCGCGGTGACCGGCAGGTGGCCGACCAACATTGGCGGCGTCTCATCGGGCTGCTCGAGGTCCAGACGGGGCGGAGCAGCTCGGCGGAGAAGCTGACGCTGACGCCTGCGCCGCCTCCGGCGCGCTGAATCAGGGCTTGTGCTGCGTAGCTGCGAGCGCCGCGCGGATGCCGGCGGAGAGATTCCCGCGCCCGCGCCGCCGCGCACGCTCGATGCTCGCCTGGTCGAGAGAGACCAGCACTCGTTTGAGCGGCTCGCCCAGGATCGGCGGGCGGCCGCGCCGCCGGGGAGTGGAGGCGTCCGGCGCGGAAAACGCGCTCTGTCGCGCGCGAGACTTCTTCGTCATGATCGCTTCATGAGCGTTTTTGTACGCGGCGACGGCGATGCGGATGCCGCTCGAGGTGACGCCTTTGCCGATCTCGCGCGCACGCGCGAGCGTCGCATCGTCCAGGCTGAGATGGACCTTGCGCAGGGGCTTCCCGAGAATCGGCGGGCGCCCGCGCCGCCGGGGAGTGGAGGCGTCCGGCGCGGAAAACGCGCTTTGTCGCGCGCGTGAACTCTTCTTCATGATCGTTTCATACATCGCGGCTCATCTGGGGTCAAGCGCCGCGCGCGATGCGCGAAAGCGTAGGGAGTCGCCTGCAACACAAACTCATCAGCGAAGAGTTCGCGGTCTCACCGGGCAGCATGCAGCATCACCGCTCATCGTAGGAAAGGCTGGCATCACCGCTGTTCCAGCTTGGGCAGGTAGCCCATCGGCATTCCGTCCCATGTTCGCCCATCGAGGAGGCGGCCATTCCGCTTCTTTTGGACACCGCCCCACTGCTTGAAGAAGAAGGGGACGTTCGCCGCGCGGCACTGTTTCCGAATCTCTCTCACCCACTTCGCCTCGATGGGCCGCGCGCCCGGTCCGCTCTCTCCGCCGACGATGACCCAGTGGATGCCGGACAGGTCGAGAGTACCCAAAGGGCCCAGCAACGGCTCCAGAGATAGGAACCGCACGGTCGCCGGCACCTCCCGAAGATGATCGGCGCGCCAGAGGTACTTGGCGGTCTCAATCGATACGCCCATCCACACGTTCGGAGGCCAGTTCAGGTCGGGGGCGAGCTCGGCCAGCCGCTCCGACCGTTTGGTGAGGATCTGGAACGTATGCCACGAGGCCCTCTCCATCGTGCTGAACACTCTCTGGACGAAGTCGAGGGGGACCTTCTCGTGGAAGAGATCGCTCATGCTGTTCACGAAGATCGTCCGTGGCTTCTTCCAGGTAAGGGGAAGCTCAAGGCGATCCGGCCACAGGCGAAGGTCGAAGCCCTGCTCGTAGGGATGCCCAGGGATGCCGCGCCAGCGTTCCGCGAAGGTCTCGGCGTAGCAGTGCTTGCACCCCGGGCTGACCTTGTTGCAGCCCGTCACGGGGTTCCAGGTCGAGTCGGTCCACTCGATTGTCGACTTCTCGCTCATGGCCTCTCTAACTCGTCACGGATGTTTCCGTGAGGACAAATGCCCTCTGAGGGCCGTCCTTGGGAACATGGGGCGGGTCGCCTCGCCACGTCCGCCTCCTCACTGAAAACTGATCCTCGCACCATCAGGAAACGTGTTCCGTTTTCGACGTTGGCCGTCCACCTTGGTGGGTTCACACTTGAGCCGTCCGGCTTTCTCTTCGAGTCGCAATGCAGCCGTCATGTGTCTCTTCAAATAGGCCGTCTTGTTCTCCACGAATTTGCGGATCTGGGCTCCCGTAACCAGCCCTTTGCCTGCAAATTCCTTTCGTATCTGTTCGATGAGAATCGACGTCGTGTCGGACTCGAACAGGACGAGCTGGTTGGGGTTCGTTGCATCAGAGAATCGGAACTCCCCGTCTGGGTCCACCTTCCACATCGCTTCCTTCATCTTCAGATGACCCCGTTCGTGGTTGCACGCGAAGAAAAGGTAGTACTGCGTTCGATCATTTCGATCCCTCATCTCAAAATATCGGACGTACTCGGCCACCTGCTGCAGTCGTGACTGGTAGAGAGTCCGAAGTCTCTCGATCCGGTTTCCCGGCGCCTCGGCAATCCGAATGGCCTCATCTGTTCCGAAGGCATCCACGATGTGCTGAACCACGGTGTCTTTGGGGTGTTCAAGGAACCGGTTGAACGCATCAACCATGAAGGTGATGAACGCTTCGCATCGCGGATGCTTGAGCAGGTCCTCGATCAACGAGAAGGGGATGCCAGAGAAGCCGAACGGGTCGATGAATGCGAAGGTGGGTGCGACCTGCGATCCATCTGCCTCGATGGACTTAAGCACGGGACCGACTTTCTCGTGGAACTTCCCGGCTTCCGCTCGCACCTTGAAACGGGATGGGATCGTCATCCCATTGAGCTCCCGCTTCAGATGCTCGATTCGATCCTCGCGTTCATCGATAAACCAGAATACCAACTCCCCGCCGAGCGTCGTCCGGTGATTCATCGCCACATTGAGGGCGATAATGGGGGAACCCAGCTCGCCCCCCTTGTATCGACCCGGCCCTGCGAAGCCGTCGATGTAAACAATGCGATGATGGTGGGAGCCGAGGATCGGAAACCAGGCCTCGAGGTAGCGGCGCAGGATCTCGTGCTTGGCCGTCGTGTGCGGATCTATCTCCCACAACGTTTCCGTCGGCGTCGGCATCGTTTGCACTCCCGTTATTCCTCATTGAGCCGAACTTTGTCCGCCAGCCCGAGGTCATCGAGGATGTGGTGGAGGTCAGCCGTCAGGCTCGTAGCCACGTCGCGGGTCACCGTAACGGAGAAGTCCACGCCTCGACTGTGAGCCCCTCGCTCGCGTCTTTTTGCTTTCCCTCGCTGCTCCGGATTGCTCCTCAACCCGCTACCCCCTCGCCAAGCATCCACTGGTAGGCCGGCCAGCAGGTGACATGCCGGGGCGGATCGAGCGGCGTGCGATCGTGGGTCAGCGCGAGCAGCCAGCGCCGCGCCCGCGGCCAGCGTCGGCCCGCTTGCTCGAGCGCGCGCAGTTCGCGCCCTGCCGTATCGGGGTCGCTCGCATCGGCACAGACCTGGATGAGGTGTTCCGCGCCGTCCGGCGCGCGGGCCAGGAAATCCACTTCGTAGCCTTCCGGCGTGCGCACGTAGGTCACCTCGCATCGCCGCCGCTCCAGCTCGATCAATACCGCCGTCTCGAGCGCATGGCCGATGTTCGCCCGGCCCGTGCGGTCGAACAGGGGAATGAGGCCCGGGTCCACCGGGTAGACCTTCCGCGGGTTGACCATGCGCTGGCGCTCCGAGTCGGCCTCGATCCACACGGTGCGCACCAGGAAGCAGTCCTCGAGGTAACCGAGCAGGTGGTGGAGCGTGTCGCGCGAGACCGCGATCCCCTGGCTCTTGAGCGTGCGATGAAACTTCTCGACGCTGAACGGGCTCGCTGCGTTCGCCAGGAGGTGCCGCACGAGCCAGCGCAAGGCCACCGCGTTGCCGACCCCGTGACGCTCGACCACGTCGCGCAGGATCGCCACGTCCACGTAATCGCGCAGGAGCTGCCGGCGCGATGCCGCAGGAAGCCCTTGCGCCTCCGGAAATCCGCCGGCCTCGAGCCACGAAAGGAACGCGTGCTCGAGGCGGCCGCGGTCGGCGCCCGCGACGAGCGCCGGGTCGGCCGGAGGGGATTCCCCCCGGTGCGCCAGGGCCTCGGCGAAGCTGAACGGATAGAGCACCACCGACCACGCTCGGCCGCGCAGCGCCGTGCCGATCTCGCGCGAGAGCAGCGCGGCGGAGGAACCGGTCACCACGATCTCGGCGCGACCGCTATCCAGGAGGCGCCGGACGAAGCGCTCCCAGCCCGGCACGGCCTGGATCTCGTCGAAGCACCAGAACACCGGGCCCGCCCGGTTCGCGTCGGGCACGCGGCGCCCGTACTCCTCCAGCAGGAACCCGAGCTGCGTGCCTTGCAGTCCCGCCAGCCGCTCGTCCTCGAAGTTCACGTACGGCACGAGCGCCCGCGCGGCGCCACCCGCCAGCCGCTCGCGCCGCAGTTGATGGAGGAACGTGGTCTTGCCGGACCGGCGCATGCCCAGAAGCGCGGTCACCTTGCCGGGCATCCGCACCGCCCCGTGGACGCTGCGCGGCGTGGCCTGCGGCAGCGGGCCCTCGAGAGAGGCCGCAAGCGCCTCCGACAGCGCGTCCAGGATCGGCCTGGCAGGCAGTGGCATCCCAATTCTCCTTCTTTTGAGGAGAAGATATCACGCAATTCTCCTTCATACAAGGAGAAAAAGGCCGATCGTTATCCTCGTTCAAAGGAGAGTCGTTCCTGCGGGGAAGTTTTCGGTCTGTCGCGCACCGCGCAGCAGCACGGCCGGGCTGTCGGCGAGCGCGCCGCGCGTAGGGCGCCAGCGGCGTGGCGGGCGAGCTTGGGAGCAATGTAGCCATCGGGTGGCTGAATATCAGCCACCAGGTGGATGATTCACGACAAAAAGGAAGCCGGTAGCCGACGGAGAGGATGGCGTCAATGGTGAAGAGCTTGGGGGCGCGGTTGGATACGCCTCCAAGCTCAGCCCCGCCGTGACTAAATCGGCGGTTGCAAAACGGAGCCAAAAACGCGCACTCTTGACCCCCGCCGGCGTGCCCGTTTCCTGCATCCGAAACTGGCCCGGACGGCCAGCCGCTGCGGCTGCGCCGAATCCCTGCGCCAGCCACGCCCTATAGCGCGGAGACTCGGAACGCAGGCGCGGTCGCTGTATAAACTAAAGCTCTGACCCCAAAGACTATCTGCATAAAACGCCAAGGTCAGGCTCTTGCTGGAGCCCTGATGGCGCCCGACCTCAATCGGCCCTAACAGCGGGCGGCTCTGGAGTCGTGGCGGTCTTGTGGATGGCGAATCGAGTGCGGATGTACTCCCGCGCACTCTCAGGTGGCAACTTAACCGTCCCTGGTCCGCTTCGCACGAAGAAGTCGCCGTCGGCGCCGGTCTCCATTCCCTTCCACTTCAGGAACACGGGCTCCGGGCTGCGCTGGCAGCTCACGACGCAGACGGTCTTGCCCTGTACGACCTGCGTCTTAGGGTCGATGCACGTGCTGGCGCGATCGCCGAGTCCGTTGCGCACGACCTGCGCGAGATGCCGCATGAACTTGTCGTCGGTGTCGAACCCGTCGCGCTCGATGCCTACGATCGAGCCATCGTCAGCCACGCCGATCAGGAGATCTCCACCTTCGGTGTTCAGGAATGCGGCGATCGTCTTAAGCACCGCGTGGGTTACCCCTCGGTCGTCCTGTCGCTCTTCCTTGAGGTTCCAGCGGAGCGTGGACTTGAACTCGAGCGTCTTCGACTCACCGCGCTTGATCAGCTCCTCAGCGTTGCGGTGGGCGCGCAGGTACTGGTCGAAGAGGAAGTTCTTCACCGCCTCCCCGAAGGCGCGATCGTCGGTGATGCGTTTGTAGAGCTCGAAGTTCGAGTCCACGATCTCCTGGATCACCTGCTCGACCTTCTGGTCGAAGGTGAGCCGCACGTTCTCGCGCGTGTTGACGCGCGCCGCAGCATCGAGCGCTGCGTCGTCGTCCAGCTTCTCCATCATCTGGCCGAGCGTCAGACGGTGCTCGGGACCGAGGTTCAAGCCGAAACGTTCGTTCAGTTCTGCGATGATGCGTGAGAGCGCCTCCAGCTCCTCCGGCGCCGCGCCGTGCGTGCTCTTCGTGGCTACAGGTTCCAGCACGCCCGGCTTGCGCTCGAGCGCGATCCGGCCGCTGCCGGTTCGCTGGATTCGGTAGGACTCCATGTCGATGTTCTGCTGCACCTCGCGCGGCAGAGCATCGCGGTCGGCCGGCAAAAGCCGCCGCAGGTGCCGGGCGAACACGTAGAGCTTTTCGAGATCGGCATCGGCGAAGGTAAGCACCTGGGCGAGGAAGGCGTAGAGCCGGACGTAGTCGGTAAGCTGGCCGCGGAAGTCGGCGCGCTCCTCCTCGGACATCTCTCGGAAGCGTCCGACGAGCGGCGCGAGCACGGCGTAGAGTCGGTCCTGCGTCGCCTTGGGGTCGAAGTAGAGCCTCGCGAAAACCTCCACGTCAGCGTCGGTGTAAACGGGAAAGGCCGCAAGCCGGCTCTGGATCTCGTAGAGGAGGTTCGGGTCGGTGGCCTCCGAGAGGAGCGTCGTCTCGTAGTATGGCTCGAAGGCGGCTTTGATCTCGTCGGCCTCGTTCGCGAAGTCGAGCACCATCGTGCCCTTCTTTTCCGGATGGGTGCGGTTCAGTCGCGAAAGCGTCTGCACCGCGTTCACGCCGCCGAGCTTCTTGTCCACGTACATGGTGTGGAGCAGCGGCTGGTCGAAGCCGGTCTGGAACTTGTTGGCGACGATCAAGAACCGGTACTCCGGACGCTCGAAGGTCCTGGCGGTCTGCGCCTCGGGGAAGCCGTTCATGTTCGCCTCGGTGTAGTCCTTGCCACCGTCTCTGACCGTCCCGGAGAACGCCACCAGCGCTTTGAACGGGTAGCCGCGCTCGGCGAGGTAACGGTCCACCGCCAGCTTGTATCGCACCGCGTGCAGGCGCGAGCGCGTGACAATCATCGCCTTGGCCTTACCGCCGATTTCGTTCTGCACCTGCGCCGCGAAGTGCTCGACGCAGATCTTCACTTTCTCGCCGATGGCGTGCGGGTGCAGCTCGACGAAGGACTTGAGCAGGTACTCGGCCTTCCTTTTATCGTAGCGCGGGTCGTCTTCGATCTTCTTAAGGAGCCGCCAGTAGGCCTTGTAGGTGGTGTAGTTGGCGAGCACATCGAGGATGAAGCCCTCCTCGATCGCCTGGCGCATGCTGTAGAGATGGAACGGCGCGAACCTCCCGTCCGCGCGCCGCTCGCCGAAGAGCTCGAGCGTCTTGGGCTTAGGCGTCGCGGTAAAGGCGAAGGTGGAGACGTTGGGGAGCCGGCCACGCCTCTCCATCTCGGCCAGGATGCGGCTTTCCAGCTCCTCCTCGGGTGTGGCCGCACCGGCCTCCTCCCGCTCGGCTTCTTCGAGCGATCCGGAGCTGAGCACGCTCTTCATGCTCTTCGTGCTCTCTCCCGACTGCGAGGAGTGCGCCTCGTCCACGATCACGGCGAAGCGCTTTCCCGGCAGCTCGCCGATTTCCTTCGCGATCACGGGAAACTTCTGGAGCGTGGTGACGATGATCGTCTTGCCCGACTCGAGTGCCTCCTTGAGCTGACGGCTGGTGGTGTCGATGTTCTCGACCACGCCGAGCGTCTGCTCGAACTGGCGCATGGTCCTCTGGAGCTGGCGATCGAGCACGCGCCGGTCGGTCACGACCACGATCGAGTCGAACACGCGCCGGTCCGAAGCGTCGTGCAGGGTGGAAAGCTGATGCGCCAGCCAGGCGATGGTGAAGCTCTTGCCACTCCCGGCCGAGTGCTGGATGAGGTAGCGCTGCCCCGGGCCTCGGGCACGGGCGTCGGCCACCAGCCGGCGCACGCAATCGAGCTGCTGATAGCGGGGGAAGATCAGCGAGCGCTTGCCGTTCTTGCGGCCCTTCTCGTCTTCCTCCTCGACCTCGTGGATGAACTGGCGCACGAGATCGAGCACGCTGTCGCGCGCCCAGGTCTCCTCCCACAAATAGGCGGTCGCGTAGCCCTGGCGCGTGGGCGGCACGGGCGGGTTGCCCGCGCCACCGAAGCGGCCCCGGTTGAACGGCAGGAAGCGCGTCCTCGCGCCCTGTAGGTGGGTCGTCACGTAGACCAGCTCTGTGTCAACCGCGAAATGCGCGAGGCAGCGGCCGTAGGCGAAAAGCGGCTCACGCGGGTCGCGGTCGGTCTTGTACTGGCGGATCGCGTCCTCGACGGTCTGGCCGGTGAGCGGGTTCTTCAGCTCGGCGGTGAAGATCGGAATGCCGTTCAGAAACAGCACCAGATCGAGGCTCTTGGTCTCGTCCTTCGTGCTGTAGCGGAGCTGGCGCACCACGGAGAATAGGTTGGCCTGATAGAGGCGGCGCGTCTCGTCGTTGAGGCCGCTCGCGGGGCGGAAATACGCGAGCCGGAACTTGCAGCCCGAGTCCTTGATGCCGTTGCGGAGGACATCGAGCGCGCCCCGGCGCTCGATCTCGGCGGCGAGGCGCCTCAAGAACTGCTCCTTCACCGCTGCACCGTGGTGCTGCTCGAGCTTCTTCCATTCCTTCGGCTGCGTCGCCAGCACGAAGTCCGCCACGTCGCGCGGAAGCAGGCAGAGCGCGCGGTCGTAGTCTTCAGGCCGCCGTTTCCTATAGCCCCCTGGTACCATGTCGCCGTACGGAGGCGCCGTCTCGCGGACCACCATCGCATCGCCGGCGCAGGCATCCGGCCCGTGCGCAAGCAGCGCGCACTCGATTGCGTCCTCAAAGGCGCGTTCGGAGATTTCAGGCCCCATACACTAGCCTTCTTCAGCTCAGGCGCAGCCCGAGCGCTCGCAGCATTTGGAAGACGTTCACATAGGCGACAGCGAACGCTTGGCACACGTTCGGGATCTTGATCTTCCGCCGAATGTTGGCGTCAAATTTCTCGTTCGTCACGACGATGCCTCCAGTTACTTTCACGTAGGCAACCAGCCATGCGTCCGCGTTTTTCTCATCAGCGAACTCAACCTTGGCAGCATCGGTAAACTGATGGTGCTTTGCTGCCCACCCCATGAGCAACCGATACTCGGCCAGAACTGACCCGTCCTCCGTGGACACAAACCATTGGTCAAAGTCACCAGCGGCCCACTGAGCTAGCTCGTCCTTACCCCTGTCGATTTCATCCTTCACCCGATCGATGCTATGCAGGCGCCCATCCTGAGCCTTCTGCACCAGTCCTTGCCAGAAGGCCGGAGCGAGATCGAAGGCATAATAGGTCCGCGCGGCGGTCATGAAGACGTCGGAGTCGAGCACATAAACGGGGTCATTGCTCACGCCGCTCCTCCGCTCTCAAAGCTTCGGCATAGCGCTCGAAGGCCCGTCCATAAAGCCCCGTCAACCGGAATGCCTCCCCGTAGAGGACCTTCCCTTCGAGAGTCGCCCTCACCAGGGTTTCGGCGAAGCGGCGCCCCAGCCTGAGGTTCTGGGTCGCGTAGAAGTTGCCGCCCTCCGCTTGGCGGGCCGCTCTGCGACGTTCGCTCTCAATGTAAGCGTTGTAGAAATCGAAGAACTCCTTCCGCGCAATGAGGGCTAGGTCCAGAGCCCGGCGCGCCACTACCAGCTCGCTCACCTTGAATCGTCTGGCCAGACCCTGGAAACGCTCAGGATCACGCCTCGCGGAAGGCCACGCCTGGCGGAGCTCTTCCTGTGGTACGAGGAACTCGGCCGCAATCCGGTTGCAAAACTGCTCCGTTGCGTCTTCCGCAGGTTGGAGATCGCGGAGGTCGAAGGCGGCGCTACTACCGAGCCACACATGGGCGATCTCGTGGGCGAGGGTAAACATCTGCGCGGCCTTTCCGTCCGCCCCGTTCACAAACACAAACGGGGCGTACTCATCCACCAGCACGAAGCCACGGAATTCCGCGGGATCGAGTTTTCGGCGCGTGTTGTTTCCAACAATGCCGCTCGAGACCACGCTGATGCCAACCCCTTCCATCCGGTTGCGCAGCTCAGCCAAGGCTTGTGTCCAGGTGGGCTGCGATTTAGCCCAGTGCTCGGTAAGCCCCAGCGTCTCCCGCATCCGCAGAGCGACATCCTCCGGCGCATCACGCAACTGAGCTGACCGGACGTAAGCGAGCGGCTCTTCGCCCTCGCCTTCGAGATACTCGCGCAACCATGCTTGCCGCCGCTGCAGCGTGTAAACCGTCTCCAGAAGGTCGGGGCTTACCCGGCGCAACGGTTCGTCACGGAGCGTACGGAAATGCGCTATCGGCAGGCGCTCTTCCGGAGGTGCCTCGAGGAACAGGTACCCGAACGGCGTTGCCGTAGCCCTGGCAAGGTCCTCCAACTGGCGCAATGTGGGTTGGCTTTCGCCTCGTTCCCATTTGCGCAACATGGGGAACTTGCGCTCGACGGATTCAACTTTTCCGGAGCGCTCCACCGCCCAGCGCAGCACGCGAGGATTCACCTCGACCCGCGTCATGCTGCCTCCTCCCGCACGTCGATCTTGCCCGTCACCGCGGCGGAGATGAGGGCGGTGCGGAGTTCCTTGAGGCGCTCGATGGCCTCGCGGACCTTGGCGACGAGCGCATCGATCTTTGCCGTCTCGCGGTCGAGGAAGGCGACGATGGCGCGTTGCTCGGGCTCGGGGGGGAGCGCGGGCGAGAAATTTCGAACAAATAACTCCGACACTCGCTTCTGGCCACCGGCTCCGTACATGTCAGCCTCGCCCAGTCGGCGAAAAGCGTCGCTGAGTGTGACGTAGA
>DATLZE010000069.1:0-6804 GCA_035574195.1 Burkholderiales bacterium | reverse complement strand
CGACGATCAGGACGAGCCCCGGATGCGCGAGCACGCTAGTCATCGTAGTAGCCTTCCGGCCGCTTCAGAAACCGACCGATCGCCTTTGCGACGAGGATGAGCGCCGCGCAGGCCGTGAAGCCATAGAGCGCATAGGCGCCGAACAGGCGTTCAACGGCGAAATGCGGCTCGGGCGCGACAGCGAGCTCCGCGAGCAGGGATGCGGCGAGCGCGAGGATGAAAATCCGCCAGAGCCTGCGGATCGTCTGCGGGCGGGCCAGCCAATGCTCGTTCACGGCTGCGCTCCCGTCATGCGATTCGCCAGCGCGAGCGGCAGGTCGGCGAAAAAGAACATCAGCACCGTGAGCGCCGCCGTGCTCGCGAGCGCGAGCACCATGGTCCAGTGCGCTTCGCCGTGCGCGGCCTCGCCCGCGCGCCGGCCGGCGAAGAACGCGCGGTAAACGATCGGCAGGAAATAGCCGGCGTTGAGCAGCGTGCTTGCCGTGATCACGATAAGCGGCATCCACTGCTCCGCCTGCAGCGCTCCCTGCAGCATGTACCACTTGCTCACGAAGCCGCCGGCAGGGGGAAGACCGATCATCGAGAGCGCGCCGACGGCGAACGCCGCTAGAGTCCAGGGCATGCGCCTGCCGATCCCGTCGAGCTCGCTCACCTCGGTCTTGTGCGCGGCGGTGTAGATGGCCCCTGCCGCGAAGAACAGCGTGATCTTGCCGAAGGCATGCGCCGCGATATGCAGCGCCGCAGCGACGATCGAGAGGGGGGTGAGCAGCGCTGCGGCGAGCACGACGTAGGCGAGCTGGCTCACCGTGGAGTAGGCCAGCCGCCGCTTCAGGTTGTCCGAGCGCAGCGCGACGATCGAGGCGGCGAGGATGGTGAAGGCCGCGGCCCAGGGCAGCCACGCGAACGCCTCCGCGGCGAAGCCCGTGCCGAATACATAGACCACGACCTTGACGAGCGAAAAGACGCCCGCCTTCACCACCGCGACCGCATGCAAGAGCGCCGAGACCGGGGTCGGTGCGACCATCGCGGCCGGCAGCCAGCGGTGGATCGGCATCAACGCCGCCTTGCCGATACCGAAGGCGTAGAGCGCAGCGAGCCCCGCCGCCGCCGCTCCGGAGACCCGTCCTCCAAGGATCCCGCCGGCGGTGAAATCGAGGGTGCCAGCGAGCCACCATGTGACCGCTATCGCCGGGAGCAAGAACAGGATCGAGGAGGCGAGCAGCAGCGCGAGATAGGTACGGCCGCCGTTGCGCGCCTCCTCGTCGCCGTGGTGGGTGACGAGGGGATAGGTGACGAGGGTGAGCGCCTCGTAGAAGAGGTAGAGCGTGAGGAGATTGCCCGCGAACGCGACGCCGATCGCGGCTCCGATGGCGAGCGCGAAGCAAGCGAAGAAGCGCGTCTGGTGGCGCTCGCGGTTGCCGCGCATGTAGCCGATCGAGTAGATCGTGCTCACGAACCAGAGTCCTGAGGCGATCAGCGCGAACAGCAGACCGAGCGGCTCGAGCTCGAAGGCGATCGCGAGCGGCGGGAGGATCTCCATCAATCGCAGCGCCGGACGCGCGCCGTCGAGCACCGGCTCCGCGAGCGTGAGAACCGCTGCGAACAGTGCCGCCGCCGTGGCGAGCGAGGCGGCTTCGCGCAGGTCGGGCCACCGGTGCAAGAGCGCGACCAGCGCGGCGCCCGCGATCGGCAGCGCGAGACAGAGCGCAAGCAGCGCTTCTTCGCTCACCGCAACCCTCTCAGCAGAAATTCCGCCGCCTCGCGCGCTCCCCCGACGCTGAACGAGGTGTCAAGTCCGAAGTAGACGCAGAGCAGCACCATGGCGAGACCCGCAGCCAGCATGCCAGCCGGCGCTTCGCGCGGCGCCTCCTCCGCAGCCGGGGCGCGCAGATACGCGGCTTCGACCACGCGCCAGACGTAGGCCACCGCGAGGAGCGAGGCGGCGGCGATCACGGCGACGAGCCACCATTGGCCGCGCTCGATCGCGCCGAGGATGAGATACCACTTGCTGATGAAGCCGGCGGTGCCGGGCACCCCGATCAAGCTCAGACCGGCGATGACGAGACCGACCGCGGTGAGCGGCATGCGCCGGCCGAGTCCGGCGAGAGCGGATACACCGAGCGCCGGCGCGCCGCAGCGCAGCGCGACCCCGCCGAGGAGCAGGAAGATCGCGCCCTTGGTCACGCCATGGTTGAGCAGGTGCACGATCGAGCCGGTGAGACTCGCCTGGTTGTCGAGGCCGATCCCGAGCGTGATGTAGCCGATCTGAGCGACGCTCGAATACGCGAAGAGGCGCTTGACATCCGGCTCGAACACCGCCACCAGCGAGGTCGCGACCATGCTCGCGACCGACAGCAGGATGAGCACTTCGCTCGTCGGCAGATGCTCGAACAGTGCCGCCGGGTCGAACACGGTGAAGTAATAACGCATCAGCACGTAGACCGAGACCTTGGTCGCGGTGGCCGCGAGAAACGCCGTCGCCATCGAGGGACCGTAGGCGTAGGCGTTCGGCAGCCACTGATGCAGCGGAAAGAGCGCGAGCTTCAGCCCCACGCCGACGGTGATGAAGGCGAGCGCGGCGAGCACCGGGCGCACATCCTCCACCGCCTGCAGGCGCGCGGCGATGTCGCCCAGGTTGAGCGTTCCGGTCATGAGATAGAGCAGCGCCACGCCGATCACGTAGAAGGTGGCGCCGACCGTGCCCAGGATCATGTACTGGTAGGCGGCGACGAGCGCCCTGCGGTCCGGCCCGAGGGCGACGAGCACGTAAGTCGCGAGCGAGGCGATCTCGAGGAACACGAACAGATTGAAGGCGTCGGCGGTGATCGTGATCCCGAGAAGGCCGGCCAGGCACAGGCAGTACATCGCGTAGATCAGGTAGTGCCGGTCGCGGGAAACCTCCACGGCGATGCTGCGCTGCGCGTAGGGCGCGACGAAGGAGGCGGTGAGCGACACCGCCACCAGCACGAAGCCGCTCAGCGCGTCCACGCGGTATTCGATGCCCCAGGGGGGAGGCCAGCTGCCGATCGCGTAGGAAACGGCACCGTTTGCCGCTATGCGGGTGAAGAGCGCAACGGAGATCACGAGGCAGGCGTAGCTCACCGCTGTCGTCGCGAGCCAGGCGAAGCGGCGGCTGCGCACGAGCACGATGAGCGGGGCCGCGACGAGCGGCAACACCACTTGCAGCGCCGGCAGGTGCTCGAACATCACTGCGCCGCACGGTCGCCATCCGCGCGGTCCCGGGCGAGGATTTCGTCCTCCTCGATGCTGCCGTAGGCCTCCCGGATGCGCACCACGATCGCCAGTCCGAGCGCGAGGGTCGCCACGCCGACCACGATCGCGGTGAGGATCAGCACGTGCGGCAGGGGATTCGAGTAGAGGATGAAGCGCTCGGCGACGATCGGCACGGTGCCGCCGACGATCTTTCCGGGCGCGATGTAGAGCAGATAGACCGAGGTCTGCAGGACGGCGAGACCGATCAGCTTCTTCAGCAGGTTGCCGCGGGCGATCACGATGTAAGTTCCCGCGATCATCAAGAAGATCGTCACCCAGTAGGGATAGTGGTCGAAGATCGCGCTCATAGATCCCTGCTGCGGCCTGCGAACATGTAGAAGAGCTTGAGCATCACCCCCGCCACCGTGAGCGCGACGCCGGCTTCGATCCAGAAGATGCCGCGGTGCTGGCCCGCCACCGGGTCGGCGCCGAGCACGAAGTAGTCGAGATAGTTGCCGCCGAGCGCGATGCCGGCGAGGCCGACTCCGGCGTAGAGCAGCACCCCCGCCGCGAGCATTGCCTCGACCAGCCGTTCGGGCGCGAGGCGCCGGCCGGCCGGCAGACCGAAGATGATGGAATAGAACACGACGGCGGCGGCCCCGATCACGCCTGCCTGGAATCCGCCGCCGGGGCCGAAGTCGCCGTGGAACTGGACGTATACCGCGAACAGCAGCGTGAAGGGCATCAGCAGCTTGGCGATGACGCGCAGGATGAGGTCGCTTTTCATTTGCGGCGGCTCCGGACACGGCGCAGCAAGGCGATCACGCCCGCCCCTGCCGTGAACACCACGATGGTTTCCCCCAGCGTGTCGTAGCCGCGGTAGCTCGCGAGCACTGCGGTCACCACGTTCGGCACGCCGGTCTCCTTCGGTCCCTCCTTCAGGTAGCGCGGGGCGACATGCGTGTGGATCGGCGCGTGCGGGTCCGAGAACGCGGGCAGTCCCTGCAGGCCGTAGGCGAGCACTGCGCCCACGGCGACCGAGAGCGCGAGCGGCAGTGCAGGGCGGTGGAGCGGCTTCGCTTCCCCGCCTCCGACGAGCGCGAGCGCGCCGAGGAGCAGGACCATGGACACGCCCGCGCCGACCGCCGCCTCGGTCATCGCGACGTCCGCAGCATCGAGCGCGAAGAGCACGGTCGCCATCAGCAGGCTGTAGGCGCTGGAGAGCACCACCACGCTGAAGAGGTTGCGCTGCAGCGCCATCGCCACGACCGTGAGGGCCATGAGGGTGAGCAGCACGTTGATGATCAGCGTTTCGATGGTATCGCCTCCTGCACGAGAAGCGGCGCGAGCCCGCGCCCGAGCGCCGCCTTGGCGAGCGCGTGCGTCGCGGCGGGACTGGTGAAGAAGATGAGCAGCCCGATCGCGAGGAGCTTCAGCGCGGCGAGCGTCCAGCCCGCCTGCAGCAGCAATCCGGCGAGCACCAGCCCAGCGCCCAGGGTGTCGGTCACGCTCGCCCCGTGCAGCCGGGTGTAGAAGTCCGGCATGCGCAACACGCCGAGCGCCCCCACCACGCAAAACAGCCCGCCTGCCGCGAGCAGGATCCAGCTCGCCAGATCCACCGCCGCGCTCATCGGACCTCCTCCTCTCCGGGGTCGCCGAGGTCGCCGCGCTGGAAGAACTTCAGCACTGCGATCGTTCCGATGATGTTGAGCAGCCCGTAGACGATCGCGAGATCGAGGAAGTCGGGACGGCCAGCGAGAAATCCGATCGTGGCGAGCAGCAGCACCGACACCGTGCCCAGCGTGTTCACCGCGAGCAGCCGGTCGAACACCGTCGGGCCCGCGATCGCTCGCAAGAGCAGCAGCGCGAGCGCGGCGAGCAGGGCGAGCGCGGCGGCGGAGAACATCAGGCGCTGCCTTCGAGGCGGCTCACGCGCCGGTCCATTTCGCTGCCAGGGAGGCCGGAGGCGGCCTCCCGGGTGAGCGCATGGACCAGGAACTCGCGGTGGTCGGCCTCCACCGTGAGGGTGCCGGGCGTGAGCGTGATGGAATTGGCGTGCGTGACGAGACCGACGGCGCTCTTCTGCGAGGGGCGGAAGCGAACCAGCGTCGGGCTCACGGGCAGGCGCGGGTCGAGGATGATCCGCGACACCTTGATGCCCGATTTCACGATTTCCTTGACGAGCCACGGCCAGTAGGCGAGCGCCCCGGGCGTGAGATGCACCGGATGTCCTTCATGGTCGGCGACCTCCATGCGCCAGGCGAGCGCGGACACCGCGACCGCGGCGCCGAGGCCGGCGGCGAGCAGGAACGGCGTGTAAATGCCGGACATCGCCAGCCAGAAAACGAAGAGCGAGCCCACGAGCGCGAGCGGGCGCAAGAGCGCGGCGCTGCCTTCTGCGTTCATTTCCCGTCCTCCCCGTCTTCCCGGTCTTTCTCGAGGAAGGAGGCCCACAGCCCGATGACCGCGACAACGAACGGCAGGGCGAGCAGGAAGAGGAACTCGCGGTCGAGCTGCGCGAACCACTCCGCCCACCGGCTCAGGTCGAACATTTCCAAGAACTGGCGAGACATGAGGCGCAGGGTATCCGGCGCAACCATGCGCCGCCAGACGCAAAAACACCTACGCGCTTTTGCTTACTTGCGGAAGGCGGCGGTTCGAACGAAGATTTCCACAGCATGTCGGCTGCCAGATACCTTCGCGATACCGCGGTCTTCGCGCCGTGCTACATCGTGCTCGACTGGGCGAGCTACTTCGATCCCGTCGGCCCGTTCAACATCACGCCCTGGAGCCCGCCCCCGGCGCTCGCCATCGCCTGGATGCTGCTCGCGGGCATGCGCTATGCGCCGGCGGTGTTCTTCTCGATCTTCGTCGCGGAAGTCTTGGTGCGCGACGCCCCGGGGGGCTATTCGATCACGCTGCTCACCGCGCTGACGCTCGCCACGGGCTACGCGGGGATTGCCTGGGCACTGCGCGCGCTGCTGCCAGACGGCGTGCTGCGCTCGACGCGCCAGCTGACCCAGTTCGCCGGGGTGGTCGTCGCCGGCACCGGAGTGATCGGATTGGCATTCGTCGGCACGCTGGAGATCGCGGGCCTCATACCTGCGATATCCTTCCTCGACGCCTGGTCGAGATTCTGGATCGGAGACGCGGTCGGCGTGCTGGTCACGGGGCCGCTGCTGCTCGCCGTGGCCGATGCCGAGCGGCGCGCGGCGATGAAGCTTCTCTCGCGCAGGCTGGAAGCCTGGTTGCAGGCCGCGGTGCTGGTCGCGACCGTCTGGCTGATCTTCGAGGGGCTCGGCGGCGACCCGTCGCGGCACTTCTACCTCCTGTTCGTGCCGCTCATCTGGATCGCCGCGCGCCACGGTCTGAACGGTGCGGTGCTCGCGGCGGCGATCGTGCAGATCGGCGTGGTGCTGGGCGTGCGCGGTGCCCCTCCGAGCCTGCTACCGGTCGTCGAGCTGCAGGCGCTGGTCGCCGCGCTCACGCTGACCGGACTCTACCTCGGCATGATGGTGGACGAGCGCGAGCGAGCGGTCGAAGGCCTGCGCGACAGCTTGCGGCTCGCGGCAGCGGGAGAAATGGCGGGGG
>DATLZE010000068.1:0-3111 GCA_035574195.1 Burkholderiales bacterium | reverse complement strand
CATCAGCCCGTCGTTGACCCAGAGCAGCAGGGGTTTGGCGATCTCCAGCGTCCCGACGCGCACCTCGATGCGGGTGTCGAGGAAGGCGCCGTAGAGGCTCGCGAGCGGCGAGTTGGCGAGCAGCATCGCCAGCGCCGCGGCGGCGGCGAGCAGGATCCCGCCCGCCGCCTCGAGCGCGAGGAATTCGCGCAGCGCCCGGAAGGGTTTAAAGTTATGCATGGACCGGACGGACGTCAGAAGAATGCAGGTGAGCGCCGAATTCCGCAAGCCGCTCGACGTGCACGCGGTGCTGAAGGCGGTGGATTTTCCCGCCTGGCTGCGTGCGAACGAGGAGAAATTCAGGCCCCCGGTGTGCATCCAGCAGATCTGGAAAGACACCGACTTCATCGTCTCGGTGGTCGGCGGCCCGAACCGCCGGCACGACTACCACGACGATCCGCTGGAGGAGCTGTTCTACCAGTTCAGGGGCAGCGCCTATCTGTCCATCATGACGCCCGAAGGTCCGCGGCGGGTGGACCTGCCCGAGGGCGCGATCTTTCTGCTGCCGCCGCACGTGCGCCATTCGCCGCAGCGGCCGGAGGCGGGAAGCCTCTGCCTGCTCGTGGAGCGCACGCGCCCGAAAGGCCTGCTCGACGGCTTCGAGTGGTACTGTCCGCAGTGCCACGCGCTTCTGCACCGCGTCGAGGTGCACGTTTCGGACCTCGCCACGCAGCTTCCGCAGGCGTTCGACGCGTTCCATGCCGATCTGGAGCGTCGCACCTGCCGGCGCTGCGGGACGCTGCACCCGGGCAAATGACGGGCGACGCGAAGGCGCGGGCGCGCGCGCACCTGCGCGGCATCTGGGCGGCGACGCTCACGCCCTTCCGCGACGACCTGTCGCTGGATGAAGAGGGCTGGCGCGCGAATCTGCGGCACTGGTACGGCGCGCTCGGAATCCGCGGCCTGTTCGTCAACGGCAAGCAGGGCGAATATTTCTCGATGACGGTCGAGGAGCGCAAACGCAGCGCCGAGATCGCGGTGGAGGAGGCAAGCGCGTTCGGCGGCGGCGTGATGATCGCCTGCTCCGACCAGAATATCGAAGTCGTGGCCGAGCTTGCGCGGCACGCCGAGGCGGCCGGCGCGGACTACATCGTGGTGCACACGCCGGTGCTGTACTTCGGTGCTCATACCGACGAGACGCTCCTGGAGTACTACCGCTACGTCGCCTCGCAGGTGAGAATCGGCGTGGTGCTGTGGAACCAGCCGCCCGACTGCGGCTACCTGCTCAGGCCCGAACTGTGCCTGCGCCTTGCCGACGAAATCCCCAACGTCGTCGCGATCAAGTACAGCGTGCCGCGCGAAACGTACGCCGAGCTCACCCGCATGGCGGGCGAGCGCCTCATCGTCAGCTCGTCGAACGAGGAGGAGTGGCTCGACAACATCGTGGAACTGGGCTGGCAGGTGTACCTGTGCTCGACGCCGCCGTTTCTGATGCAGACGCCCCTGGACCGGCGCATGCACGAGTACACCGAACTTGCGCTGCGGGGCGAAATCGCGCGGGCGCGGCACATCCGCGCTTCGCTCGATCCGGTGCGCCGCGCATTGAAGGACACGCGGCCACCGGGAAAGGCAGCCGCGCATCAGAAGTACTGGCAGGAGCTGCTCGGACAGACGGGGGGCCGCGTCAGGCGCCCGCTGCTCGAACTCACCGAGCCGGAAAAGGCGGCGACGCGCGCGGCGTTCGACGCCTGCGGCCTCAGGCTCGGCGCGGCGCGCGCAGCGGCCTGAATCGCTGCGAAAATAGGGGCGGCGCGGCGGCGCGCCGCAAGGAGACGATCATGAACAAGCCCGCAGAAGTGAAACTCGCCACCGTGCCGGCGTGGATCAATGGCAGGGCGGTCGCGCCCGCCGGCCGCATGGGCGAGGTGTACAACCCCGCGACCGGCGAGGTGACGAAGCGCGTGCCGTACTGCGACGCGGCGGCGGTGGATGCGGCGGTGAAGGCGGCGACCGCGGCGGCTGCCGACTGGCGCGAGGCGACGCTGCTCAGGCGCGCCCGCGTGATGCAGAAATTCCTCGCGCTCCTTCAGGCGAATCAGGCGGAGATCGCGCGCCTCATCACCGACGAGCACGGCAAGACGCTCGCCGACGCGCTGGGCTCGGTGCAGCGCGGAATCGAGGTGGTCGAGTTCGCCTGCGGCATCCCGCAGCTGCTGAAAGGCGAGTTTTCGGAGAACGTCGGCACCGGGGTGGATACGCACACGATCCGCCAGCCGGTGGGCGTGTGCGCCGGCATCACGCCGTTCAACTTTCCGGCGATGGTGCCGCTGTGGATGTTTCCGATGGCGATCGCCTGCGGCAACACCTTCGTCCTCAAGCCCTCGGAGAAGGTGCCCTCGGCCTCGGTGCGCATGGCGGAGCTTTTCAAGGAGGCGGGACTTCCCGACGGCGTTCTCAACGTGGTGCACGGGGACAAGGAGGCGGTGGACGCCATCCTCAGCCACCCTGGCATTCACGCCGTGAGCTTTGTCGGCTCCACGCCGATCGCGCGCTACATCTACGAGACCTGCGCGAAGTACGGCAAGCGCGTGCAGGCGCTGGGGGGCGCGAAAAACCACGCCGTGGTACTTCCTGATGCCGACCTTGAATTCGCCGCCGAGGCGCTCGTGGGCGCGGCCTACGGCTCGGCGGGCGAGCGCTGCATGGCGATTTCGGCGGTGGTGGCCGTGGGGGCGGCGGGCGACCCCTTGGTGCGGCTGATCGAGCAGAAGGCGAAAAAGATCGTCGTCGGCCCGGGGGACCGGGAAGGCGTCGAGATGGGGCCGCTGGTGACGCGCGCGCACCGCGACCGCGTCGCCTCCTATGTGGATGCCGGGGTGAAGGAGGGCGCGAAGCTCGTGCTGGACGGCCGTGATCTCAAGGTGCCCGGTTGCGCGGAGGGCTTTTTTCTCGGCGTGTCGCTCTTTGACCACGTGCGGCCGGAGATGAGCGTCTACCGCGACGAGATCTTCGGCCCGGTGCTGGTGGTGCTGCGCGCGCAGACGCTCGAGGAAGCGATCGCGCTCGTCAACCGCAACCCGTACGCGAACGGCACCGCGATCTTCACCGAATCGGGCGGCGCGGCGCGGCGCT
>DATLZE010000067.1:0-59179 GCA_035574195.1 Burkholderiales bacterium | reverse complement strand
GCGCCCGATGCGGCGCCGGCGCCCGCGACCGCCGAACCCGGGCCGCAGCCTGCCTCGCACCAGCTCGATCTTGCGCTCAACGCGGGCGAGCCACCCGCGCAAAAGCAGGCCTGAGGCGCGGCGATGTGAGCAGCGTGGAGTCGCCAGGGCGTGAGAGGGAATGGGCGGCGAGAGAGAACCCTCTCGCGGCCTCCCGCGCTCCCGACCTCGCGGAAGCGGGCGCGCTGCGCCTCGCCGCCTCGTCACCTCCTCGCGCCTCGCCAGTCACGCCGTGTCAATGACGGAAGACACCTTCATCTCCCACCTGATCGAGCTGCGCGACCGGCTGCTGCGCTCGCTGATCGCGGTCGGCGTCGTGTTCGCGGCGCTGTTTCCGTTCGCCTCCGAGCTCTACGATCTGCTCGCCCAGCCGATGATGCGCACCCTGCCGCAGGGCGCGAAGATGATCGCCACCGGCGTGGTCACGCCGTTCCTGATCCCGGTGAAGGTCGCCGCCCTGGTCGCGTTCGCCGTGGCGCTGCCGTACGTGCTCTACCAGGCATGGGCCTTCGTCGCGCCCGGGCTCTACGCGCACGAGAAGCGGCTGGTGCTGCCGCTGGTGGTGGCGAGCACCGTGCTGTTCTTCGCGGGCGTGGCGTTCTGCTACTTCGTGGTGTTCGGCTTGGTGTTCGACTTCGTCTACAAGATCGCGCCCGCGAGCATCTCGGTGGCGCCGGACATCGAGAACTATCTCAATTTCGTGATCACGATGTTCCTCGCCTTCGGGGCGACCTTCGAGGTGCCGGTGGCGGTGCTGATCCTCGCGCGCATGGGCGCGGTCACGATCGAGCAGCTCGTGAGCATCCGGCCGTATTTCATCGTCGGCGCCTTCGTCGTCGCCGCCATCGTCACGCCCCCCGACGTGCTCTCGCAGCTGCTGCTCGCCGTGCCGATGTGCCTGCTCTACGAGGTGGGCATCCTCGCCGCGCGTTTCTTCGCACGGCCTGTGCGGGTGCAGGAAGAGGAGGAGCATCCCCTTGCCGCGGGCCCCGCGCGCGAGGAGCTCGGAGACGGGGAGGGGCGCGAGGGCCGCGCCCGCTAGCGGGGGCGGCGCGACTGCGGGGTGGGCCGGCGCCCGACCGTGACGACGAGCTCGATCTCCTGCTGATTGCGCACGATCTTGAGCCGCGCCTGCTGGCCGGGCTGCAGCGCCGCGATGAGATTGAGCATCGTGGTGGTGTCGGGCACGGGCTTGCCGTTCACCGTGGTGAGGACGTCGCCCGGCTTCACGCCGGCGCGCTCGGCAGGCCCGCCGCGCTCCACCTGCGAGATCAGCACGCCCGAGGCCGCGGCGAGCTTGAACGACTCGGCGAGCTCGCGGGTGAGGTCCTGCACCCCGACCCCGATCCAGCCGCGCGTGACCGACCCCTTTTCGATGATCTGCTCCATCACTTGGCGCGCGATGGAGACCGGGATCGCGTAGCCGATGCCCTGGCTGCCGCCGGTCTGGGAGAAGATCGCGGTGTTGATGCCGACCAGATTGCCGTTCGCGTCCACCAAGGCGCCGCCCGAGTTGCCGGGATTGATCGCCGCGTCGGTCTGGATGAAGTTCTCGAAAGTGGTGATGCCGAGATGGCTGCGGCCGAGCGCGCTCACGATGCCGAGCGTCACCGTCTGTCCGACCCCGAACGGGTTGCCGATGGCGAGCACGATGTCGCCCACGCGCAGCTCCTCGGCACGCGCGAAAGCGATCGCGGGCAGCTTTTTCAGCTCCACTTTGAGCACGGCGAGATCGGTCTCGGGGTCGGTGCCCACCACGCGCGCCGACACCTTGCGGCCGTCGGCGAGCGCGACCTCGATCTGGTCCACCGATTCGATCACGTGGTGGTTGGTGAGAATGTAGCCCTTCTCGCTCACGATCACGCCCGAGCCGAGTCCTTCGCGGCGCAGCGCGCCGGGGTCGGACGGATCGCCGAAGAAATAGCGGAACAGGGGGTCGTCCATCAGCGGATGGCGCGGGCGCTTGACCTCCTGGCTGGTGTAGATGTTGACCACCGCGGGCATCGCCCGGCGTACGGCCTCCGCGAACGAGACGGTTCCGCGCGCCGCGGGCACCTCCTGCACCGGATGCGGCTCCCTCACGGTCACCACGTTGCCGCGCAGGTTCCAGGGCAGCAGATCGGGACGCAGCGTGGAGACGACGAACAGCAGCGCGAGGCAGACAGTCGCGGTCTGGGAGAAGACGAGCCAGAGCTTGCGCATAGGGGTGGGGCGGTCCCGGAAAAATAGCGAATTATCACCGAAAACGCCGCAATCTGCTTTGCTGCGAGCCGCCGCTCGGTGCGCGGTGCGGGCTTCCACTTCCCGCGGCGCAGCGCACCGCTGGCCTGCGGTGGGGGCCGGGACCGGATCAGGAGCGCGGCGCCCAACCCTCTGATGCAAAGCCGTTTTTCGAGGTTTTGCTTAAGTTTCTCGCGGCCTTTGTGTAAAATCCGATCTTTTCGAGCCGCGAGGAATCCGTATGGCAGACAAAGAATTGGACCAGGCCAAGCGGCGCTTCCTGGTCGCCGCGACCAGCGTCGCGGGGGGCATCGCCGGGGTGGCCGCCGCCGTGCCGTTCGTCGCGAGCATGCTGCCCTCGGAGCGCGCGAAGGCGGCGGGCGCGCCGGTCGAGGCCGACGTGAGCAAGCTCGCGCCGGGCGAGATGACGCGCGTGGAGTGGCGCGGCAAGCCGGTGTGGATCGTGCACCGCACCCCGCAGATGCTCGAATCCATCAAGCAGAACGACGCCAACGTCGCCGACCCCCGCAGCGAGCGCAAGAAGGAACTCACGCCGCCTTACGCGCGCAACGAGTTCCGCTCGATCAAGCCCGAGTACCTCGTCGTGATCGGCATCTGCACCCACCTCGGCTGCTCGCCGGTGGACAAGTTCAAGGCTCAGCCCGAGCCCTTCGAGCCGAACTGGAAGGGCGGCTTCTACTGCCCCTGCCACGGCTCGCTGTTCGACCTCGCGGGCCGCGTCTACAAGAACAAGCCGGCGCCCGACAATCTCGAGGTGCCGCCGCACACCTATCTTTCGGACACGCGCCTGCTGATCGGCGTGGACAGCAAAGGAGCCTAGCGAGATGGCGGCCGCGGAAAAACCGCCGGTGACGGGCGCCGGCCCGTTCAACGGCGTGCTCACCTGGATAGACCAGCGCTTTCCCCTGATGCAGCTGTGGCGGGAGCACCTCGCCGAATACTACGCGCCCAAGAACTTCAATTTCTGGTACTACTTCGGCTCGCTCGCGCTCCTGGTGCTCGTGATCCAGATCGTCACCGGCATCTTCCTCGCGATGCACTACAAGCCGGACGCGGCGCAGGCGTTCGCCTCCGTCGAGTACATCATGCGCGACGTCCCCGGCGGCTGGATCATCCGCTACCTGCACTCGACCGGCGCCTCCGCCTTCTTCGTCGTCGTGTACCTGCACATGTTCCGCGGGCTGATGTACGGTTCCTACCGCAGCCCGCGGGAGCTCGTCTGGATCATCGGCATGCTGATCTACCTCTCGCTCATGGCCGAGGCGTTCTTCGGCTATCTGCTGCCGTGGGGGCAGATGTCGTACTGGGGCGCGCAGGTGATCGTCAACCTGTTCGACGCGATTCCGCTGATCGGCCCGGGGCTCGCCCTCTGGATCCGCGGCGACTATGTGGTCTCGGACGCGACCCTCAACCGCTTCTTCTCGTTCCACGTGATCGCGATCCCGCTGCTGCTGCTCGCGCTGGTCGCCGTCCACATCATGGCGCTGCACGAGGTGGGCTCCAACAACCCGGACGGCGTGGAGATCAAGAAGGCGAAGGACGCGGCCGGGCGGCCGCTCGACGGCATTCCGTTCCATCCCTACTACACGGTGAAGGACACGCTGGGCGCGGTCGTGTTCCTGATCGTGTTCTGCGCGGTCGTGTTCTTCGCGCCGGAGTTCGGCGGCTACTTCCTCGAGTACAACAACTTCATCCCCGCCGACCCCTTGAAGACCCCGGCCCACATCGCCCCGGTGTGGTACTTCACTCCCTATTACTCGATCCTGCGCGCGACCACCGAGGATTTCATGTGGGTGCTCGCCGTGGCGCTCGTCGGCTACTCGGCGCTGCTCGTGCGGGCGATGCGCGGCTTCGTCGCGCGGGCGGCGGTGGTCGCCGCGGCCGTGGTGCTGCTCGCAGGCTTCTTCACCCTGGATCCCAAGGTCTGGGGCGTGGTGCTGATGGGGGCCGCGGTGCTGATCTTCTTCGGGCTGCCGTGGCTCGACAGAAGCCCGGTGAAGTCCATCCGCTACAAGGGCGCGCTCACGAAAACGGCGCTCGCGCTGTTCGTCGTGGCGTTCGTGATCCTCGGCTATTTCGGCACGCAGCCGGTGTCGAGAACCGGAACGATCCTGTCGCAGATCTGCACGCTGGTCTACTTCGCGTTCTTCCTGCTGATGCCGTGGTACAGCCGGATGGAAAAGACGAGACCCGAGCCCGAGCGGGTGGTATGGAAGGGGGCGCACTGATGAAGCCGAAGCCGGCCCTGAAGCTGCTCGCCGCGCTGCTTGCCGCACCGGCGCTCGCGCTGGGCGCCGAGCAAGTGAGGCTCGACCGCGCGCCGATCAACGAGCGCGACCTCGTCTCGCTGCAGCGCGGCGCGCAGGTCTTCGTCAATTACTGCCTCACCTGCCACAGTGCGGGCTACATGCGCTACGGCCGCCTGCAGGATCTCGCGCTGACCGAGCAGCAGATCCGCGACAACCTGATCTTCACCGGGGCCAAGGTCGGCGAGACCATGCGCAGCGCGATGGACCCGAGGGAGGCGAAGGAGTGGTTCGGGACGCCGCCGCCCGACCTCTCGGTGATCGCCCGCTCGCGCTCATCGCCTGCCGGCAGCGGCGCCGACTGGCTCTACACGTATCTGCGCAGCTTCTACCGCGATCCCTCGCGCCCGACCGGCTGGAACAACACCGTGTTCCCCAACGTCGGCATGCCGCACGTGCTGTGGCAGCTGCAGGGCGAGCAGGCGCTGCGGGTCGAGGAGCGGACGCTCCCCGGGGGAAAGAGGGAAACCGTGCAGCGGCTGGTGCTCGAGAAGCCGGGCGCGCTCGCCCCCCTCGAGTACGACCGGCTGGTCGCAGACCTCGTGAACTTTCTCGCCTACGTGGGGGAGCCGGCGAGACGCGACCGCATCGAGGTCGGCATCTACGTGCTGCTGTTCCTGGGCGTGCTGTTCGTGCTCGCCTACGCGTTGAAGAAGGAATACTGGAAGGACGTGCACTGATGGACGCGCGGGCGCGGGGGCCCGCCGCTCGGCCCTCCCGCCGCGCAGGATTCCCGGCTGATCGTCCGCCGTTCGCCATATGATGACCTTGTATTCGGGCACCACCTGTCCCTTCAGCCACCGCTGCCGCATCGTGCTCTACGAGAAGGGCATGGACTTCCAGATCGTGGATGTGGATCTCTACAACAAGCCGGAAGACCTGGCGGTGATGAATCCCTACAACCAGGTGCCGGTGCTGGTCGAGCGCGACCTCATCCTCTACGAATCGAACATCATCAACGAGTACATCGACGACCGCTTCCCGCACCCGCAGCTGATGCCCGCCGACCCGGTGATGCGCGCGCGCGCGCGCCTGTTCCTGTTCCGCTTCGAGCAGGAAATGTTCAGCCACATCGAGGCGATCGAGAAAGGCACCCAGAAGCAGGCCGACAAGGGCCGCGCCGTGATCCGCGACAACCTCATCCAGATCGCGCCGGTGTTCGCCAAGCAGAAGTACATGCTGGGCGACGAGTTCACCATGCTCGATGTGGCGATCGCGCCCCTGCTGTGGCGGCTCGACCACTACGGCATCTCGCTGCCCAAGAGCTGCGCGCCGCTCATGAAGTACGCCGAGCGTCTGTTCAGCCGGCCGGCCTTCATCGACGCGCTCACCGCCTCCGAAAAGGTGATGCGTAAGTAGGTCCCGACAGCCATGGCGGAGCGCTCCACCAAGCCCTATCTCATCCGCGCCATCCACGAGTGGTGCTCGGATTCCAACCTCACGCCCTACATCGCGGTGAAGGTGGACGCCGCGACGCGGGTGCCGCCGGAGCACGTGAAGAACGGCGAGATCGTGCTCAACGTGAGCTACGACGCGACCCATCGCCTCACCATCGGCAACGACTTCATCCAGTTCGCGGCGCGTTTCAATGGCGTCTCGCGCGAGTGCTCGATCCCGATCGCGGCCGTGACCGCGATCTTCGCGCGCGAGAACGGCCAGGGGCTGTTCTTTCCGCCCGAGCCCGCGCCGGAGAGCTCCGGCAAGGCGCCTTCCGAACCGCCCTCGCCGAGCGGCAACGGCGGCAAACCCAAGCTGCAAGTTGTCAAGTAGCGCGCCGGGGAGAGGAAGAGGGCCCCGCCCCTTGCGGGCGCGGGCATCTGGCCCCCGGCGGCGCGCTCGCGCCCGAGGCCGGCTGCTGAGGTTTGCGCCCGGCTCTCTTTGCTCTCGGAGGGCGCGCGGGCGCGATTTTCGCATCGAATCAATAGGAATGCCGGAGCGTTATGGCGCGCCCGGCCGTTGACAGGCAGGAATCCGGTGCACAGAATGGTTCGGCGCCCCCCGCATAGATCTCGATGAGTCGCCCGCGCGGGCAACCGCGCCGGGGAGCGCAAGCACAGCGCTTCACCCAAGGAGGAGATCATGCTGACCCCAGAGGAGCTGGAACAGTGTCTGCCCGCGGAGCGGTACGCATTCCGCTCGCCGATTCCCACGCAATGCGTCTCGAGCGATGAATACATGCCGTGTCCCAAGACCGAGAAACAGCGCGAGTTCGAGGCGCGCCTAAAGGAGTACGGCGCCGAGCTCGCGCGTCGCCAAGGCATGAGCCGGCGCCGCTTCTTCAAGACCGCGGCCGGAATGGCGGCGGCGTTCGTGGCGATGAACGACACCTACGGGCCGCTGTTCGAGGTGAGCCGTGCCGAGGCGGCCACCCCCGAGATGGCCGACGAGCGCGCGAAGCGGCTCAAGAACCAGTTCATCATGGACATGCACACGCATTTCCTGCGCGAGGGCACGCCGGTCAAGATCTTCGTCGCGCAGCGCGCCACCGTCGGCAAGCTCGGCTGGAATCCCGCGATCGGCGAGAAGGAGCAGACGATCGACGACCTCATGTTCCCGAACTACTTCAAGGAGATCTTCCTCGACAGTGACACCAAGGTCGCCTGCATCAGCGGCTCGTATTCGGTGGACGAGCGCTATTCCTTCCTCACCAACGACATGAAGTATGCCGCGCGCGAGAAGGTCAACAAGGAGGCGGGAACCAAGCGCATGTTCTCGCATGCGATAGTGACGCCGGGTCGCGACGGCTGGCTCGACAAGGTCGAGGAGGAGCAGGCGCGCCTGAAGCCCGACTCGTGGAAGGGCTACACCATCGGTGACAACACCAACAAGCACCTCTCGAAGTGGCCGTGGCGGCTCGACGACGAGAAGCTCACTTACCGGTTCTACGAGAAGCTCGTCAAGTGGAGCAAGGACAGTCCCACCGTGATCAACGTGTGCATCCACAAGGGACTGTTCCCGCCCTCGGTCGAGAAGGAGTATCCGCACCTGCTGGAGTACTCGGACGTGCGCGACGTGGGCAGGGCCGCCAAGGACTGGCCGCAACTCAACTTCATCATCTACCACTCCGGCTGGCGCTGGACCGGGCCCGACGCGCCGAAGAACGCCTGGGCGCATTTCGAGAAGACCGGGCGCATCGAGTGGGTGACCGATCTCGCCGAGATCCCGGAGAAGTACGGCGTGAACAACGTCTACGGCGACCTGGGACAGCTCTTCGCCTGGACCACGACGGCCAACCCGCGGCTCGGCGCCGCGGTGATGGGCACGCTCATCAAGGGGCTCGGCCACGATCACGTGGTGTGGGGCACCGACGCCGTGTGGACCGGCTCGCCGCAGTGGCAGATCGAGGCGCTGCGCCGGCTCGAGATCCCGGAGGACATGCAGAAGAAATACGGCTACAAACCGCTCGGTCCAGCCGACGGCCCGGTCAAGAACGCCATCCTCGGCGGCAACAACGCGCGGCTCTACCGCTTCACGCCGAAAATGCAGGCCGAAGTCTTGACCGACCGCATCGCGCAGGTGAAGGAGATCTACGAGCGGCACGGCGCGAACCGCAGCAACCTCGCCTACGGCTATATCCACAAGCCGGGCGCGTGAGCGGCGAAGCCTCCGCCCCGGGGCGGGCGCCACCGCTGCGGTGGCGCCGCGCTTCGTGGCGATGGGGCGCGGGTGGCAGGGAAGTTGGAGCGGGCGGCCTGAGCGGCGGTTTTTCTCGGGGCGCCTGCTGCCCGTGCTTCACGCCGTGCGGCGCCGACGGATCTCGTTGATCACGATGCTGTTGTCGAGCTCGCCCTCGCCGGCCGCGATGCAGCCTCTCATGAGCGCGGCGTAGCTCTCCGCGAGCGGCAGCCGCTGGCGCAGGCGCGCAGCCTGCGCGAGCATCAGCTCGAAGTCCTTGAGCGATTGTGTCACGCGCCCGTGCGGCGAGAAGTCCCCGCTCACCATCTTGCCGCCCTTTACGTCCATCACCTGCGAGTAGGCGGCGGAGTCGCGCGCCACGGCGAGGAACGCCGCCGGATCGAGCCCCATGCGCTCGGCGAACGCGAGCCCCTCGGCGAGCGCCGCGCGGTTGACGCCGAGTATCAGGTTGATCGCGAGCTTGGCGCGGGCCCCGTTGCCGGCGGGGCCGAGGTGGTGGCGCCGCGGGCAGATCGCGTCGAGCACCGCTCGCGCGGATTCCGCCGCTGCGGGCTCGCCCCCGATCAGGCCCAGCCCCTCGCCGCGCGCGACTTGCTCGCTGGTTCCCGAGATCGGCGCCTCGACGAAGCGCAGCCGGCCGCTCAGGCGCGAGGCGAGCGCCGCGATGCGCTCGGGGTCGCAGGTGCTCACGCATACCACGGTGAGCGGAACCGCCTGCTCCGGGCGCGCGGCGAGGAGGCCCTGTTTTCCCTCGATCGCCTCCTCCACCTGCGCGGTGTCGAACACTGCGAGCACGGCGGTGTCGCACTCGCGAGCAATCTGCGCGGCCGAGCGGGCGGTGCGGCCGCCGCAGGCCTCGAAGGCGGCGAGTTGCCGCGCGTTGACGTCGTAGCCCAGCACCTCGAATCCGGCCGCGAGCAGGCGCCGCGCGCACGCCGTGCCCATCAATCCGGTGCCGATCACGCCGACCGGCCGGGTATCGTTCGCCATGCGGTCTCCCCCGTTTTCGCTCGAGCCGCAATTATGCGGCCGGGCGCAGCCCGCTAGAGCGGAGCGCAGCGGCGATTCACGTATAATGAGCGAGGTCTCTGCCAGCGGAAGCCTTGCTGCCGACATAGCTCAGTGGTAGAGCAACCGCCTTGTAAGCGGTAGGTCGTCTGTTCGAATCAGACTGTCGGCACCAGCCCGCACCAGGGGCGGTGCGGCAAGGCTTCTTCGCGCTGCCCACGGCGCGTGAAAAAGGCAGGGTAATCAACTCGTTAACCGCGGCGCCCGGGGAACCTTTGCCGGTAACTCGGTCCAATCTCCGTGCGCGCTGCCGTTGAAAAATTCGTCGCCGCACATATTTTTACGGCGCAAAAACGAAGCCGCCCGTGCGGCGATGCCGGAGGAAGCCATGATCGAGGTCGAGCATCTGGTGAAGGCATTCGGTCCTAAGCTCGCGGTGAACGACGTCTCGTTCACTGTGGAACGCGGAGAGGTGCTCGGCTTCCTCGGGCCCAATGGCGCGGGCAAGTCCACCACCATGCGCATGGTGACGGGTTTCATTCCCCCCACCTCCGGCCGGATCACCGTCGGCGGCTACGACATGCTCGAGAACCCGATTCCCGCCAAGCGCCTGATCGGCTATCTTCCGGAGAACGCGCCGGGCTACGCCGACATGACGGTGGTCGGCTTTCTCAACTTTGCGGCGGAGCTGCGCGGGCTCCAGGGCGAGGCGAAGAAAAAGGCGGTGCGCCGGGCGGTCGAGCTCTGTTTCCTCGAAAGCGTGCTCCACCAGAGCATAGACACGCTCTCGAAGGGCTACAAGCACCGCACCTGCCTCGCCCAGGCCTTGATCCACGATCCCGACATCCTGGTCATGGACGAGCCCACCGACGGGCTCGATCCCAACCAGAAGCACGAGGTGCGCAATCTCATCAAGGCGATGGGCGCGAGCAAGGCGATCATCTTCTCGACGCACATCCTGGAGGAAGTCGAGGCGGCCTGCACGCGCGTGATCATCATCGACCGCGGCCGGATCGTCGCCAACGGAACGCCCGAGGAGTTGAAAGCGCGTGCGGCCAACGCCGGCGCGGTGCGCATGCGGGTGAAGAACATCGCCCCCGCGGCGCTCACCCAGGCGCTCGCCCGCGTGCCGGGCGCGGGCCGCGCCGAGGTGCTCGCAGAGCGCGACGGGCTGGTGGAGGTGCGCGTCTATCCCGCGCGCCCCGGCGCCGACGGCGCGCTCACCCGCGACGTCGCGGAGCTCGCGGCGCGCGAGCGCTGGCAGCTCGACGAGCTGCACACCGAGGAGGGGCGGCTCGACGAGGTGTTCCGCTCGATCACGCTGCCCGATACCGTGCGGGCGCAATGAAAACCGTTCACCTGCGGCCGATTGATATGAGTGCGTGGAACAACATCGCGGCGATCGTGAAGCGCGAGCTGGGCGGCTACTTCACCTCGCCCATCGCTTACGTGTTCCTGGTGATTTTCCTGCTGCTCACGGGGTTCTTCACTTTCACCGTCGGCAGCTTCTTCGAGCGCGGTGAGGCCTCGCTCGTCTCGTTCTTCACCTGGCACCCCTGGCTCTACCTCTTCCTCGTGCCGGCAGTCGGCATGCGGCTGTGGTCGGAGGAGCGCCGGCTCGGCACGATGGAGCTGCTGCTCACCATGCCCATTACGACCTGGCAGGCGATCCTCGGCAAGTTCCTCGCCTCCTGGATCTTCCTCGCGCTGGCGCTCGCGCTCACCTTCCCGGTGGTGGTGACGGTGAACTGGCTGGGCGACCCGGACAACGGCGTTATCGTTGCCGGCTACGCCGGCAGCCTGCTGCTCGCGGGGGCCTACCTCGCGGTGAGCTGCATGACCTCGGCCATGACGCGCAACCAGGTGATCAGCTTCATCGTCTCGGTGCTGCTGTGCCTGTTTCTGATCCTCGCCGGCTACACGCCGGTCACCGATCTGTTGTCGCGCTTCGCGAACCCGCGGGTGGTCGAAGTGATCGCCGCCTTCTCGGTGATGACGCATTTCGAAGGCTTCCAGCGCGGCGTGGTTGACCTGCGCGACGCCGTGTTCTTCGCCTCGGTGATGGGCTTCGCGCTGTTCGCCACCGGGGTGATCATCCGCGGGCAGCGCGCGGGGTAGGAGGGCGCCATGAACCGCAAGCAGATCGAAACGACGCTCTACTCGACCGGCGGCGTGGTGGCGCTGCTCGCCGTGCTGATCGCCGTGAATTTCATCGTGAGCGCGTTCAACGTACGCGCCGATCTCACCGACGGCAGGGTCTACACGCTCTCGGAGGGCACGCGCTCGGTGCTCGCCAGGCTCGAAGCCCCGGTCAAGGTGCGGCTCTACTACTCCCAGGGCAGCCCGGCGGTGCCGGTGGGGCTGAAGACCTTCGCGAAGCGCGTGGAGGACCTGCTGAACGAGTACCGGTCCGCCTCCGGCGGCAAGCTCGTGATCGAGAAGTTCAACCCCGAGCCGGACTCGGATGCCGAGGAGTCCGCGCAGCTCGACGGCGTGGACGCCCAGCTCACCAACACGGGCGACAAGTTCTACCTCGGGCTCGCGATCTCGTTCCTCGACCAGAAATCGGCGATCCCGGTGCTCACGCCCGACCGCGAGCGCCTGCTCGAGTACGACATCACCCGCGCGATCGCGCAGGTGACCACGCTGAAGAAGCCGGTGGTGGGGATCATGAGCGCGCTGCCGGTGCTGGGGCGCTCGCTCGATCCGATCCGCAAGCAGCAGCCGACCGAGCCCTGGATCCTCGCTTCCGAGCTCAAGCGCAGCTTCGAGGTGCGGGAGGTCAAGCTCGATGCGAAGCGGATTGACGACGACATCAAGGTGCTGCTGGTGATCCACCCGCGCAACCTTTCCGAGGAGACCGAGTACGCGATCGACCAGTTCGTGCTGCGCGGGGGCAAGCTCATCGCGTTCGTGGATCCCTACGCTTATTTCGACCAGCAGCCCGACCTGATGAACCCGTTCGGCGGCTCGCAGGCCGGGCAGTCCACGCTCTACAACCTGTTCAAGGCGTGGGGCGTGGACGTGGACATGGGCAAGGTGATCGCCGACCTCACCTACGCGAGCGGCGCGGGCCCGAGGCTCCTGCCGACGCTGCTCTCGCTCACGCCCCAGGCGCTCAACCAGGAGGACGTGGTGACGAGCCAGGTCGGCACGCTGCTCGTGCCCTTCGGCGGCGCCTTCAAGGGCAAGCCGGCGGAGGGGCTCACGCAGACCGTGCTCGCGCATACTTCGAAGAACGCGATGCCGGTGGATCTCATCATCGCCACGCTCTCGGGAGAGCCCTCCACGCGCGGCTTCCAGCCGACCGGCGAGGAGATGCCGCTCGCGATCCGGCTGACGGGCAAATTCCGCACCGCCTTCCCCGACGGGCCGCCCAAACCCTTCGCGCCCGCTGCGAAGGACGCGAAGAAGCCCGAGGAGAAACAACCCGAGGCGAAGCCTGCACCGCATCTCAGGGAGTCGGCGGGCGAGAACACGGTGGTGCTGGTCGCCGACGTGGACCTGCTCACCGACGGCGCGGCGGTGGAAATCCAGGACATTTTCGGGCAGCGCGTGGCCATCCCGCGCAACGGCAATCTCGCGTTCGCCCAGGGGCTGGTCGAGCAGCTCTCGGGCGACAGCGCGCTGATCGGCCTGCGGAGCCGCGCCGCCTTCAGCCGGCCGCTCACGGTGATCCGCGAGATGGAGGCGCGCGCCCAGGAGCAGTACCTCGGCAAGATCAAGGAGCTCGAGGACAGCCTGAATCAGACGCAGGAGAAGCTCCAGAGCCTGCAGCGCGGCAAGGGCGGGGCGAGCCCTGCCATCCTCACGCCCGAGCAGCAGGCCGAGATCGAGAACTTCCGCAAGAAGGCGGTCGAGATCCGGCGCGAACTGAAGGAGCTCAGGAAGAACCTGCGCGAGGAGACCGAAACCCTCGAGTTCTGGACCAAGGTGGTCAACATCGGCGCCGTGCCGGTGCTGGTCGCCTTCGGCGGGCTTGGCTTCGCGCTCGTGCGCCGCAGGAAGGTGAGGGCGCAACCGTGAACCGCAAGCAGTTCCTGGTTCTGGTGATCGCTCTCCTCGCCCTGGGCGGGGCCGGGCTCGCGCTGTTCTGGCAGGACCTCGCGGACTACCGGGCGAGCGGCGCGAGAATCGGGGCGAAGCTGCTGCCGGAGTTCAGGATCGCGGATGTGGCCGAGATCCGGCTGCAGGACGCCAGGCAGCGAGTCACGCTCGCGCGCAAGGACAACGCGTGGGTGATGGTCGAGCGCGGCGGCTACCACGCCGATCTGCAACAGGTGAGCGAATTCCTGATCAAGCTCGCCGAGCTCAAGGTGACCCAGGTCGAGCAGGTCGGGGCGGCCTTCCTCGGGCGGCTCGAGCTCGTGGAGCCGGGCAAGGGCGAGGGCGCGGGCACGCTGGTCGAGCTCAAGGACGCGGCGGGCAAGCCGCTCGCGCGCCTGGTGATCGGCAAGAAGGTGCTCAAAAAGGATCCCCTCAATCCGCTGCCCGCCGCCAAGGACGGCGTGCCCGCCGGCCGCTACGTGCTCGCCGAGAACGCGAAGGACACGGTGATCGTGGTCTCCGACCCCCTCAACGCGGCGGAGGCGAGCCCCGGCCGCTGGCTCAACAAGGATTTCTTCAAGGCCGAGCGGGTGAAGACGCTCGCGGTGGGGCCGGAAGGCGCCGCGCCGCGCTGGAAGATCGCGCGCTCCGAGGAGTGGGGACCGTGGAAATTCGCGGGCGGCGAGGGCGCGCTCGACGCCTCGGCCGCGGTCAGCGCGGTCAACGCGCTCGCCAACCTCTCCTTCAAGGACGTCGCGGCGAATCCGGGCCCGGCAGAGATCGAGAAGCCGCTCGTCGCGGTGGCCGAAACCTTCGACAACCTCACTTACACGGTGAGGATCGCCAAGATGAAGGGCGGCGAGGACTACCTGGTGAGCTTCACGGTCGCGGGCGAGCCGCCGAAGGCCCGAGTTCCGGAGAAAGGCGAGAAGAAGGAGGAAAAGGAGCGGCGCGACAAGGAATTCGCGGAGAGCTTGAAGCGGCTGGAGGAGCGCCTCGCGCGCGAAAAAGCGCTTTCCAAGTGGACCTACGTCGTCGCGAAGCGCGATCTCGAGGCGCTTCTCAAGGAGCGCGGCGAGATGCTCGCCCGGAAGCGCGATGCGCGCGGCGGATAGCGCTCCCGCGCTCGGGCGGCGCTATACTAGTGCCGCAATGGCTGACGAGACATTTTCCGCTGACCATTCGCCCCCTCCACTCGGCAGCAGGGGAGAGGGGCGAGGGGTCGAGCGTGGTCAGGCATCTTCGCGATGCTCGTTGGGGAGGCCATGGGAAGGCCCGCATACGCCTTGCTCGCCGCATCGCTGATCCCGCTCGCGCTCGCCGGCTGCGCGGTGAGGTTGCACGGCCTGCAGACCTCGGGCGGCGCGAGCGCAACCAGCACCTCCGCCCAGGTGAGCGGTTCGGTCAAGTTCTCGGGCGGGCGGCTCTCGTTTTCCTCGGGACAGGTTCCGCCCCCGAGCGCGCCCGGCGGCCACGTCTCGCTCGGCAAGGGGGCCTCGGCTGCGCTGGTGCTGGGGCTCGTGCTCGCCGACGCCGTCACTTGGCTCGACGCGAGGCTGCGCGGGCAGCCGGCCGCGCCGCAGGCCGAGCAGGGGGGCGATTCGATCGCGGAGAGCTGTTCGTGTTACCGGAGAAGCAGCGAAGGGGCGAGGTGACGGGGCAATGCCGGTTGGCGGCCGGAAGGGGTCGGTTCTTCGCGCTCCGCCGCTCTTTCACCGCGTCTCCCGCCCGCCGTCTATAGATCCATGAAGCCCAGCGAAGTCCCCAAGTCCCCGGTGTTTCCGCCCGGCAAGAAGTGGGAGATCAAGCGGCGCGCGGACGGCTACGAGTCGGAGGTGACGGCGCTCGTGCGCGCCATGCTCGAGGACGAACGCATCCGCGAGGATCAGCGCTGGGCCTGGGAGCGCTGGCGCAACGACGAGAGCGCGTTGCGCAGGTGAAGCGGTGAAGGGATGACAGGGAGGGAATGATGACTGCGGAACCGGGACCATTCGTCGAGAATCCGGGTAGCGGAGGGCGCCGCAAGCCGGCCTCTCCTTTCTCTTCGATATTGCTGTGCACGGCATTGCTCGCGGCAGCGGTGCCGGTCTGCGCCCAGCAATATCCGACCAAGCCGATTCGCTTCATCGCGCCGTTTCCGCCGGGCGGCGCCACCGAGATCCTGTGCCGCATCATCGGCCAGAAATTGACCGAGGCCTGGGGCCAGCAGGTGGTGGTGGACCTGCGCCCCGGAGCGAGCGGCAGCATCGGCACCGAGCTCGCCTCGCGCGCCACCGCCGACGGCTACACCATGCTGCTCGGCAATCTCACCCCGCTCGCCATCAACCCGCACATGTACCGCAAGCTCGGCTACGACACGCTGCGCGATTTCGATCCGGTCTCGCAAGTGGCGGCGGCGCCCCAGATCGTGGTGGTCAACCCCGCAGTGCCGGCCAAGACGATCAAGGAATTGATCGCGCTCGCCAAGGCGAAACCGGGACAGTTGAACTACGGCTCCGGCGGCCTGGGGACCCTCGCGCACCTCGGCGCCGAGATGTTCAAGCTCATGGTCGGCGTCAACCTGGTGCACGTTCCCTACAAGGGCACCGTGCTCTCGGTCGCCGACCTGATCGCCGGACAGGTGCAGGTGGTGTTCTCGGACATGCCGCCGGCGCTGCCCCATGTGCGGAGTGGCAGGCTGCGCGCTCTGGCGGTGACCGGCGCGAAGCCGACCGCGCTTGCGCCGGGGCTGCCGACCGTCGCCGAGGCGGGAGTGCCGGGGTTCGTGCTGGAGAACTGGTGGGGAGTGCTGGTGCCCAAGCGCACGCCGGGGCCGATCGTCGCGAAGATGAACGCGGAGATCCGGCGCGCGCTCGAGCAGCCCGACGTGAAGGAGCGCTACGCCGCGGTGGGCATCGAGCCCGTCTCGAGCACCCCGCAGCAGCTCGCCGCGCTCGTCAAGACCGAGTCGGCGAAGTATGCGAAGCTGATCCAGGAAGCCGGCATCAAAGCCGAATGAAGCGCGGAGCGCGGCCGTGAACCGGGCGGGGGGCGAGAGGCGAGAGGCGAAAGTTCCGGGCAATTCCCGGCTTTCGGCTTGCGGCCTCCTCTTCTGTTGCGCGTTTGCGGCCGCTGCAGCTTGCGCGCAGCAATTTCCGTCGCGCCCGGTGCGCTTCGTGGTGCCGTTCGCGCCCGGCGGCAGCACCGACACGCTCGCGCGCACGCTCTCTCACAAGCTCGCCGACGCGCTCGGCCAGCAGGTGATCGTGGACAACCGGCCCGGGGCGAACGGCAACATCGGCATGGAGATCGTGGCGCGCGCCGCACCCGACGGCCATACCATCGTGCTGGGCTACATTGCCAACCTCGCGATCGGCCCGAGTCTCTACGGGAAGCTGCCCTTCGATCCGGTGCGCGACTTCGCGCCGGTCACGCAGCTCGCCTCCTCGCCCAACGTGCTGGTGGCGCACCCCTCGGTGCCGGCGAAGAATCTGAAAGAACTCGTCGCGCTCGCAAAGGAGAAGCCCGTCAACTTCGCCTCTGCCGGCGTCGCGAGCGTAGGGCACCTCACCGGGGAGTACCTGAACAGCCTCGCCGGCACCCGCCTGGTGCACGTGCCGTACAAGGGCAGCGGGCAGGCGGTGACCGATCTGCTCGGCGGCCACGTGCAGCTCATGTTCAGCGGCTTCTCCTCCACGCTGCCGCACATCCGCAGCGGCAAGCTGCGCCCGCTCGCGGTCACCGGCGCGCAGCGCTCGCTGGCGCTGCCGGAGGTCGCGACCATCGCCGAGCAGGGCTTCCCCCGCTTCGAGGCGACCGCCTGGTACGGGATCCTCGCGCCCTCCGGCACGCCCAGGCCGGTGGTGGCGCGGCTGCACGGGGAGACGGTGAAGGCGCTCAAGCTCGCCGACGTCGCCGAGCGGCTGGGCGGCCTCGGCTTCGAGATCGTCGGCTCCACCCCCGAGCAGTTCGGCGCCTACATCCGGACCGAGATCAAGAAGTGGGAGCAGGTGGTACGCGCCTCGGGTGCCAAGCCCGAGTGACCTGGAGCGCCGCCCGCAAAGCGGCCTCCTCCTCCTCGGTGTGAGGGGCGGGCTCAGCCGAAGCGCACGCACTGAAACGGCGCCGATGGGTGCGAGCTCGAAATCGAGAGCCTCGCCCGGTTGCACGAGCAGCGGCGGGACGATCGAGCCGGTGACGGTGATCTGCCCGGCGGCGGGGCGCTCGCCGAAAGCCTCGAGCGCGCCCGCGACGTGGCGCGCGATCTCGAGGCGGCCGCCGCCTCGCGTCCCGCGCCCCCGGGCAGATCGCGCCCCATGGAGGAGCACGACCTCCGGCTCGTGCCACGGGCTTGACCCATTGCCCGAGCGGGAGGCGGCTGCCGGAGGGTAGCCGCGCAGCGCCGGTGAGAAAGCCGACGAGCGGTCGTGGTGTCCGAGGCCGAGCCCCGGCACGCGTTCGTCATCTCGGTCGCGCAGGCGGCGCGCGGCAGCGGCGAGCCTGCTCGAGCACGAGCGTCATGTCTTTCTGCTGCGGCGTGACATCGGCGAGCGGGGCACCTCGGGCATGTTGCCTTCGAAGGATGAAGGGCTCGCGGTAGCCGAGCACGGGGGAGGCGGCGGGGCTCTTGAGGATCGCGTCCACCACCACTTCGCGTTGCACGCCCCTTTTTTGGCGAGCGCGACCGCATCGCCGGACGCGATCGCTCCCGCCATGAGACCGATCGCGAGCTTGGCCTGCACCGCGAGCCCTTCGCTGCCGGTATAGGACTGGGGCCGATCGCGGCGAGCCCCGCGCTCGCGAGCAGGATGCAACCTCCCGGCTCACCGCGGGGGAGAGGCGCTCGTGCCGAGGTAGGCTGAGCCCGGGGCAAGCCCCGCGCGGATGCCCTCGGGACCGAGCGCCGCTTTCTCGACTGCCGCGCCGCCGGTGGCGATCGAGAACACGATCTCGGAGCCGGCCGCAACGAACCCGCGACTATCGGCTCACCGCATGCCTGCCCGAAGCAGCGGCGCCGCCTTTTCGCGCGCGCGGTTGCAGCCGGTCTCCGGACGGCCGCACGCATCAGGCGCCCACGATGCCCGCGCCCAGGCCTGCGACTCCCACGCGCATCCGTCCCCTGTCCTTTTCCCCCGCTCCGGTCGAGGCGGGCCCACGGCGCAAGGGCGCGTGCGGCGAAGATCAACCCGCCTCAGGCGGCGTGATGGCTGACCGCCACCAGCACGCGCGATCCGCCGGCATTGCGAATCTCGGTGCGCACCGCGGCGAAGCTGCGGCCCTCGTGGAATCTGCGCGCGCTCACTGCGAGCGCCCGGCCCTCGCCCGGGGCGATGTACCACGCAGCGACGGCGGAGAGCTGAGGGTGGCGGGGCGCGGCGGCGCGCGCGGTCTGCGCCGCGATCCCCAGCAGCAGCCCGCCCTGCACGTGACCGACGCGGTTCGCATGCTGCGGTCCGATCCTCACCGTGCAGCGCGCGCCGCGGCCGTCGGCGACGGGCAGAATGCCCCAGAAGTGCTCGATGAAAGCGCGCTCGCGATCGGCGCGCTTCAGCGCCGACTCGCACGCTTTCATGATCGAGCGCTCGTCCGGCTCCAGATCTTCCGGATCGAGCGGCGGGGCTGGCGTAGCGCCTTGCCGCTGCCAGGGCAGGGGAGCGAGGTTCACGCCGGGCGGGGGCGGCAGCACGACGAAGGTGCCGCTCGCGCGGCACACCGCCGCATTCCCGGCATAGACCGTTGCGCTCGTGAGCGACTGGCGCGCCGCCGCGCCGCAGGTGTATCCATGCATGCGCGCGCGAGCGAGTAGCTCCCCGCGCGGCGGCTCTCCGGTGAACTGGGCGTGCAGGTGCACGGTCGCCTGGCGCGCGCCGCGCTCGATTTTCAGGCGCGAGGCGGTAGCGAGCGCGGTGTCGAGCAGCACGCACAGCGCCGCGAGATGGACCGTGCCGTCCACATTGCGGGCGTGCGGGCCGTCGGGCAGGACCTGATCGAGCTCCTCCGTCCCGATGCGCGGCCAGGCGCAAGCGAGGAAGTGGCCCGGAAAGTGGAAGCCCGGAGTGCGGTCCGCGGCGAGCGCCGCGAGCACCCGCCTGCGGATCGCTTCGGCCTCGCGCTGCGATCTCCGGTCCACGATGCGATTCTAAATCATATGCGCCGCGGCGTCGGCCGCGCGCGGCTCGGGTAGAATCGGCTCCACCATGCAGCGCGATTCGCACAACGCCGCGCAGGGCTCCGCCTTCTCTTCCCGGCCCCTCCAGCTCTACGAAGTCCTCGCGATCGTGCTCGTGTGGAACAGCGGCTACAAGGGCCTGCGCGTGCTGAACACTTTGTACGCGCTCGAGCTGGGCGCGGGGCCGTTGGAGACGGGGCTCCTGCTCGCCACCTATGGAGTGTTTCCGCTGCTGCTCGCGGTGCACGTGGGCCGACTCGGCGACCGCTACGGCGTGCGCACGCCCGCTGCCGCCGGCATGATCGTCTCGGTGTGCGGCGCGCTGTTGCCATTTCTCTGGCCGGCGCTGCCGGCGCTGTTCGCCGCGGCGGCCGTGACCGGCACCGGCTTCATCCTGACTCAGGTCTCGATGCAGGCGCTGGTCGGGGGGCTGGGCGGGGCCGCGGCGCGCACGCGCAACATCAACCTCTACGCGCTGGTGGTGTCGAGCTGCGACCTCATCGGGCCGGTCGCGGCCGGTTTCTCGATCGACCACTTCGGCCACGTGCGCACTTACCTCTATCTCGCGCTCGCGGGTGCCGCGCCGCTGCTCGCCCTCGCGGCTCTCTTCGCGCGCTTTCCGCCCGCCGCGGCGGCCGCGGAACGCGGCGCGCGGCGCACCGCCGACCTCGTGCGCGACCCGAACCTGCGCCGCATGCTGGTCGCGAGCGCGGTCATCATCGCGAGCCTCGATCTGTTCCAGGTCTATCTACCGGTCTACGCGCACTCGATCGGGCACTCCGCCTCCACGATCGGTCTGATCCTCGGCGCTTTCGCCGCCGCGGGGTTCGTGACTCGCGCGCTGATGCCGGCGCTCGTCGCGCGCTTCGGGGAGGAGAGGACGCTCACCGGCTCGATGCTCGTCACCGCGGTGACTTTCCTGCTGATCCCGCAGTTCGAGGCCGCGCCGCTCCTCGCAGCGGTTTGTTTTCTGCTCGGGCTCGGCATGGGGCTCGGCCAGCCGCTGACGGTGATTCTCACCTACGCCAGTGCGCCCGCGGGCCGCGCGGGAGAGGCGCTCGGGCTGCGCATCGCGGTCACCAACTCGATTCACGTGGTGGCGCCCTCGGCTTTCGGCGCGCTCGGCTCGGCCGTGGGGCTCGCGCCGGTGTTCTGGGCGAGCGGGGCGATACTTGCGCTCGGTGGCTACGCGGCGCGCCCAGCGGGCCCGCGCACTCGATGAGCTCCGCGCCAGGCAGAGGGGGCTCGACTGCATGAGGGTGCGCTGACAGAGCGCGGAGTCGATGATGGCATGACTGGAAGAACCTGTTAGCAATTCGTCGAGGCTCGGTTCGGCGAATTTCTCGAGCGCAACCCATGTCGATTGCCACCGTCCTGCTCATCGTGCTGTGCAACATGTCGAGCTTCCGCGCGAGCAAGGTGCTGGTGTCGCTGTTCGCGATCGAGCTCGGCGCCTCTCAGCTCGTGATCGGCGTGCTGATCGCGCTCTATTCGGTCTTTCCGGCACTGCTCGCGGTCTACGCCGGCCGGCTCTCCGATCGCCTCGGGGTGCGCCTTCCCATGCTGGCGGGCTCGCTCGGGGTGAGCGCCGGCCTGCTGCTGCCCTGGCTCTCCCCCTCGTTGCCGGCGCTCTACGCCTCCGCGGTGCTGATCGGCGCCTCGCACATGTTCTACAACGTCTCGGTGCAGAACCTGGTCGGCTCGATCGGTGGCGCCGAGGACCGCACCCGCAATTTCGCGAACTACGCGCTTGCGATGGCGCTGGGATCGTTTTTAGGGCCGCTCGCCGCCGGGCTCGCCATCGATCGCTTCGGGCACGCTGCGAGCTACCTCTACGCCGCCGCGCTGCCGCTGGTGCCCGCGCTGATCATGGCCGCGGCGCGCAGGACCGGGGCGGGCCCGCGAGTGAAAAGCGAGGAGGAGGGCGCGATCCTCTCGGCGAGCCTGCTCGCCAACCCGGTGCTGCGCCGCACGCTGATCGCGAGCGCGGTGGCGGTGACCGGCCAGGATCTCTTCCAGTTCTACATGCCGATCTACGGGCACTCGGTGGGGCTGTCGGCCTCGGCGATCGGCGCGGTGCTGGCGATGGCCGGGATCGCCGCCTTTCTCGTACGAACCGCCCTGCCGGGGCTGGTGCGGCGCTGGGGCGCTGAGGCGGTGTTCAACGTCTCGCTCTACCTCTCGGCCGCGACCTTCCTGCTGATCCCGGCGTTCACCGACCCGATCGCGCTCACCGCGGTTGCGCTCGTGCTCGGGCTCGGAATGGGCTGCGCGCAGCCCGTGACGCTCATGCTGATCTTCTCGCGCGCGCCCGAGGGCCGCTCGGGCGAGGCGCTCGGCATGCGCATCACGATCAACCAGTTGACGCACATCGCGGTGCCGGTGCTGTTCGGCTCGCTCGGCTCCGCCTTCGGAGTGGCGCCGGTGTTCGTCACCACCGCCCTGATCCTCGCGGGCGGCGGCGTGCTCAACCGCGCGCGGGAAGGGAAGCGTTAGCCACGGAGAGCCCCGGATCGCGGGGGGAAAAACGGGCGGTCGCGGGTGCGCGCGAATGAACATGATGGGCCGGCGGCGAACCGCTTTGTATCTCATCAGGGTTCTCCTGTGGTCCGGCTTCGCGCCCGATCTCGAGCTCTCCGAGATCTCTCTGTGGCCGGTTCGAGTTTGGCGATAGAATCACGCGTTTGATCGGAGGAAAGCGATGAAGATCGCGGTGCTCGACGACTATCAGGACGTATTCCGCACGCTCGCGTGCTATCCGAAGCTCAGGGACCACGAGGTCCTCGTCTATCACGATTCGGTGAAGGATCCTGTCAGGCTCGCGCAGCGATTGGACGGCGCGGACGCCGTGATTCTGCTCCAGCAGCGCACGCCGTTTCCCCGCGCCGCGGCCGAGCGCGTGACGACGTTGAAGCTCATCAGCCAGACCGGGCGCAACGTCAACCACATCGATCTCGCCGCCTGCACCGAGCGCGGCATCGTCGTCTGCGGCTCGGGAACGGGGCTTCCCAACCACACGGCCGAGCTCACGTGGGGCCTCATCTTCTCGGCGCTGCGGCACATTCCGGAGGAGGTGCAACGCCTGAAGGCGGGCCGGTGGCAGACCACCATCGGCACGACGGTGGTCGGAAAAACCCTCGGCGTCTACGCCTACGGGCGCATCGGCAGCATCGTCGCGCGGGTCGGCAAGGCGTTCGACATGCGGGTCGTGTGCTGGGGGCGCGAGGGTTCGACGGCGCGGGCGCGCGCCGACGGCTACCAGGTGGCCGCCTCGCGCGAGGCGTTCTTCGAGACCTCCGACATCGTGAGCCTGCACCTGCCGCTCAACGAGGAGACGCGCGGCATCGTGAAATACTCCGACCTCGCGCGCATGAAACCGACCGCGCTCATCGTCAATACGAGCCGCGCCGGCATCATCGAGGAAGGGGCGCTGGTGCGGGCGCTGCGCGAAGGGCGGCCCGGGCGCGGCGCGGTTGACGTCTACGAGGACGAGCCGGTGCTGGGCGGCGAGCATCCTCTGCTCAAGATGGAGAACGTCGTGTGCACGCCGCACCTGGGCTACGTGGACCGCGATACCTACGAGAAGTACTACGGCGAGGCGGTGGACGCGATCCTCGCCTTCGCTGCGGGCAAGCCCGTCAACGTCCTCAATCCCGAGGCGCTCGGGAAGAAGTGACGAGATCCGGGCGAGGCAGGCGAGAGGGGGGATCGATGCGATGGCGTGATAACGAAAGAACCGGCGACAAACGGGACGCCGATACGACAAATCGGCGTTTGCACGACCGATAGCAAGCCCGCGGCTTCTCGAGCTCGTGAATCCAGCGAGTCTCGGTTTCGAGAGGGAGCTCGAAATCAGGGACGAGAACATCGAGTTCCGGGGCCGTGGCATTGGATGCCTGCCGTGGGGAGAATACGTTGTGAGCTCGCGGAGACTGCGCCGCCGCCGGTGCGGGGGCTCTTTCCCGCAGCCAAACGGCCCGAGGTGCAATTCCGTGCCGAGGCGGGATGCACCGGGACCGGGCTCCATGCCCCGCTCCTGCAAGGCGCTCTCGAGCACGGATCGGGGCGCGATGATCTCGCGCATGTGGCGGTCGGGGATTTCGTGCCGAGCCCCCCGCCTCCTGGTCTCGAGGCGATTGTCGCGAATTCCCCTTGCATCCGCCGCCATCGCCTGTCTTCCTTTGCGGATACCGCGTGGAGCGATGATCCCCGCCCGCCAGCAAAGGCGGTGGCCGGTTTTCCCCCCTCCACTGGCGGTCGCGACCTGTCCAAGGGCGGCAAGTCCTACGGGCACGGGGCGATCGAGGTCGAGCCGCGCGCCCTGGAATCGCTGCCGATCTCTCTGGAGGTGCGCGGGGTTGACCCCCGGATCGAGCGCACGGCGGGGAGCGGCCCACCTCGGCAGCCGGCGCTTCCGTGGTGGAGTCGTTCGGCATCCTTCGGTCGCGGATTGCTGGCGTTCTCGACGTCTTGGTGTTTCAATGTGGCTTTTTATTTCCTCCGCGCCCTCCGCGGTGAGAGGCCTGGTTTGAGGGGAGACAGATGGCGAAGATGAAATGCGGCGTCGCCGCGGTTGAGGCGCTGCGCGCCGCGGGTGTCAGCCGCGTCTTCGGGCTGATGGGTTCCTCCACGCTCGAGATCTACGACGCGCTCTACGACGCGAAAGACATGCTCTACATCGGCGTGCGCCACGAAAACTGCGGGGTGCACATGGCGGACGCCTACGGGCGCGTGACGCGCACCCCGGGGCTTTTCATCTGCGGGCAGGCGGGGCCGGGGGTGGCCAACATGATGCTGGGGCTCACCGCAGCGAAGCTCGCCTACTCCCCGGTCGTGGTCATCGCCGGGCTGCCGTCCACCGCGGACCTCGGCAAGGACACGTTCCAGGAGATCGACCAGCACACGCTGTTCTTGCCGGTGACCAAGCGCGTGATGACGGTGACGCGCCCCGAGCGCATCCCGGAATTCCTGCTGGAGGCGTTCCGGGTGGCGAACGCCGGGCGACGCGGCCCGGTGGTCGTGCAAATCCCGCGCGATCTCCTCAACCACGAAGTGCAGGTCGCGATCCCGGCGCGCGGCGGGCAGCCGCAGATCGCAGTCGGGGTTGCCGAGCGTGCTGCGCTCGAGCGGGTGAAGGCGCTGATCCTGGAGTCGAGAGCGCCCGTGATTCACGCGGGCGCCGGCATCAAGTGGGGAGAGGGCACCGCGGCGCTGCTGAGGCTGGCCGAGAAGCTCCAGCTGCCGATCACCAATTCCGCTGGACACACCGACGTCGCGCCAGTGGACCACCCGCTGTATGCGGGCGGCGTGGGGCCGCGCGGCAACCCGGTTGCGACCGGCCTCGTGCGCGAGGCGGACCTGATCCTCGCGCTGGGAACGCGCCTGGGCTTCAACACCACGCGTTTCAGCAGCGAGATCGTGACGCCGGGAGCGAAGATCGTCCAGGTGGATATAGAGCCCCTCGCGATCGGGCGCTACTATCCGGTCGCGCTCGGCATCGTGGGAGATGCCGGCGCGGTGGCCGGCGCGCTGGCCGATCTGGTGGAGGCGCTTCCCGCGGAGCGCGCGCCGTGGCGCGCGCGCAACGAGAAATTCGCCAGGGACCGGCGCGAGCTGTGGCGCGGGCGCGAGGAGATCGCCGGCCGCGGCGCAAGGCCGCTACATCCCGAGACGATCTACTCGGAGCTGCGCAAGGTCGCGCCGAGGAACGCGCTCTTCACGATCGACGCGGGCACGACCTGCCTGCAGGCGACCGACAAGCTGCCGTGCCACACCGTGCCCTCGCTGATCGCGCCGCTCGATTGCGGCAATATCGGCTTCTCGTACGCGGCGGGGCTGGGCGCCAAGGTCGCGGCGCCCGAGCGCACGGTGATCTCGCTCGCGGGCGACGGCGGCTTCGGCATGACCATGGGCGAGATGGCGACCGCGGTGCAGAACCAGATCAGCACCATCGCCATCGTGATGGACAACGGCACCTGGGGCGCGGAGATCGCCTACCAGCGCGATTTCTACCAGGGTCGCTACATCGGCGCCCACGTGCTCAGCCCGCGCTTCGACGAGGTGATGAAGCTGTGCGGCGGCGCAGGCTATTACGTCACCGCCCCGGGCGAGCTCGCGGACGCGGTGAGCCTGGCGATCAAGGAGGGCAAGCCCACCGTGATCCACGCCAAGGTGGACCCGGAAGCCGTGCTCGCGTTCCGCACCGACGCGCTCGTCAAGCGCGCCTAGTGCAGGTGCTTGTTTCTCGGGTGCAGCGGGATGACGGTCGAGGAGGTCGAGGCCTGCTCTCCGGCCGCCTTGCGGGCGGCCCAGTCCTGGTCGAAGAGCTGGTTCACCAGCGCGGTCACCTGATCCACGTCGGCCTTGGAGAGATGGCGCGCGAGCAGGCCCGCGACGTCCTCGACCACGCACTGGCGGCGGAACTCGTGGATCGCCTCGGGCGTGGGGCCGACGAACATCTGGTAGTACTCGTCCTCGCCGTGCTCGGGATAGTAGGTGACCTCGATCTCGGAGGCGTACTCGGTGAGCGGCCCCAGGTTCTGGAACGTTTCGGTCAGCCGCGCATGGAAGCTGCGGCCGACCTCGCCCGTCCAGCAGATGCTGAGGGTGCGCTCGCGGTTGTCGAACTGGATGCCCGGTTCCTCGCGCTCGATGCTGTGCGCTTCCGCGATCGTGTCCACGTCGAGGTACTCGAGCCATGGGCGCATCGCGTGCTCGATCTGGGACAGCCGCACGCCCCTGCCGAGAAAGATGTTGCCGTGAACGTGAACTTCCATCCGCATGCCTTTGCTCCGCAACTTGCGTTTTGCGGAGCAAAAGCATATCACAACAGCGCGAGATCCTTAAGGACCGCGCTCGCTTCGGCGGCCTCGCGCCGGAGATATTCGCGCAATCGGGCGCCGTCGAGATACCAAGGCGTCCAGTGGAGACGGGCGAGCTGTGCCCGCCACTGCCCGCTATTCACGGCAGCGGCGAGTGTCTCCTCCCAGTAGGCGACGTGCTCCTGAGCGAGCCCTCGCGCTGCGGTGACCCCGCGCCAGGAGCCGATCACGCAGTCCACCGACTGCTCGCGCCACGTCGGCGTGCCCGCGTACGGGCCAGCGAGCCGTTCGGGCGCCGATACCGCAAGCGCGCGCATCGTGCCCGCCTCCAGCTCCTCTACGGCGCTCGCCGCCGTGACCGCGGCGAGATCGGCGCCGCCGGCGAGGGTGTCGGCGACCGCATCGAGCGCCGAATCGAACACCCGGATCCTGAGCGCCCGGGGCTCGGCGCCGGCGTGCCGCACCACCTTTGCAAGCGCAATGTGGTTGGGGTTGCCAGCCGAGGTCGAGAGCGCGACCGTGAGCGAGGCGGCGTCTTTCGCGAGGCGCGCGATCAGGCAGGCGCCGTCTTGCAGGGGGCAGTCCCGACGCACGACAAAAGCGATGTACTCGGTGTAGAGAATCGCGAGCGGCGTGAAGTCGCGCTCGTGGTGGAAGCGCGTCGCGCCGAGCAGCCGATCGGTCGTGAGGTTCGCCGAGCTGATCGCCAGCACGTGCGGGTCGCCCGCCCGGGCATCGAGGTGCGCCCAGCATTTCCGCGCCCCGTCGCCAGGCACGTTGACGACGCGCGCCGCGACCTCGAGCAGGCGGTTCGATTCCAGCGCCCCGAGCAGCGCGCGGGCGGCGCGGTCGAGCCCGCCGCCGGGGGGCGTGCCCGCGACGATCTCGATTTCTCGCTCGGGGCGCCAGCGGCCGGGGCGGCCGGAACTCATGTCGCGCTCTCCTGCCTCAGGGAAGGGCCGTCAGGATAACCGGGAAGCGGGGCGCGCGGCCAGCAGCCTGTCCGACCTGCAATTGCGGCGGCCGGCGGGCGCCGCCCGCACCAGCGCTCGTGTCATCCTGCAGGCCGGCAGGGCGTTATAGGGCGTTTTGGATACCGATTCCGGGGGGAAGGGGCAGGTGATCGGAAAATTTCTCCTGCGGCGGGCGCCGCTGGCGTTCGCCCTCGTCCTGATGGCGGGATGTACCCTGCTGCAGGACGCCGCCACTCGGCTCCCGGGCCCGCGGCTCTACGAGAAGGGCGCGGCCGTGATCGGCACCATCCGGGACTTCGAGCGCCGCATCGGCTTTCGCGAGACGGACAATTTCCTCGACCTCGACAACGAGACCGAATCCTTCCCCTTCTGCGGCGTCGTGTCCCGCCTCCATCTGCCGTATTCCTACGAGGACCCCGCGATCCAGTGGCTCGAGGCGGCGACGGAGGCGGAGTGCCGGGCGCTCGCCCCGGAGGGCGCGGACGTTTACTTCGGGCAGACCGAGGCGGTGGGCGAAGCGGGAACCCCGGTCACCCCCTCGATGCTCGCCGGCACGCTGGTGCGCTTCGTCTATCTCGTCATTCACGAGGACTGCCACGATCAGTTCGATCTCCCGCTCGGCATCGAGGAGGCGCTGTGCAACGTCATCACCTACAACGCGATGGTCGCGTTCGCAGCCGAGAAATCCGGTTTCCTCGAGCGCACGGCGATGCGGCGCTATGCGCAGCGCGAATCGGAGCGCACCCGCGCAGCGAAGGCCTTCTACGAGGAGCTCGAACGGCTCTACGCGCGCCACCGGGGCGGGGAGATCCCCGCCGAGGCGCTGCTCGCCGAGCGCGCGCGCATCTTCGCGCGCGCGGAGCGCGCGCTCGCCTGGGAAAAAGGCGCGCTCAACAACGTCGCGATCGCCAACGACATGACCTACAGCCGCCACTTCCCGTTCCTGGAGGAGGTGTTCGAGGCGCTCGGGCGCGATCTCGCGCGCACCGTCGCCTTCTTCCGGCACGTGGACGCGGTGAAGCCCGCGCGCGCGGCCGTCAAGAAGAAGCTCGGGATCCAGGAGGAACGCAGCGTGGAGTTCATCCGCGCCTACGAGGAGGCGGTGCTCGACACGATCCGCAAGGCGCTCGCGCAGAGCGTGCGCCGCTAGCCTGCACGCTGCACGAACAGCCGGCGCGCGCCTGCGGCGCGCGCGGCCAGCGCTTCCACGCTCTCCGAACCGGCGCCCGCCATGAAGCACGGGCCGGGGCTCATGCCTCGCGCAGGAGCCGTCCGGCACCCGGAATATCGCGCCGGTCCCCGATGAGCCGCAGCATCTTCCACAGCGAGGCCTGGTTGCTGGTCACGACGGGTTTGCCGATCGAGCGCTCCACCGGCTCGATGATCTCCAGCGTGCGCAGGTTGGAGCAGCTCACGAACAGGGCCTCGGCCTCCGGCCGGTCGACCTCGGCTGCGAGCGCCGCCACCCGCTCGGGCGTGATCGCCGCATGGGCCTGCGTGCCGAATCCCCGGATCTCGGCCACGGCGAAGCCGGCGGCCTCGAGATAAGAGCGCACGCGCTCGTTCAACCATGGCTCGTAGGCGGTGGCCACGCTCACCCGCCTCGCGCCGAGCGCGCGCAGCGCCTCCACCACCGAGCCCGAGGTGGTGGCAGCCGCAATGCCCGTGACTGCCTCGATCTCGGCGCCGATTTCGCGGTCTTTGTGCGGGCCTTTCAGAAAACCGCTTGCGGTGCAGCCGTAGCAGATCACGTTCACCCTGGCGTGGGCGAGCAGGCGCGCTGCATCGGTCGCCTGCGTTGCGAGCCACAGCAGGTTCTCCTCGGTGTCGGCGGTGTGGGCAATGCGCATCGTATGCACCGAGAAGGCCCCGCCGGCCATCCGCTGGATCTCGTATTCCATCACCGTATTCCACGAGGGCACGATCAGCCCCAGCTTGTGTCGCCAGACATCCACAACCCGGTCTCCTCTCGCACGCGATCTGCCTGCGCGCCGGCGAGCAGTATGCCAGATGGTTTATCATTCCGGCATCGGTGTTCGACGGGAGGGAACATGAACAAGCGCCTGCGTCTGGCGGTGGCATCGGGCATCCTGACTGCGGGCTCTGTCGTTTCCGCGCTCGCCGCGGGGGCCCAGGTCTATCCCGCCAAGCCGATCCGCATCGTCGTGCCGTTTCCTCCGGGCGGCACCTCCGACATACTCTCGCGTGCCATCGGACAGAAGCTCGCCGAGGAATGGAAACAGCAGGTCATCGTGGACAATCGCCCCGGAGCGAGCGCCAACATCGGCGCCGAGATCGTGGTGAAATCGCCTCCTGACGGCTACACGCTGCTGCTCGCTTCCACGATCCACACCATCAACCCCAGCCTCTACAGCAAGCTCTCCTACGACCCGGCCCGGGACTTCACCCCGATCACGCTGATTGCCGCGACCTCCCAGGTGCTGGTGGTGCATCCTTCGGTGCCGGTGAGAAGCGTGAAGGAGTTCATCGCCTACGCCAGGAAGCGCCCCGGCGAGCTCCATTACAGCTCGGCCGGAAACGGCAGCCAGCCGCATCTCACCGCGGAAATGTTCAAGGCGCGCACCGGGATCGATATCGTGCATGTGCCGTACAAGGGCGCGCCTCCCGCGATGACCGACCTTCTCGCCGGTCATGTCGCGCTCACCTTTGCCACCTCTCCTTCCGCAGTGCCGCACGTGAAGGCGGGGAAGCTGCGCGCGCTCGGGGTGAGCACCTTGAAGCGCATCTCCGCGCTGCCCGAGGTTCCGACGATAGACGAGTCGGGCGTTCCCGGATTCGAGGCGAGCGGCGCGAACGGGCTGGTCGGCCCGGCGGGCATGCCCGCTGCGATCGTCGAAAAACTGAACGCCGCCGTGGTGCGGATCGTGAACGAGCCGGCGATGAGCCGCTATCTCAGGGATCAGGGCGCCGAGCCGTGGACCACCACGCCTGCCGAGTATGCGGCCTATATCAGGTCGGAGGTGGCGAAGTGGGCGAAGGCGGTCAAGGATTCGGGAGCCCGAATCGACTAGCGGGCTGCGTCGGCTCGGCGCGCGCCGGACGGCGTTCAAATGTCCGTGCGGGCGTGCGCGGGCAAAGCGGCGCTCGAGCGCTTGCTTTGCCCGCCATCCGGCATGAACACGATGAGCACGTTGGCGAGGACGATGGTGCCGGCGAGAAACAGGAAGCTGGTGTAGATGTCGTAGGCGTCGGCGATCATGCCGAAGATCGCCGGCGAGACGCTCGCGCCGACCGCGGTGACACCGAACTGCAGCCCCACGCCGCTGCCGGCGAGGTGCTGCGGCGTGCATTCCACCGCCCACGCCTGGAGCACCGGGCGCACTGCGTAGAGGAAGAAGCCGACCAGCGCGACGAACAGCACGAACAGCGCGCTTTGGCCGGCGAGCGCCATGCCGGCGATCGTGACCCCGGTCAACGTCATGCTCGACATGACGATGCTCTTGCGACCCATGCGGTCCGAGAGGTGGCCGGCCACGGGGCTCGCGAGCAGCCCCGCCACCTGCAGCACCGTGAGGCACACGCCGGTCAGCAACGGCGAGTAGCCGAGCTCGTAGGCGAGGTAGACCGGAAGGAAGGTGTGCAATCCCACCTGTGTCATGGTGCGGAACGCCGAGCCGATCGAGACCAGCATCAACCCGCGGTTGGCGAGCAGGCTCGCGAAACCCCGCAGGTACTGGCGCACGCCGCGCGACTCGGCTCCGGCGTTGATCGCCTCCTCGCCGCGCGCCACGGTGAAGGCGCCGAGCATGAACAGGATCAGCAGCGCCATCACGATGCCGGGCACGACATTGACCACCACCACCGCGCGCCAGCTCATCCACGCGAGCAGCGCCCCCACCACGAGCGGGGCGAGCGCCTCACCGAGGTTGCCGCCCATGCCGTGCAGCGAGATCACCAGCCCCTTGCGTCCGGGATAGCGGTAGGCGAGCGTCGGGATCGCCGCCGGATGCCAAATGTTGTTGCCGACGCCGACCAGCGTCACGCACACCAGCAGCATCCAGAAGTTCCCGGTGAGGCTCATCAGCGCGTACGGGATGCCGACCCAGAAGAGCGAGGCTGCCATGAGGTAGCCCTTCTTGCCGACCATGTCCACGAACATGCCGCCCGGCAGGTTCGAGATCGCGCCGACCGCGTGCTGCACCGTCATGATGAGCCCGATCTCGGTGTAGGAGAGGCCGAGCTCGCGCCCGATCAGCGGCAGCAGCAGGTAGAAAGTGGCGGTGTACCAGTGGGTGAGCCCGTGGCCGGCCGAGATCAGCCACACCTCCTTGAAGGAACGCGGCGCGGCAGCGGTGGCAGCGGTGTTCACGATGCGGTCTTCGCCTCGGTGGTGCGGAGAGATGATAGCACCCGGGGTCCGCGCGGGCGAGCCGCAGCGTATAATTTTCGCGCTCGATCCGGACGCACAGCGCCGATTTGACTTCGCGCGTTCGAGCCGACGAACGCGATCGCGGTTCGACGCGCGGTGTCCGCGAAGAGAAGTTTTCAAGCGGCGCCGCTGTCCAGTCTGCCGAATGCGCACCGATCTCGAACGCTTCTTCAACCCGCGCGCCATCGCGATCATCGGCGCCTCCCGCGATTTCGCGACGATCAGCGGACAGCCGCTCAAATTCCTCACCGGGCACGGCTACCGCGGCCGGCTCTATCCGGTGAATCCTCGATACTCCGAGATCGCGGGCATGCGCTGCTATCCCGCGCTCGCCGAGGTACCGGAGGTGCCGGACCTGGCGTTGATTCTGGTGAACGCTGCGCGCGTGGCCGACGTGCTCGCCCAGTGCGGCGAGAAGGGCGTGCCCTACGTCATCATCTTCAGCTCCGGCTTCTCCGAGATGGGCGGCGAGGGCGAGCGCATGCAGCGCGAGCTCGTCGCGATCGCCCGCCGCTACGGCATCGGCGTGATCGGCCCCAACTGCCAGGGCATGATCAACGTCGCCGACAGTGTCTTCGCCGGCTTCGGCTCGGTGTTCAACGCCGACTACGAGCCCGGGCCCGTCTCCATGGTCTCGCAGTCGGGCGGCTTCGGCTTCTCGGTGATGAATCTCTCGTCCAAGGACGGGGGGCTGCCGTTTCGCCAGATGGTCACGACCGGGAACGAAATCGGGGTCTCCACCCTCGATTTCATCGATTACTACATCCGGGACCCCGGGACCGAGATCATCGTTGGCTACATCGAGGGGCTGAAGGACGCGCGCCGGCTGCTCGAGGTGGGAGAGCGGGCGGCGGCGGCCCGCAAGCCCGTCCTCATGTGGAAGGTGGGCAATACCGAGCAGGGGCAGCAGGCGGCGCGCTCGCACACCGCGAATCTCGGCGGCGCGATGGCGCTCTACCAGGCTGCCTTCAAGCAGGCCGGCATCCTGCGGGTGGAGGACATCCAGGACGTGGTGGACTACGGGCACGCCTTCCGCTGCGGGCGGCTGCCGCGCGGCAATCGACTCGCCATCATCACCATCTCCGGGGGCGCCGGCATCCTGATGACCGACGAGTGCGTCGCCCGCGGCATGCGGCTGCCGCGGCTCTCGGAGGCGACTGTCGAGAAGCTGAAGGGCTTCGTGCCGAGCTACGGATCGCTCCTCAACCCGGTGGACGTCACCGCCGCGATCTTCAACAACACGGAGCTCATCGGGCTCGCGCTGCAGGCGATCGTGGACGACCCCAATGTGGACTGCGTGGCGATGATCAACGCTTCGCTGCAGGGCGAGCTCGCGGCCAAGGTCGCGGCCCAGATCGTGGCGGGAGCGGCGCGCACCGACAAGCCCGTGTTCATCTGCTGGAGCGCGCGCGAGGCGGTCGCGGCCGAGGCCTACGCGCAGCTCGACGCCGCACGCATCCCGCGCTACAAGTCGCCGGTGCGCTGCGGGCGCGCGCTCGCGGCGCTGTCCTGGTACGCCGAGGCGCTGCGCCGGCGCGAGCGCCGCCTCCGGGAGCGGGCGCCGGAGCTGCGGAGCGAGCGCGCGCGGGCGATGCTCGCCGGGCGGCGCGCCGACCTCGCCGAACATCACGCCAAGCGGGTACTGTCCGAGTACGGCATCCCGGTCACGCGGGAGGAGCTCGCCGCCACCCGGGAGCAGGCGCTCGCCGCCGCGCGGCGCATCGGCTACCCGGTCGCGCTCAAGGTCCAGTCGCCGGACATCCCGCACAAGACCGAGGCGCGCGCAGTGCGGCTCGGCCTCGCTTCCGACGATGCGCTCGCGGCCGCCTACGACGAGGTGCTGGCGAGCGCGCGCGCCCACGATCCGGGCGCGGGGATCGAGGGCGTGCTGGTGCAGGAGATGGTGCAGGAGGGCGTAGAGGCGATCCTCGGCGTGGTCAACGACTCCCTGTTCGGTCCCGCGGTGATGTTCGGGCTGGGCGGGATCTTCGCGGAGGTGCTGAAGGATGTCTCGTTCCGGCTCGCGCCGGTCACCGACTCGGTGGCGCGCGAGATGATCGAGGAGATCGCGGGCTACCCGCTGCTCGCCGGAGCGCGCGGGCGCCCGCGCGCCGACGTGGAGGGGCTCGCCGAGGCGATCGTGCGGCTCTCCGCGCTGGCGGTGGACCTCGAACCGCATCTCGCCGAGCTCGACATCAATCCGCTCTTCGTTCTTGCCGAGGGCAAAGGGGTGAAAGCCGCGGACGCTCTCATCAAGCTCAAGACGGTGACGAAGTGACGGGCGCCGCGAGACAGACTACGCTATCGGATCCCGTCATTGCGTCACCACGCCACGGCGCCACCTGTTAGAGGCTCGTTCGCCCCATGCATCGTTCTCCCGAAATCCGCCGCCTGTGCGAGGAAGTGCGCCGCTTTGTGCAGCGGGAGGTGGACCCGCGCGCGCGCTGGATCGAGGAACACGACGCGATCCCCGAGGAGCTCGTTGCGAAGGCACGCGCGCTGGGTCTGTTCGGGATCACGATACCGGAGGAATACGGCGGGCTCGGGCTCGACCTCGCCGGGAAATGTGCGATCGAGGAGGAGATGGGGCGCACCAGCTACGCCTTCGCCACCTTCCTCGGCAACCATACCGGCATCGGCACCGCGGGCCTGGTCGCGTACGGCACCGAGGCCCAGAAGCGCAGATACCTGCCGCGCATGGCGAGCGGGGAGTGGATCGGCTGCTTCGCGCTCACCGAGCCGCAGGCGGGCTCGGACCCCGCCGCGATGCGCACCACCGCGACGCGCCGCGGCGAGCGCTATTGTCTGAACGGCGAGAAGATCTTCATCACCAACGGCGGCGTCGCGCAGGTCTTCACGGTGATGGCGGTGACCGACAAGACGAAAGGGATCAAGGGCATCTCGGCGTTCATCGTCGAGCGCGGCACGCCGGGATTCACGATCGGAAGAAACGAGCCCAAGATGGGCATGCACGGGGTGACCACCGTGCCGCTTTTCTTCAACGATTGCGAAGTGCCGGCCGAGAACCTGCTCGGTCCCGAGGGCATGGGCTACGTGCAGGCGCTGAAGATCCTGACCATGGGGCGCGTGACGATCGCCGCGCGCTGCTGCGGCATGATGGACCGGCTGATCGAGCGTTGCGTGGACTACATGAAGACGCGCGAGCAGGGGGGAAGGAAGATCGCCGAGTACCAAGGCCTGCAATGGATGCTCGCCGACATGGCGGTCGCGCGAGATGCCGCGCGGCTGCTCGCCTGGCGTGCAGTGGAAGCGCTCGCGCGCGGTGAGCGCGGCACGCTGGAGGCGTCCACCGCCAAGCTCTTCGCGACCGAGGCGCTGGGACGGGTCGCCGACTGCGCGGTGCAGATCCACGGCGGCATGGGCTACATGCGCGAGGCGGGAATCGAGACCGTCTACCGCGACGCGCGCATCACGCGCATCTACGAGGGCACCTCGGAGATCCAGCGCAATATCATCGCGGCACAGCTGCTCAAGGATCGGTGAGGCGGTGGCGGAGCGAAGAAGCGATGGCACGATGCGGGATGCGGTAATGGAATTTGAATCGTCACCGCATCGCCGCGCCACGGCGCCGTTCCAATAAGACACGGGTAGGCTCATATGGCGAGCGTGAAGGAACTGTTCAACCTCGAGGGCCGGGTGAGCGTGGTGACCGGCGGGGCGACCGGGCTCGGCTTGCAGATGGCCACCGGGCTCGCCGAGGCCGGATCGAACCTCGTCATCTGCTCGCGCAAGCTCGAGAACTGCGAGCAGGCGGCGGCCGGCCTGGAGAAGCTCGGAGTGAAGGCGCTCGCGCTCGCCTGCGACGTGACGCAGCCCGATCAGGTCGAGGCGGTGAAGGACGCCACGCTCAAGGCCTTCGGGCGGGTGGACGTGCTGGTGAACAACGCCGGCCGCGCCTGGGTCGCGCCGCCCGAGGAGATGCCGCTCGAGCGCTGGCGCCAGGTGATGGAGCTGAACGTCACCGGCCCCTTCATCTGCGCGCAGATCTTCGGGCGCGAGATGATCAAGGCGAAAAAGGGCTCGATCATCAACATCGCCTCGATCGCGGGACTGGTCGGGCGCAGCCCCAAGGCCTACAACTCGATCGTCTACGGCACGAGCAAGGGCGCGCTCGTCAACTTCACGCGCGACCTGGCGATCAAGTGGGCGTGCCACAACATCCGCGTGAACGCGATCTGCCCGGGCTTCTTCGTCACGCCGATCAACCAGAAGCTCTTCGAGCGCGGCGCCGAGCGCATCCTCGCCGAGATCCCCCTCGGGCGCACCGGCGGTCCCGACGATCTCAAGGGCATCGCGGTGCTGCTCGCCTCCGACGCTTCCGCGTTCATGACCGGGGCGATCATTCCGGTGGACGGCGGCAGCGTCGCCTGGTAGAGCGCCTCAGCGGCGCTGCACACCGCTGCGCTCCACTGCCACGAGCAGCCCGATTCTCGTCCACCCGGTCGCAGGACACCGCGTAGAGCATCGCCCCGACAGCATGCCGATTGCCCCGGCCAGCGCGTGGGCCTTGCCGGTCGTGGTCGCGGCAAGGCCGGTGCCGGGGCGGCGGCCGTAGAGCACCATGCCGGCGCCGGAGATCGCGGCGCCCGCGATCGTGCCGAGCATGGAGCACGGTGAAGTCGCGCCGGCGCAACTGGTTGATGATCACACTGCAATCGAGCGCCCGGCGCGATGCAGCAGCCATCCGAACACGGCGCCGAATACGACGGCGAGGACAAGGGCGGGTGCGCCGGCAATGGGAAACATGGGTGTTCCTCCGGGCTGGTGGCCGAACCGCCATCTCGCCGGCCGGAACAGGGCCCAGGCGGCGATGAATCCCGACGCGAGCGTCACGACGAGAAAAGTCCCACCGACGACGGCGAGCTGCAGTCCCTGCGAGATGCCGTTACCGCCGGTGCAACCTCCGGCCATGCGCGCTCCGTATATGGCGGGCGCGCCTCCGATGAAGGCGACGATCGTGCGCTTGGGTGCCGCGGGCCGAAGCGTTCGCGCCACGGCTCAGGAACGGTTTTCACGCGAAAACAGCTCGGGCCCGAAGCGGAGGCGAGCGCCCCGGGGAAGGTGCCCATCAGAAAGAGCGTGCCGTAATCGAGCCTGAGCGCATTGCGCGCCCACAGTAGGGATTCCGGCACACCGCTTTCGGGTCCCGCGGCGGTGGCAGCGCCCCGCCTGCCGCCCGGGAGAGGGCAGTCGTGATGCCGATCGGAGCGGCCACCGCCACGAGCGCTACCGAGTTCGGCGCCCCGATGCCCGCGCCCACCCGGTAGGGCGAGCGGTTTTCGCGTCTCGACAGCGATATCGTGGAGGACCTCCATTCGAGCCGATCTCCACGGTCTCGGTATGCGCGGCGGGGGCGCGAAGTTCTGGGACCGCGGTCACCGACCCGACCGGGGGACGGCAGGATGCAGGCCATACTGATCCGGAGACAGTCTTCGAGCACGAACAGGTCATGGAACCGACGCCCTGCGCGGCAGCCTCTGGAGCGCTTTGGCGCGCTGCAGGGCTCGCACGGGAGCGGCTCGATCGGCTGATCCGCGCCTCGCCGCCCGTGACCGCGCCCCAGAGCACGGCCCGCTTCGACGCCCGCCACCCGTGCCGGGGCTTGCCGCTGCTGCTGGAGGGGCGGCCGGGGTACGGAAGATCGCCCCCGACGGCCGCGGGATCCTGCTCTACCGCGTCGCATCCGGCGAGGGCTGCGTTCTCTGGGGCGGCTGTCCGCTCGGCCAGAGCCACTATGCCGCCAACCGGTATCGTGCAGCGCGATGCCGTGCTGCTCGGCTCGCCGGCAGCGGAATTCCACGCGTTGCTGCTCGAGCACGGGCCTTTCCGCCGCTTCGTGTTCGGCCTCTACAGCGCGCGGCTCGCGGAAGCGATGGAATGGGTCGAGGGGGGGCGCGTCTCGCCGGCTCGACGCGCGACTCGCCCGGCTGCTGCACTTCTTCGAGACGCCGCGCCGGGGGCGGCTCGAGCGCAGCCCATCACGGCACTCGATCCGAGGGCCCTCGCGGCACTCGCCTGCGGCTGAGCCTTCGTTGCCGCGCTCGTGCGAAGGCCGAAGCGGTGGATGCCGCCGCCGGGCGGTGCCGGCACGAGCGTGCCTCTGTAACCGCTGTCCTCGGCCGCGCGCACCGGGGGTGATAAGATGCGATCCTCTGCGTCATAGCATCCGTAGAGGCCACGATGGCCAGCAAGGGCCGCCAGCTCAAGGATCTGATCCGCTCGCCGCAGATTCTCGTCATGCCCGGCGTCTACGACGGCTACAGCGCGCGCCTGGTGGAAAAACTCGGCTTCCGCAGCGCAGGCATCTCGGGCGCCGGCACTTCCGAGAGCCGGCTCGGCTGGGCCGATCGCGGCGTGATGGGGCTGGAGGAGAACCTCGCTAACGCGCGGCGGCTCGCCGAGTGCACGAATCTGCTGTTGCGCGCCGACGCCGACACCGGCTACGGCAACGCGACGAGCGTGTACTTCACGGTGCGGGCGTTCGAGGCGGCTGGCGTGGCCGCGCTCATGTTCGAGGACCAGGTCTGGCCCAAGCGCTGCGGCCACATGGCGGGGAAGGCCGTGATCGCAGCCGAGGAGATGGTCGAGAAAGTGAAGGCGGCGTGCGACGCGCGCCGCGATCCCGATTTCGTGATCGTCGCGCGCACCGACGCCGCAGGCCCGCTCGGCGTGGAGGAGGCGATCCGGCGTTTGAACCTCTACGCCGAGGCGGGCGCGGACTGCCTCTACGCGGATGCGCTCGCCTCGAAGCAGGACATCGCGCAGGTGGCGAAGAACGTGCCGAAGCCGCTGATCGTCAACATGGGGCTGGGACTTCGCTCGCGCGCCACCACTGCGCTCGTGACGCCCAAGGAGCTCGAGGCGCTCGGCGTCGCGGCGGTCACCTATCCGCGGTTGCTTTCCACCGCGGCGGTGAGGGGCATGATGAACGCGATGGCGGTGTTCCGGGACGAAGTGCTCGGGAAAAACCGCCTGCTCGAGCGCCCGGATCTGCAGGTCTCGTTCGAGGAATTGAACGAGCTGATGGGCATCGGCGAGCTCGACGCGCTCGAGCGGCGGTATCGGGGCGGGTGAGCCGGCTCAGTCGAGCCAAGCCGAGCGCGCCGCCTCGGCGATCGCGAAGGCCTGGGTACCGGCGCCGACCAGCCCCGAGTAGCGCGAGAAGAAGAGATACCCGTCGGCGGGCGCGATCAGCTCCTCGAGCACCGCGTAGCTGTAGATGTCCACCACTTCTCCGAGCTTCGTTCCCGCCTCGATCAGCTTGCCGAGGTCGCCGGGCTTCTCGTAGCGGGAGACCAGATAGCCGCTGGTGCGCGGGCGGATCTCGCGTCGCGCCTCGAGCCCGAAGTGCAACTGGCGCGGCGGCCTGACTTTCCCCTCCAGCATGCCGAGCGCGGTCATCACGGCGGTGAGCCCCGCGATCGCTTGCTCGGTATAGAGCGCCGTGTTCTCCGGGCCGAGATAGCAGCCGCCCATCTCCGGGTTGAACGCGGGTTTGCCGAGCGCGTTGGCGTGGCGCGCGGCGGTGCCGGCGAGATCGTTCTCGTGCACGAACGGCATGCCGAAGGCGCGCGCGAGCTCGAGCGAGCGCCGCTTGACTCCGTCTGGCGCGAGCGCGTCGTAGTCCGCGCGCGCTTGCAGCCGCCCGCCGCTGCCGCCGGAGTGAAAATCAATGAAGGCGTCCGCATGGGCGATCACGTGCTCGCTGATCGCTGCGGCGAGCATTTGGGTCGCGTTGCCGCGCGGGTTGCCGGGAAAGACCTCGTGCAGATCGGTCCGGCCGTGCTGCTCGGGCGAGAGCCGCCCGAAGGCCGCGGTGGCGAGAGGGTTCGCCACCGAGATCACCGCGAGCCGGCCTCTGAGCTGCGCCGTGTCGAGCTCCACGAGCAGCCGCCGGATCGCGGTGGTCGGCAGGAATTCGTCGCCGTGCACGTTGGTGATGATGCCGAGCGTGGGGCCAGGCTGCCTGCCCGTCACCACGTGCAGCGGCAGCGCGAGCGCCGTCCCGGTGAGCAGCGTCGTCACCTCGATGCGGGTGAAGAAGCGCCCTTCCTTTTGCCCGGCCCACAGCGGTGAATTCATCTCCGAGCCCGAAGAAAATCGGCAGGGGACAGACGCGGATGGGAGCAGGAAAACAAGGGTGCGCTCGCTGTTTTATGGCTGCGGCTACCGGCGCTCGTCGGCGGCTCGATCCGTTTTTCCGGACGGCCTCCGCTCCGGAAAGCGGAACACCAGCGCCGGCTCCTCGAAGCGGTCGCGGTCCCTGCGGATGCGCCTCGCCATCTCCACCGCATAAGGGGCGGTTTCGAGGAGAATCGCCGTCTGGCGCTCGTCGAGCTGGAGGCCAGCGCGTCTTGCCGCAGCGATCGCCGCCTCGCGCGTGGCGGCGTCGGTGTGCGAGGCGTCGGGCTCGTTGCCCTGCGGGACGACCGGCGGCTGCGCCGCGCCGGGCACGAGATGCGGCCGGCGCCCGCGCCACGGCGTCGCCTGCTCGTAAGCGTAGCCGGCCCTGAGCACGGTCGTCTCGTCGAAGGGGCGCCCGATCAGCTGCATGCCGAGGGGCAGCCCCGAGCGCGAGAATCCGTTGCACAGCGCGAGCGCGGGGCCGGCGGTCACGTTCGAGTGCGTGAACACGTTCGGCTTGAGCCAGAAGTTCGCGGTACGGTGCGCGTCGAGCCGCGGCGCGGGGCCGAAGCCCGCGGCGAGCAGCACGTCGTGGCGCTCGAAGAGCGCGCGCGCCTCGTGCAGAATGCGCCGGTGCTCGCGCGAGGCGGCGACGTAATCGGCGGCGGTGAACAGGCAGGCCGGAAGCGCGCGCCCGAGAAAATCGCGCCCGAAATCGCCGGGGCGCGAGGCGAGCTCCCGGTGGTGGATCGAGAAGAGCTCGGTCTCGGCGATCACTACCTTGACGTCGAAGGAGTCCCGCATCGGGCGTGCGCGGCAGTCCTCGACCCGCGCGCCGAGCCCGCGGAAGACCTCCACCGCCTCCTCCATCGCGCGCCTGAGATCCTCGTGCGCGGGCGCTTCCTGCTCCCAGTAGTGGCGCAGCACGCCGATCCTGAGCCCCCGGATGTCGGGCGTGAGCGCCGCGCGGTAGTCGGGCACCGGCGCCTCGATGCTGCCGGCATCGAGCGGATCGAAGCCCGCGAGCGCCTGCAGCACGAGGGCGCAGTCCTCGACCGTCCACGCCAGCGGGCCGCAATGGTCGAAGGTGAAGGAATTCGGGATCACGCCCGCGCGGCTGACCAGCCCGTAGGTCGGCATCAGCCCCGCGACGCCGCAATGGGAGGCCGGACCGCGGATCGAGCCCCCGGTGTCGGAGCCGAGCGCGAAGGCCGCGAGCCCCGCCGCGACCGCCGCCCCCGAGCCCGAGCTCGAGCCGCCGGTGAAGTGCTCGAGATGCCAGGGGTTGCGCGCCGGCGGCCACGGCAGGTCGAAGGAGGGCCCGCCGTGCGCGAACTCGTGGGTGGCGAGCTTGCCGAGCAGCACCGCCCCCGCAGCGTAGAGCTTGCCGACAGCGGTGGCGTCCTCCCGCGGAACGTTGTGCAGGCACACCCGCGAGTGCGCGGAAGTGAGGATGCCGCGGGTGTTGTAGATGTCCTTCAGCGCGAAGGGGATGCCGTGCAGCGGGCCGCGCCAGCCGCCGTTGGTGATCTCGCGCTCGGCGCGCCGCGCCTGCTCGAGCGCGAGCTCGGCGGTGACCGTGATGTAGGCGTTCACCTGCGCGTCGAGCGCCTCGATGCGCTCGAGGTATGCTCGCGCGAGCTCCACCGGCGAGAGCTCGCGCGCGCGGATCAGCTCCGCGGCGCGGGCGACGGTGAGGAAGGCGAGTTCGCTGTCCACTGCAAGGTTGCGGATCGTGAACGGGATTTCACGGCACAGGCCGCCTCATTATATCGGCGGGGCGCCGAATTGACAGCGCGCGAACGCCGCTTGTATAGTCGCCGCGCCTTTCTTCCCGGGCAACTCTCTTCATTCGATCACGGAGGATCGCATGTCGCGGCTCACGCTCAAGCAGGCCAACCTCATCATCGAGAAAGCCTTCGCCAAGGCGGCGGAAATGAAAGTGAAGCCGCTCGGCGTGGTGGTGCTGGACGATTCCGGCAACATCGTCTCGGCGCAGCGCCAGGACGGCGCCAGCATGTTCCGGCTCGATATCGCGCGCGGAAAAGCCTGGGCGGCGGTGGCGATGGGCGCCTCCAGCCGCGCGCTCGGCAAGCGCGCGAAGGACAACCCCAATTTCTTCGTGACGCTCGCTGCGACCGCGGGCGGCAAGTTCCTGCCGCAGACCGGCGCGGCGCTCATCAAGAACGCTCAGGGCGAGATCCTCGGCGCCGCCGGCGCGAGCGGAGGCACCGGGGAAGAGGACGAGGCCTGCTGCGTCTACGGCATCGAGCAGGCAGGGCTCGTCGCCGACGCCTCGGCCTGAAGCCGGGGGCGGAGAATGAGGTGGCGAAGTGAGGAGACAGAACCGAGCTTGCGGCCTTTCGTCGCCGCCTCGCCCGGCATCGCATCGCGGCGCGCCGCTCAGCGCTTGACCGGCCCGAGTTCGTCGAGCATTCGCGCGAGCAGCGCGTGCTCCGCGGCGAGGCGCCTGCGCGCCTCGGAGCTCCTCATTGGAGTCGCCCCCCGGGCATTCCTCTCCAGATCCCGCTTCCGGTCCTCGCCCTCGGCCGCGCGGGCGAAGGCGCGGTCCCAGGAGGCGATCTGCGCGGGCGAGAGCCCCTCCGGGCCGGATGAGACCGCGCCAGCTGAAGAAGACGGCATCCATGCCCTGCTCGAGGCGGGCAGGACGTTGGCGCCGGCGCGCCGACCGCAACGATGTGCCCGCCGAGCGGCGCGGCCATCGCCTCGCCGCCCGATTTCTGGATCACGACCTTCTCCTTGCGCGGATCGGCTCCCGCCTCCCCGAAGACCGCGCCGCTGATCACGTGGTCGTGATCGCCTGCCGAGGAGGCGGACGCGAAGCTGAGCGAGAGGGGATCGTTCCCCAGGCGCTCGAGCAAGTCGCGCCCGGTGCCGATCGGCGAGGCGGCGCTCACGGCGGCTGCGGTCTCGACGTTGCGCTCGGTCCTCCATTCCTGCGCGGCCGCCGCGCCCTGCGCGAGGATCGCGGCGAGCGCCGGGGACGGGACTGTCCGGCGCGGTCGGGGTTCTTGCGTGTCGCCTCGTGCTGGTAATCCGCCGTTCCGGGTGCCGGCGGCGTCGCGTCGCGATGTCACCCGGCTTGCGCGGACGCGCGGGTTGACGCGCGTGCGGGCGCTCCCTATGCTTCGCGGACGTTACGGCGCAAGGAGCTTTTCCCCATGAGCAGGGCACAGAAAACCGGCACGCGCACCCGGACTGCGGGCGCGGTGAAGGCCGGCGAGGGCCGCTACATCTTCCCTCTCACCGAAATGGCCGGTATCGAGGCCGGCACCGGCTATTCGACCGGCGTCGGTCCGGTGGTGGAGGGCGAGCGCATGCAGTGCGCGCTGGTCACCAAGCGGCGCGGCACGGGCTCCAATGCCCATTACCATCCCAACGAGCAGTGGAACTACATCGTGAAGGGAAAGCTCCGCGTGAGTATCGGGCAGGAGCCCGAACGGATCTGCGGGCCGGGCACGCTGCTCTATTTTCCGGCGAACGTCGTGCACTACACCATCGCCACCGAGGACGAGGATGTCGTGTTCTTCGCCGTGAAGGACATGACCCACGGCATCATCGGCACCCCGGTGGATCCCGAGAAGGGCGCCTACATCGGCGACGAGAAGCGATGACCGAGGGCTGAGGGCCGATGGTCCGAAGCCCCCCGGATCCGAAGGCCGGCGCATCGGGGGGCAGCAGGACTCGCGCCCGCCCACTCTCGCGTCAATTGCGTAATGTCATGAGCACTTACCAGCCTGCCGAGGTCGGCATGCCGCTGTCGGAGGTGGACACGCCGGCGCTCGTCCTGGATCTCGACGCCTTCGAGCGCAACCTCGAGCGGCTCGACGCCTCGCTCGCCGGCCGCGGCATCGCCCTGCGCCCCCACGCGAAGAGCCACAAGTGCCCGCAAATCGCGCTGCGCCAGATCGCGCGCGGGGCGGTGGGCGTGTGCTGCCAGAAGGTGAGCGAGGCGCAGGCGATGGTGGACGGGGGCATTGCCGACGTGCTGATCGCGAACGAGGTGGTGGGCGCGACGAAGCTCGCGCGCCTCGCCGCGCTCGCGCGGCGCGCGCGCATCGCGGTGTGCGCCGACGACGCCGGCAACGTGGCTGCGCTCGATGCCGCGGCGCGCGCGGCGGGCGTCACGCTCGAGGTGCTGGTCGAGGTGAACGTGGGAGCGGAGCGCTGCGGTGTGGAGCCGGGCACGCCGGCGGTCGAGCTCGCGCGCGCCATCGCGCGGTCCAGGCACTTGCGTTTCGGCGGGCTGCAGGCCTATCAGGGCGCCGCGCAGCACCTGCGGGGGGTGGAGGAGCGGCGCGCCGCGATCGAGCAGGCATGCGCGCGCGTGAGGCTCACCCGGGAGGCGCTGGCGCGCGCGGGTATCGGCTGCGAGCGAGTGACCGGCGCCGGTACCGGGACTTACCTGTTCGAGGCGGCGAGCGGGCTCTACGACGAGATCCAGCCCGGCTCCTACGTCTTCATGGACGTGGACTACGCGCGCAACGAGTGGGAGGGGAGCGGCATCCCGCGCTTCGAGCACAGTCTTTTCGTCTGGACGACGGTGATGAGCCGGCCCGCCCCCGGCCGCGCGGTGGTGGACGCCGGTCTCAAGGCCTCGAGCGTGGACTCCGGCCTGCCGCGCGTGGCCGATCTCGAAGGCGTCGCATACGTGAGGGCTTCCGACGAGCACGGGGTGCTGGCGCTCGAGGACGGCGTGCAGCTCGCGCTGGGCGAGAAGTTGAGGCTCATCCCCGGCCACTGCGATCCCACGGTCAACCTCTACGACCACTACGTCTGCGTGCGCGGTGGCCGGGTCGAGGCGATCTGGCCCATCACGGCGCGCGGGGCGGTCTGGTAGAGTCGAAAGGCAGCGGGCGGGCGGCACTTCGTCACTGCGCCACTTCGGCACCCGAGGATGTTCTATGGACGCGATTAAAAAGATCGGTTTCGTGGGCGTCGGCAACATGGGAGCGCCCATGGCCGGGCAGCTGGTGAAGAAGGGGTTCGAGGTCACGGTGTACGACATCCGCCCGGAGGCGGTGCGGGCTTTCCTCGCGCAGTACGGCGGAAGGGCGGCGGCCTCGCTGGTGCAAGCCGCGCACGGCATGGACGCGGTGATCACGATGCTGCCCGACGACAAGGTAGTGCGCGGCGTCGTGCTCGGCGAGGGCTCCGAGAACTGCCTTGCCGCAGGACTCGCCCGGGGCGCGATCGTGGTGGACATGAGCACCTGCCGCCCCTCGGCCACGCGCGCGCTCGCCGAGGCGCTCGCCCCGCGCGGCATCGCCGTGGTGGACGCCCCGGTGATGGGCGGCGTGGTGTTCGCGAAGGACGCCACGCTCGACATCATGGTCGGAGGCGATCCGGAAGCGGTGCAACGCGTCAAACCGGTGCTCGCCGCGATGGGGCGCTCGATCATCCCCTGCGGCGGCACGGGCAGCGCACACGCGCTGAAGGCGCTCGCCAACTACGTGAACGCGTCCGCTCTCATCACCGTCATCGAGGCGATGACGATCGGGCGGCGCCTCGGGCTCGATTCGAAGCTCATGGCCGAAGCGCTGGTGCCGATGTGCGCCGGGCGCAACCACCCGATCGAGAAGAAAGTGATTCCGCACATTCTCACGCGCCGCCACGCGACCGGCATGGCGCTCGGCTTCATCGCCAAGGACGTCGCGATCGCGGTGGAAGCCGCGCGCTCGGCCGGCGCGTTCGCGCCGCTCGGCGAGCGCGTCTCGGAGCTGTGGGCTGCGGCGGCGGAAAAGCTCGGCGCGGCGCGCGACCAGACCGAGATCGTGCGCTACTGGGAAGAAGCCTCGGGCGTCGAGCTCTGAAGAGCCGCAGGCGCGAGAGCGTGAGCGCGACACGGCCGGTCGAAGGGATTCGATCCCCGGCTCCCGCGATCCCCCGCTTTCACGGCTTCGCGATCGGCGCGCGCCGCGCGAGCATCAGGACAACGCAGTACGGTGCCGCCGCGGCGAGCAGGTGCTTGAGGGAATGCCCGCTGATCGCAGTGCCCGTCAGCGCGTAGATGCCGTGGTCGTAGTGCTCGGCGATCTTCGCCACCGCATAGAACCCGGCGCCGTACAGGAGGTAGTGCCGGTGGCTGTAGCGGCCCGGATACGCGGCGAGCAGGAAGAGGATGGCGAGAAACGGCGCGGTCTGCACCCAGATGTAGGGGCGCAGATCCTCGCTCATCCTCCAGAGGACGACGCTGGCGACGCCGGCGGCGATCGCGAGCGCCAGCGCAGGGCGCTCCAGAGCGGGCGACAGGTGCTCGGCGAGCAGTGCTGCGAGCAGCGCCATGAAGCCCACCGCCATCGGCAACCGGTCCCAGAGCAGCGCATCGTCCCCGGGCGCGAGGTGGTAGTATGCCGATCCGAAGGAAACCAGCGCCACAGCCGCGAAGAACACGGTCCACGAAAGCCGCGCGCCGCAGGCCGGCGCGCGCAGGCAGCGCTCGATTCCGAGGGCGCCGACGATGAGAAACGGTAGATTGGTGACGACGTTGCCGAAATTGGGCAGGCCGAGGAAGGCGCGCGCGTCGGCGAACAGGTGGTAGCCGCGGTCCTGGGGTATGGGGGCGGCGTGCAGCAGGAAGAGGTAGAGGAGAGGGGCGAGCAGCAGCACGGCGAGCGCCACCTCGCGCCGTCCGGTCCGCGTATGCTGCGCGCGTTTCACGCGCTCGCTCTCCTTGGCGTGCGGGCTTTCCCCAATCATAAAGGGAGTGCGCAGAAATGGCTCAGCAAAGAACACGACTCGTGATGGGGACGGCAACCCCGGGGGGCGGATTCCCCGCCTACGGCTGGCCGTACGCCGAGGTGCTGAACGCGGCCGATCCCACGCTCGCGATCGAGCCGGTCCACACCCGGGGCAGCAACGAGAATGTGGTCGCGCTCGACGAGGGGCGGCTCGATCTTGGGCTCGTCACCGGAGAGGTGACCTACGAAGCGGTGAACGGGCTCGGCCGCCCGGCCGCGAAGAACATCCGCATCATCAACGCCACCTATTCGCAGGCCGGGATGTTCATGGTGCGCGCCGACAGCCCCTACCGCAGCATCTCCGAGCTCAAAGGCAAGCCGATCGCCTGGGGCGCGGCGAGCTCGGGCTTCATCGTGCTCGCGCGCTACGTGATGGACGGCTTGGGCCTCGACATGATGCGGGATTTCGAGGCGCATCTCCTGGAGAAGGCGGGCGACGGGCCGCCGATGGTGCTCGAGGGGCGCGCGGCGGCGATGTGGGGCGGCGGCGTCGGCTGGCCGCCGTTTCTGGCGATCGCGAAGGGGCCGAAGGGCGCACGCTTCATCGCACCTTCCGCCGAGGAGATCCGCCGCATCACGGAGAAGCACGCGTTTCTCAAGCCCAATGTCCTGCCGGCGGGAGCCTACCCGGGCCAGGACGGGGCGATCACCTCGGTCGGCTCGTGGCCGTTCGTGCTGGCGCGCGCCTCGCTGCCGGACGAGGTGGCGTACCGCCTCGCGCGCGCCTTGCATCAGGGACGCGAGAAGCTCGCGCAACGCCTCGAGCAGGCACGGGAATCGACGCTGGAGAACACGCTGGCCGCCGCGCCGACGCGCGATCTGATCCATCCCGGCGTGCTGCGCTACATGCGTGAGCTTGGCCTGTGCGGTTGAGCCGGGCTGCGCCGCGCGGCACGCTCAGGCGAAGCGGTAGAGACGCTCCGGGTTTCTCACCAGCACCCGCTCGCGCAGCGCGGCGTCCGGGATCCAGTCGGAAAGCAGGTCGGCGAGATCGCCGTCGTTCGGCATCGTGCCCTTGAGCATCACGTGCGGCCAGTCGGTGCCCCACACCACGCGCTCGGGGTTGGCTTCCAGCAGCGCGTGCGCGAAGGCAACGGTTTCGCGGTAGGGCAGCGGCTCGCGGGTGATGCGGTAGGGACCGGTGAGCTTGACCCACGCTCGTCCGGCTTCCATCAGCCGAAGCAGCGCCCGGAAGCCGGGAGCGTCGAGCCCTTGCCCGATGTTCATGTAGCCCAGATGCCCGAGCACGATGTCCACCGGGAAGTCCCCGAAGAGCAGGTCGAGGTCGGGAAATTCGTCCACGTGCAGGAGCAGCTCGAGATGCCAGCCGAGCGGCGCGATGCGCTGCGCGAGCTTGCGCAACGCCTCCATGGGCAGGGTGCCGGGACAGCGGTCTTTCACGTCCACGATGTTCACGCGCACCCCGCGCACGCCCGCTGCCTCGAGCAGCGCGAGCTCCACGTCGGAGACCTCGGGCGCGACCACCGCCACGCCCCGCATGCGGTCGCGCCGCTGCCTGAGCGCCTCCAGCAAGACGGTGTTGTCGGTGCCGTAGACGCTCGGCTGCACCAGCACCGCGCGCGCGAGCCCGAGCGTCGCGAGCATGCGCTCGTAGTCGGGCAACAGGCAGTCGGGCGGGGTGTAGAGCCGCTCGGGCGCGTAGGCGAAGCGCGCCGCTGGCCCCATGATGTGGGCGTGGCAGTCGCAGGCGTTCGGCGGGAGTTTGAGCCGCGGCGCGCGCGGCTCGAAGTCCGGCGGCGCGCAGGTGGGCGCCGCAGCTGCCTGGGGTGCGCTCATCGGCCGGCGGTACGGGAAAGGCTACGCCGCCTTCTGCAGCGCCTCGCGCAGCCCGGGCATGTCGAAGCCGAGCTTCTTCAGCCCCTCGATCACGTTCTTTGCCTGCGCGGCGGGCAGTTCCACGAGCGGCGGGCGCACTGTCGCCCACTCGGGGTCGCCGGCGTAGTGCGCGATCACGCTCTTCAACGCCGGGATCATCACGTACTGACCGACGGTCTTGCGCACCTGGTTGAGCGCCTCCTGCTGCAGCTCGGCGTCGCTCTTGCGCCACTCGCGGTAGAGCTTGTCGATCGCGGCGGGATTGACGTTCGCGGTCGCCGAAATGCAACCCGCGCCGCCGTGCCGCATGTTGGCGAGCAGGAACGATTCACTGCCGACGAACACGTCGAAACCCGATTTCGCGAACGCGTCGAGGAACGTCCTGGTGTTGTTCCAGTCCCCGGAGCTGTCCTTCATGCCGGCGATCGCGGTCGGGTACTTCTTGAGCAGGCGCTCGACCAGCCCCGGGGTGATGCCGATCACCGCGACCGGGGGGATGTGGTAGAGGTAGATTTTCAGCCGCGCGTCGCCCACCCGCTCGATCACCTCGGAGAAGTTGCGGTAGAGCCCGTCCTCGGTGACGTCCTTGTAGTAGAACGGCGGCAGCATCAGCACGCCCGCACAACCCGCCTTCACCGCGTGCTCGGTGAGCCGCACGGTGTCGGTGAGCGCGCAACAGCCGGTGCCCGGCATCATGCGTGCGGGATCGAGGTCGGCCGCGAACAGCGCCTCCAGCAGCGCGATGCGCTCGTTGACCGAGAGCGAGTTCGCTTCGCTGTTGGTGCCGAACACCGCTAGCCCGCAGCCCTGGGCGAGCAGCCAGCGGCAGTGCGCGATGAAGCGCTCGGGATCGGGCGAGAGGTCGCGCTTGAACGGCGTGACCACGGGTGCGAGCACGCCGCGGATGGGTTGCTGTTTCATGCCGTGCCTCCTCGAGGTGCGACGGCGGAAGCCGTCGGCAGACGAAATCGTGCGCCGGAGAATAGCATATCCGCGGGGCGCTCCCAAGGCGCGGATTCGCGCGCGTCGGCAGGGCCGGCCCGGCGCGCCGGTTGTCAGCGCGGCGCTCCGTTGCTAAGCTTCCTCGCCCGTGCCCGCGCGGATGCGCGGCGTGCATTTCCATGCCCAGCGAGGATTCCATGCACCCGGTCAAGCTTTCCCTGGCCGCCGCCGCGGCGCTGCTGATCGCCGCGGCGGCAGCCGCGGGCGCGGCGGAGTATCCCGTGAAGCCGGTGCGCATCGTGATCGGCTTTCCGCCCGGGGGCGCGAGCGACATCCTGGTGCGCTTCATCGGCTCCCGGCTCGCGGAAGGACTCGGGCAGGCGATCGTGTACGACAACCGTCCGGGCGCGGGCGGCAACATCGCAGGCGAGATCGTGGCGAAAAGCCCGCCCGATGGTTACACGCTGCTCATGGGCAACAACGCCATCCTCGCGACCAACGTGAGCCTGTACCGCAAGATCGGCTTCGATCCGCTACGCGACTTCGCCCCGGTGGCGCTGCTCGCCACGCAGCCCAATATCCTGGTGGTGCATCCCTCGCTGCCGGTGAAATCGGTGAAGGAACTGATCGCTTTCGCGCGGGCGCGGCCCGGGCAGCTCAACTACGCCTCCTCGGGCAGCGGGCTGGCGGCGCACCTCGCCGGGGAGCTGTTCAAGGTCATGACCCGGACCGACCTGGTGCATGTCCCGTACAAGGGGGCGGGCCCGGCGCTGCTCGACACGCTCACGGGACAGTGCCAGGTGATGTTCGCGACCGCGGTCTCGGTGCAGCCCCACCTGAAGAGCGGGCGGCTGCGGGCGCTCGCAGTGACCACGGCGGCCCGCTCGAAGAACTTTCCGCAACTGCCCACCGTGGCGGAGGCGGGTGTGCCCGGATTCGAGGCGAGCACCTGGCACGGGATCGTGGCGCCCGCCGGCACGCCCCAGCCGGTCATCGCGCGGCTCAATGGCGAAATCAACAAGGTGTTGCAGCTCCCCGATACGCGCGAGCGCTTGGCGGCCCAGGGCGCTGACGCCGGCGGCGGCACCCCGCAGCAGTTCGGCGATTTCATCCGGGCCGAGATTCCGAAATGGGCGAAGGTCATCGAGGCTTCCGGCGCCCGCGTGGACTGAGTTCCCGCACCGAAGGAGGGTCGCATGAGAGGGTGGATGAAGGTCGCGCTGGCGGGCGCGCTCGTCGCGCACGCGGCGCCGGCCGCAGAGATCACGGTGCTGTCCGGAGGCGCGATCGAGCCGGGGCTCAAAGCCGCGGCGGCGGCGTTCGAGAAACAAACCGGCCACACGGTCAAAATCACCTTCAACACCGCGCCGCAGATGCGCGCCCGCGTCGCGGCCGGCGAGCTGTTCGACGTCGTGATTGCGCCGCCCAAGGCGGTCGAGGAATTCGCCGCCGCCGGGAAGGTGGGCGGCGAGCGCGTGAACGTGGGGCGCGTCGGCGTGGGCGCCGCAGTGCGCCCGGGCGCGCCGCTGCCCGATCTCTCGAGCGTGGAGGCGCTCAGGAAATCGGTGCTGGAGGCCGAATCCGTCGTCTTCAACCGCGCCTCCTCCGGGCTCTATTTCGAGGCGCTGCTCAAGAAGCTGGGGATCTACGGCGAGATCGAGGCGAAGGCGGTGCGCTATGCGACGGGGGCGGAAGTGATGGAGCACTTGCTCTACAGGGGCAAGGGCCGCGAGATCGGCTTCGGTCCGATCACCGAAATCCTGCTCTACCGGGAAAAGGGCCTGAGGCTCGCCGGTCCGCTGCCGCTCGAGGTACAGAACTACACTTCCTACATCGCCGTGCCGATGGCGGGAGGCGCGAACCGGGAACTCGCGCAGGATTTCGTGAGGTTTCTCGGCGGGCCGTCGGGCAAGCCCCTGTTCGTCGCCGCTGGGATTGATTGACGTCGTTTCCTGGCGGGAATCGAGCCCGTTCAGAAAACACGATGCATGCTCCGAGCCGCGCGGTGCAGGATCGAGGAATGCAGCGCGAGAACATGCCTGACGACGAATTGACGGTGTTTTCCGCAGGGGCGGTGAAGAGCGGGGTCGCCCGGCTGGCGGCCGAGTTCGAGCGCACGCACGGCGCGCGCGTTCGAGTCTTGTTCGAGCCCGCGCCCGAATTGCGCCGCCGGATCGCCGCGGGCGAGGTCGCGGACGTGATCGTGCTGCCCGCGGCGATGATGGACGAGCTCGCGCGCGAGGGCAAGATCCTGCCCGAGAGCCGGTCGCGACTCGGCCGCTCGCGCATGGGCGTGGTGGTGCACGCGGATGCGCCCGCTCCCGAGCTCGCCGACACCGCCGCGTTCGTGAAGCTCGTGCGTTACGCGAGCGAGGTGATCCACAACAGGGCCTCCAGCGGGCTCTACGCCGCGCGGCTGCTCGAGCGGCTCGGGCTCGCGCGCGAGCTTGCCGCGAGGACCGTGGTCGTGGACAGTGGCGCGGCGATCATGGAGCGCGTCGCGGCGCAGCCGCCGGGCGCGGTCGGGCTCGCCCAGATCTCCGAGATCATGGTGCTCGTCAACCGCGGCTGCCGGGTGAAGCTCGCGGCGCCGCTGCCCGACGAGATCCAGAACGTGACGACCTACGATGCGGCCGCCGCGGCGGGGAGCCGGCAACCGCAGACCGCGCGGGCGCTTGCGCGCGCGCTCACCTCCGAGGCGGCAAAGGCGATCTTCGCCGCGACCGGCATCCATTGACCTCGCCCCGGCCGCAGCTTGCGGCGCCGCGCTACTTGAGCTCCGTGCTCACGCCGGCGGCCTTGACGAGCTCGGTGATGCGCTTGCGCTCCTCGCGCCGGAACGCGTCGAGCTCCTTGCGCCCACCGCCCACGATGTCGATGCCGAGCCCCTTCAGCTTCTCGCCGAACTCGGGCTCCCGCACGATCTTCACCACTTCGGCGCTCACCTTGGCGAGCACTGGCTCCGGCGTGCCGGCGGGCGCAACGATGCTGTACCACCCGAACATCGCGTAGCCCGGCACCACCTCCGCGATCGAGGGCACGTCGGGCAGCGCCGCGGAGCGCTTCGGGGTGGTGACGCCGAGCGCGCGCAGCCGTCCCGAGTCGATGTGCGGCCGGGCGGCCGGCGCGACCGCGTAGGTGAGCTGCACTTCTCCGGCCAGCGTGTCGGCGATCGCCTGGGCGATGCCCTTGTAGGGCACGTGCAGCATCTCGGTGCCGGTGAGTCGCGTGAAGAGCACTCCCGAGAGGTGCTCGGAGGCGCCGGTGCCGGCCGAGCCGTAGCGCAGCTTGCCGGGCGACTTCTTCGCCAGATCGATCAGCTCGCGAATGGATTTCGCGGGCACCTGGGGGTTGACCATCTGCACGAAGGGCACCGTGCCGATCAGCGCGATCGAGACGAAGTCCTTGTCCAGGTTGAACTTGAGGTTGGTGTAGACCGAGGTCGCGACGAAGAGCTGGGAAGTGAGCATCATCCAGGTGTAGCCGTCGGGGTTCGCGCGCAGCGCGAGCTCGGCGCTCAGGATGCCCGCGACGCCGGGGCGCGAATCCACGACGACGCGCTGGCCCCATGCGCTGTAGAGGCGGTCGGCCACGAGCCGCGAGATGATGTCGGGCCCCGAGCCCGGGGCGCTGCCGATGATGAGCCGGATCGGCTTGTCGGGATAGGGCGGGGCCGCCTGGGACGGTGCCGCCCCCGGCGCGGCCCATGCCAGCGCGGCGGCGAATACGGTCAGCCGTTTCTCGATCCGCATCTCGTTCCTCCTCGGGTTGCACGGCGGGATGGCACAGAATGCCAAATGCGCCGGCCGCTGGCAACCGACGATGCCCGCCCCGGCGCCGCCGCTGGCGCTGGGGCGGGTTTGGCGCGATACTGGTGCGGCTCGATTGCGCGCGCTCGGGGAGGAGAGACCCGTGAGATCTGCACTGCCGCGAACACTGCTCGCGCTCGCCATCGCGGCGAGCCTCGCCGCATCCAGCGCACACGCCGCCTCCGGGCAGCCCGCCTATCCGGCGCGGCCGGTGCGCTTCGTCGTGCCCTTCACTGCGGGCAGCGCGACCGACATCATGGCGCGCGTCATCACGGCGCGGCTCGCGGAGCGCTGGGGCCAGCCGGTCGTGGTCGAGAACCGCCCGAGCGCAGGCGGCATCGTCGCCGGGCGCATCGTCGCCGAGGCCACGCCCGACGGCCACACGTTGATGGCGATCGGCTCGGCGTTCGCGGGAAGCGCAGCGCTCTATTCGAAGCTGCCCTACGATCCGGTCAAGGACTTCGCGGGCATCACCCAGACCGCGACCACGCCGCTGGTGCTGGTGGTTTCGCCCGCGCTCGGAGTGAAGTCGGTCGCCGAGCTCGTGGCGCTGGCGAAGCACAAACCAGGGCAGGTCAACTTCGCCACGACCGGGCTCGGCAGCGGGCCTCACTATGCCACCGAGCTCTTCAAGCTCGTCGCCGGGATCGAAGCGGTGCACGTGCCGTACCGCGGCTCGCCGGAGGCGCTCACCGACACGATCTCGGGACGCGTGCAGTTCTTCATGTCGCCGATCCTCGCCGCAATGCCCCTGATCAAGGGCGGGCGGGTGCAGGCGCTCGGTGTCACCACCCGCGAGCGCGCACCTTCCCTGCCCGAGGTCCCGACGATCGCCGAAGCGGGCGTGCCCGGCTACGAGTACCAGGGCTGGTACGGGCTGCTCGCGCCGGGGAAGACCCCCCGCGCCATCATCGGGTGGCTCGCCCGGGAAGTGCACGGCGTCCTGGAGCTTGCCGAAGTGAGGGAGCGCATCGCCACCCAGGGCGCGGCGGCGAAGGTGAGCACGCCTGAGGCCTTCGACCGGCTCATCCACGAGGAGATCGCCACGCGCCGCAAAGTATGGCGGGCGGCCGGCGTCAAAGTGGAATGAACGATGCGGCCGTCACCGCGCCTGCGTCATCGCGTCACGGCTTGAGCGCCCGGTAGAGAAAGGGCAGGCTCACGTCCATCCGGTAGTCGATGTCGGAGTGGTTGTCGTCGAACTCCTCGTAGATGTGCCGGATGCCCGCCTCGGCGAGCCGCCGCGAGAGCAGGCGCATGCCGTAGTGGATGCGGTACTGGTCGCGCCAGCCGCAGTCGAGATAGATGCCCGCGAGCCGCGCGAGATTGGCGCGGTAGCGCGCGACGAGGTTGACGGGATCGTGCGCGCGCCACCTGCGCCAGCGCCCCGCGATCGGCTCCCCCGTCTCGAGGTGGAACGGCACGCGGAATCCGAGCGGTGCGCGGGGATCGGGGTCGTAGGTCGCGGCCATGCAGAGGTTCATGAGGCAATGGCCCTCCGCCGTCGAGAGTTTCTCTTTTTTCCACACGTGCTCGAGAAAGCGCCGGATGCGCCCGTCGTCGAGCCCGCGGTCGAGTCCCTTGCGCGCCGCTTCGCGGCGCGCATCGTAGGGGCCGGCCGCGAGCCGCGGGCGGCGGTGTTTGGCGAGCTCGTCGAGCGTCGCCGGCCAGTCGCACCAGTAGACGAAATCGAAATAGGCGTCGCCGGAATGGTTCGCGACCGCGCCCCAGTGCCTCGCGTACTTCATGCCGTGAATCATCGCCCCGTAGCCGCCGGAGGACTTCCCGAAGCAGCCGCGGTGCTCGCGCGAGCCGAGCGTGCGGAACTCGCGGTCCACGAAAGGAATGATCTCGCGCGTCAGATAGTCCGCGTAATCTCCGATCGCGGGCGAATTCACGTACTGGTTGCCGCCGAGCGCGGTGAAGCAGTCCGGAAAGACGATGATCACCGGCCCCATCCTTCCTTCGTGCACGAGCCGCGCCGCCCGCTCCGGCACGTTGTCGCCGAAGGGCTTCCAGTTCAGGTGCGCGAGTCCCGAGCCGGTGAAGCCGACGAGATCGTAGAGCACCGGGAAGCGGCGGTGTCCCGAGCCGTCGTATTGCGGCGGCAGCCACACCGCGAGCTTGCGCACGTGGGGATCGCCGAGGGGATTGTCGCGGAGTATTTTCGAATCGTGCTCCAGCACGACCAGCGTGCCGGAGGGGCCTTTCGGGCGCTTGAGAGCCATCGGTCACCCCGAGGCGGCGAGATCGGAGGAGGCGCCAGGGGTCGCGGTCACTGCGCGGGCTTGATCCCGGCTTCCCGGATCACGCGCCCCCAGCGCTCGATCTCGGCGCGCACGAATCGTGCGGCCTGCGCGGGCGTTCCGGTCGCAACGTTCACTTCAAGCTGCGCGAGCTTCGCGCGCACCTCGGGCGCGTTGAGCGCCGTCGCGAATTCCGCGTTCAGTCGCTCGATGATCTCGGGTCTCACGCCCGCGGGCGCGAACAGCCCGTACCAGGTGAGCACGAGAAGCTGGGGCATGCCCGCTTCGGCCGAGGTCGGCACATGCGGCAGGGCGGCGGCCCGCGACTCTGCCATGACCGCGAGCGCCCGGATACGGCCGCTTTTCACCAGCGGTATCGTCGCCGGCACCGTCGAGGTCACCATGTCCACCTCGCCGGAGAGCATCGCCGTGAGCGCGAGCGCCGCGCCCTTGTAGGGCACGTGGACCATCTCGAGCCGGTTCAGGGTCCTGAAGAGCTCGCTGCCGAGCTGGCTGCCCGAGCCCACGCCTCCCGATCCGTACGTGAGCTTGCCGGGATGCGCGCGGGCGAGCTTCACGAGCTCGGCGAGGGAGCGCGCCGGAACGGAGGGGTGCACGACCAAGACATTCGGTACGGTGGCGAGCAGAGTCACCGGGGAGAAATCGCGCAGCGGATCGTAGCCGAGCTTGGGAAAGAGGCTGGGGCTGATCGCGATCGAGCCGCTGGTGAGCAGCAGCGTATGGCCGTCGGGTGCGCTTTTGGCGACGAGCTCGGCGGCGAGATTGCCGCCCGCCCCGCCTCGGAAATCCGGCACTACCGGCTGGCCGAAGGGCTCGCGCAGCTTCTCGGCGAGCAGCGTGCCGAGAATGTGGGGCACTCCGGTCGGAAACGCGACGACGAGCCGGATCGGCTTCTCCGGATACCTCTGCGCCGCCGCCCACCCGGGCCACGAGGCGGCGAGCGCAACGGCCGCCAAGCCCAACAACCCGTGCCGCATGGTTCTCTCCGCGATATTTTCGGCTCGCTCCAAGATATACCGCGCGGCGCGGCGCCGGGCAACCGTACGGCGGCGCGGTCCATGCAGTGATACGAGCGGTATTCGTGCCCGCTCTTTTGCACGCGCCGCCGCCCGGCGCTAGACTGCGCGCGGCGATCGTCGCGCCCTGCGCCCGCATCATGGACTTCTCGCTCAACGCAACGCAGCGCGGCTGGCAGCTCAAAGCCCGGGAATTCGCCCGGGAGGAGATTCGCCCGCTCGCGCTCGCGCGCGATCAGATCGAGGGCGGCTTCGGCCCCTGGGACTGGGAGATCATCCGCAAGGGCTCGCGCTCGGGCTTCCGTACCCTCGCGGTGCCGCAGGAATGGGGCGGCCCCGGCGCGGACTTCGTGACCCAGGGGCTGGTGATGGCGGAGCTCGCGAGCGGCGACAGCGCGATCGCCAAGGCTTTCAGCCAGAACTGGAAGTGGAGCCATCAGATCGCCGAATTCTGCACCCACGACCAGAAGGAGCGCTTCCTGAGGCCGTTTCTCGCCGACGACACTTATCTCATCGGATCGGCGAGCACGGAGCCCAATGCCGGATCGGACAACCGTTATCCGCCGCAGGACGATCCGCGCGCGGGCTACCGGCTGCGGGCCGAGCGCCGGGGCGAGGAGTGGATTCTGAACGGAGAAAAGACCTTCATCGCCAACGGGCCGGTCGGGCGGCTTTTTTTCGTGAACGCGCGCACCGACCCGGCGGCGCCCATTCGCGACGGCACCACGACGTTCCTCGTGCCGATCGAAACCCCGGGCGTGCGCGTGGGCAAGGTCTTCAACAAGAACGGCTGGCGTTTCTACCAGAATGCCGAGCTCGTGTTCGAGAACGCCCGGGTCCCGCAGGCGAACGTGGTGGGCGAGGTGAACGGCGGAATGAGGGTGCGCAGCGGCACGGCCGCGGAGTTCGGCGACTTCGAGCTCGCCGCCAACGCGCTCGGCGTGTGCGATGCGGCCTGCGAGCACGCCATGCGGCGCGCGCGTCGCGAGCGCCGGGGCGGACGGCCCCTGGCCGATCACCAGCTCGTGCAGCTCAAGTTGAACGAGATGCACGCGCTCACCGAATCGCTGCGCTCGTTCGTGCTGCGCACGGCGTGGGAAATGGACCAGCGGGTGAAATCGGCGAACCCGGTGCTCGCTATGAACTACTCGACGACGGTCATCCAGCGTGTGACCCGCCTCAATCTCGAGATCCACCTGGCCGCCGCCGGCACGCTGGATGCGCTGGCGCACAAGCTCGTGCGCGACGCGATCATCTGGTCGCACCTCGCAGGCGACGCCACCCAGCGGCTCAAAGCCGTGCGGCGGTTGCGTGGTTGAGGGCGCAGGCGCGCCCAACGCGCGGAAAATCAGTCCACGCGCGCGCCGGTTTCGCGGATGATTCGCGAAAACTTGTCCTCGTCGGCACGGATCATCTCGGCGAACCTGGCGGGCGTGCTGCTGACGGCTTCCAGCCCCAGCGCCGCGTAGCGCTCCTTGACCTCCTGCAGGTTGTGCACGCGCACGATTTCCGCGTTGAGCTTCGCGACGATCGGCGCGGGGACGCCCTTGGGCGCGAGCACGCCCCAGGCGTTCTCGAGCACGTAGCCGGGCAGACCGCTCTCGGCCACGGTCGGCATGTCGGGCACGAGCGGCGTGCGGCGCGCTCCGGTCACCGCCAGGGCCCGGAGCTTGCCCGCACGCGCGTGCGGCAGTGCGATCGGCATGTCCGAGAAAACCATTTCCAGGCGCCCGCCCATCGCGTCGGTCACCGCGAAGATCGTGCCCTTGTACGGAACGTGCACCACCTTCACTCCCGCCAGCTTGTTGAACAGCTCGCCGCCGAAATACGCGAGTGTGGATGCGCCCCCCGATCCGAAGTTGAGCTTACCGTAATTGGCCTTTGCGAGCTGGACGAGGTCGTGGACGGATTTGACGTTCAGTGCAGGCGTCACGACCAGCAGCTGGGGCGCGGTGGCCACCAGGCTGATCGGCTCGAAATCGCGCAGCGTGTCGTAGCTCACCTTGTAGAGGAAGGGCGCGGTGCCCCATTGGCTGAGGTTGGCGTGCAGCAGGGTATAGCCGTCGGAGGGCGCGCGCTTCGCGAGCTCGGTTCCGATCGTGCCCCCCGCCCCGGGGCGTGTGTCGATGACGACCGGCTGGCCCCAGGTCTCGGTCATCTTCTGTCCCAGGATGCGCGCCGTGGTGTCGGTCGTGCCGCCCGGGTTCCACGGCATGATCATGCGGATGGGGCGGGCCGGGTATTGCTGGGCGGGAGCGCTGCTGACCGCGCCCAGCGCGAGCGCGAACACGCCGCCTGCGAACGAACGGAATCTCATGTCGTGATCCTCCCCCTTGTAACGCCCCGCTCATTCTAGCCCGGGGCGCGGCGCGCCTCTCCTTGGAGCGCGCCACCGTGCCCTATAATGGGCCTGCCGAGTCTCGGATAAATGGCCAACGAGCCGTTTTCCGCAGCCCGTCTGCCCTCTGCGCTCGGCAGAGGAGGAAGGGGTGAGGGTGCGAGCGCTGTCGGGCATTTTCACGGCGCTCGCCAGTCCGGTCACTGTCGCTGCGCGCGGGCGCCCGCGCTGCGCGACCGAGCGCGCATGTCGCGCTCCGGCCGTCGCCGGCGCACGCTCGATGCGAGTTGGTTTTGCATTTTGAGGGGGCTTGGCCCCGCTTCAAGCAAAGGAGGAGCATGCTCACAGGCAATGACATCGTGAGGCGGCCGAGCGGTCCCGCGCCCGGCCTCGTTTTTACCGGCTGCGGCCCGGCCGCGGCGCAGCCGCCCCGTGCGCGCCGCGCCGCGCCGACG
>DATLZE010000066.1:0-103900 GCA_035574195.1 Burkholderiales bacterium | reverse complement strand
GGCTCGCCGGTGCCGGCCTGAGGGGCACCGGCCTGGTGCTGGACGTCAACGACGCGCAGCAGGCCGAATCGGTGGTGCGCGAAGTGGAGGAGCGCCTGGGCGATGTCGCGATCCTCGTCAACAATGCCGGTGTCACGCGCGACAACCTGCTGCTGCGCATGAAGGACGAAGAGTGGGACACGATCATGGCGACCGACTTGAAGTCGGTCTACCGCCTCTCGAAGCTCGTCCTGCGCCCGATGATAAAAGCGCGTTACGGCCGTATCATCAGCATCACTTCTGTGATCGGGGTGACCGGCAACGCAGGCCAGACCAACTATGCCGCCGCCAAGGCCGGCGTCATCGGTTTCACCAAGTCGCTCGCGCGCGAGGTCGGCAGCCGCAACATCACGGTGAACTGCATCGCGCCGGGGTTTATCGAGACCGACATGACCCGCGCCCTCGGCGCGGCGCAGCGCAGCGCCCTGCTCGGGCAAATCCCCCTCGGGCGCCTCGGGCGACCGCAGGATGTCGCCGCTGCCGTGCTGTTTCTCGCCTCGCCCGCAGCGGACTACATCACCGGATGCACGCTGCACGTCAACGGCGGCCTCTACATGGATTGAGCCCGGCGCGGCAATGGCCCAATCCTTTGAATTCATGAGACTTTATTGCTGAACGATTCTGGTAAAATAGCGCCCTGATCCAATGCCGGCCGTCCCGCCACAGCCGGATCCCGGGGCGCGAGCACGGGCGCATTTCTCAAAACACAGGAAAGGGGAATTGAATGGAGAACATCGAGCAGCGCGTCAAGAAGATCGTCGCCGAGCAGCTGGGCGTGAACGAGGCAGACGTCAAGAACGAATCATCGTTCGTGAACGACCTCGGCGCGGATTCGCTCGACACCGTGGAGCTGGTGATGGCGCTCGAGGAGGAGTTCGAGACCGAGATCCCCGACGAGGACGCGGAGAAGATCGCCACCGTCCAGCAGGCGATTGACTACATCAAGGCCCACGTCAAGGCCTGAACCGGAGCCCATTTGTCCAGGCGCAGAGTAGTCGTCACCGGCCTCGGCATCGTCTCGCCGGTCGGCAACGGGATCGCCGAGGCCTGGCACAACATCCTCGAAGGCAAGTCCGGAATCACCCGCATCACCCGGTTCGACGCCTCTCCCTACAGCTCTCAGATCGCGGGGGAGGTGAAGGGCTTCGACCCCACTCGCTATCTTTCGGCCAAGGAAGCGCGCCGCTTCGATACCTTCATCCATTACGGGCTCGCCGCCGCGATCGAGGCGATCCGCGATGCCGGGCTCGATTTCGACCGCGAGCGGCGCGAGATGGTGGGCGTGTGCATCGGCTCGGGAATCGGCGGGCTGCCGCTCATCGAGGAGACCCACAACGCGCTGCTCGCGGGCGGACCGCGCAAGATCTCGCCGTTCTTCGTGCCCGGCTCGATCATCAATCTGATCTCGGGCCAGCTCTCGATCATGTATGGGCTGAAGGGACCGAACCTCGCGCTGGTCACCGCCTGCACTACGGCGAACCACTGCATCGGCGATGCCGGCCGGCTGATCGAGTATGGAGACGCCGACGTGATGATCGCGGGAGGCTCCGAGTCCTGCGTGTCCCCGCTCGGCGTCGGGGGCTTCTGCGCAGCGCGCGCGCTGTCCTCGCGCAACGACGATCCCGCCGGCGCGAGCCGCCCCTGGGACCGGGAGCGCGACGGCTTCGTGCTGGGCGAGGGCGCTGGCATCCTGGTGCTCGAGGAGTACGAGCATGCGAAGGCGCGCGGGGCGCGCATCTACTGCGAGCTCGCCGGCTACGGGATGAGCGCGGACGCGCACCATATCACGGCGCCGTGCGAGGACGGGGAAGGCGCGGTGCGCTGCATGGCAAACGCGCTGCGCAATGCCGGGGTCAACCTCGACGAGGTGGACTACATCAATGCCCATGGCACCTCGACACCGCTCGGCGACGTGGCGGAGACGGTGGCGATCAAGAACTGCTTCGGCGCGCACGCCAGGAAGATCGCGGTGAGCTCCACCAAGTCCATGACCGGGCACCTGCTCGGCGCGGCGGGCGGCATCGAGGCGGTGTTCTCGGTGCTCGCGGTGCGCGACCAGGTCGCCCCGCCGACTATCAACCTCGCCAACCCGGATCCACAGTGCGATCTCGACTACGTGCCGAACACGGCGCGCGAGATGAAAATTCACGTCGCTGTGTCAAACTCCTTCGGCTTCGGCGGCACCAACGGCAGCCTGGTGTTCCGCAAGCTGTGACGCGCGCCCGCGCCGCGGGCCCCGCTGCATGATCCTCGTCAACGGCGCGCCAGCGGAGAGCGTTGCCGCCACCGACCGCGGGCTGGCTTACGGCGATGGGGTGTTCCGCACTCTCCTGGTGAGGGAGGGCAGGCCGCTTTGCTGGGCGCGCCATTACCGCAGGCTCGCGCACGACTGCGCCGCGCTCGCGTTGCCGGCGCCCGAAGAGCGCCTGTTGCGGGAGGAGCTCGCGCGCGCCGCCCCGCGGGCGGGGGAGTGGGTCGCGAAGATCATCGTCACCCGCGGCAGCGGGCCGCGCGGCTACGCGCCCCCGCCATCGCCCGAGCCCACACGCATCGTGTCGGTCTCGCCCGCGCCGCGCTATCCGGCTGATCTCGCGCGCGAAGGCGTCAGGCTGCACTTGTGCGAGACCCGCCTCGCGCTGCAACCGCGCCTGGCCGGGATCAAGCATCTCAATCGCTTGGAGAACGTGTTAGCCCGCGCCGAGTGGAGCGATCCCGGCGTGCCCGAGGGTCTGATGCTCGACGCGGAAGGCAACGCGATCGGCGGCACCATGACGAGCCTGTTCATCGTCGAGAACGGCAGCCTCGTCGCCCCCCGCCTCGACCGCTGCGGGATCGCGGGCGTCACGCGCGAGCGGGTGATGGAGGCGGCGCAGGCACGCGCGGTCGCTTGCCGCGAGGAGCGAGTCCCCTTCGCGCGATTGCTCGCCGCGGAGGAGGTGCTGCTCGTGAACAGCGTGGTCGGCGCATGGCGCGTGCGGGAATGCGCCGGGCGGAAATGGGCGAAGGCGGCCGTCGCGGCGTGCGTGAGAGAATGGCTCGATGAGACTGAAGATTAAGCGCCGGATCGTCGCCTCGCTTCTCGCCGCCGCGGCAGTGATTGCGGTGCTCGCCGGCGCGCTCGTTCATTACGCCTTCACGCCCGCCGGCGCTTTCACCGAACCGGCGCAGTTCGATCTCAGGGCGGGAAGCAGTCTGCGCACGGCGGCGCAGCACATGGAGCAGGCCGGAGTGCTGCGCCATGCGGGACTGTTCGTCGCAATGGCACGGCTGCTCGGAGAGTCGGGCAACATCAAAGCGGGCAACTACCAGCTGGAGACCCCGGTCTCCCCTTACGAGCTATTGCGCAAAATTACCCGGGGCGATGTCAGCCTGAGCGCGATCACCTTCATCGAGGGCTGGACCTTCCGGCAAATGCGCCGCGCGCTCGACGCGCACCCGGAAGTGAAGCACGACACGCGCGGCATGGATGATCGCGAAATCCTGCAGCGGCTCTCGGTCATCGCCCCTTCGCCCGAGGGGCTGTTCTTCCCCGATACCTACCATTTCAGTGTCGGCAGCAGCGATCTGCTGATCCTGCGGCGCGCCTACGACCGCATGCAGACCCAGCTCACCGCGCTGTGGGAGGGCCGGGCCGCCGGTCTTCCGTTCGCCACGCCCTACGAGGCGTTGATCCTCGCCTCGATCGTCGAGAAGGAGACCGGGCGCGCGGAGGAACGCCCCCTGATCGCAGCGGTGTTCGTGAACCGCCTGCGCAAGGGAATGCCGCTGCAAGCCGACCCGACCGTGATCTACGGGCTGGGCGAGTCCTTCGACGGCAACCTGCGCAAGCGCGACCTCGCCGCCGACACTCCCTACAACACCTACACGCGCGCAGGGCTGCCGCCGACCCCGATCGCGTTGCCCGGCGCGGCCGCGCTCGCCGCCGTTCTCAACCCCCCGCAAAGCGATGTGCTCTACTTCGTTTCGCGGGGCGACGGCACCTCCCATTTCTCGCGCACGCTGGGTGAACACGAGCGTGCCGTGACAAAATACCAGCGGTCGGGCGGACGCTGATGCGCGGCAGGTTCATCACGCTGGAAGGCCTGGACGGCGCGGGCAAGAGCACCCATCTCGAGTGGCTGGCGCAGCGCATTGCGCGGCGCGGCGTGCGCGTCAAGGTCACCCGCGAGCCGGGCGGAACGCCGTTCGGCGAGCGCCTGCGGGAGGTGCTGCTCGACCGCGCGCAGCGCTTGCATCCGGAAACCGAGACGCTGCTCGTTTTCGCCGCGCGGCGCGAGCACCTCGACAAGGTGATCCTGCCGGCGCTGGGGCAAGGCTGCTGGGTGCTTTGCGACCGGTTCACCGACGCGACCTACGCCTACCAGGCCGGCGGAGGTGGCGTGCCCTGGGAGCGTGTCGCGGTGCTCGAGAAGTGGTTGTTACCGCACGGGCAGCCCGATCTTACGCTGCTGTTCGATGTCGAGCCCGAGGTGGGGCGCAGCCGGAGGCGGGCGGGCAGAGAGCCGGACCGGTTCGAGGGCGAGCAAGAGGAGTTCTTCCGGCGGGTGCGCGAGGCTTATTTACGCCGAGCGCAGGAATGCCCGGAGCGGATCCGCGTCGTGGATGCCAATGGGAGCCTGATCGAAGTTCAGAAAAAACTAGAAGAAATCGTTTCGACTATTTGTTTTGAAAAGGGTTAGTGAGCACCATGGTCCCGCCCTGGCTCCGTGGCGCACTTCGCCAGCTACTGGCTCGGCGGGAGCGGCTGCCATATGCGCTGCTGCTGTGCGGCCCCGAGGGAGCCGGCAAGCTGGCTCTCGCCGAGGCATTCGCGCGTGCCCTGTTGTGCGAGTGTCCAGGCGCCGAGGGCGAAGCCTGCGGCCGATGTGCTGCCTGCGGCTGGATGGAGCAGGGCGCCCACCCCGATCTCAGGCGGCTCGAACCGGAAGCCGAAACCGACGCCGGCGCTGCGGAAGAGGAGGGCGCGAAGAGGGGAGGAACCCAGATCACCATAGGCCAGGTGCGCGGTCTTGCCGACTTCATCAATGTCTCCAGCCACCGCGGGAGACACAAGCTGGTGCTGATCCGTCCGGCCGAATCGCTCAACATGAACGCAGCCAATGCGTTGCTGAAGAGTCTCGAGGAGCCGCCCCCCGCAACCTGCTTCGTGCTGCTATCCCATCGCTGGCAGCAGCTGCCGCCCACGATCAGGAGCCGCTGCCAGCGCATCGTCCTGCCGCTGCCGAGGGCGGAGGAAGCGAGGGCCTGGCTCGAGGAACAGGGTGTGCGCGAGCCCGAGCTCGCGCTCGCCCAGGCGGGCGGCGCACCGCTCGCCGCGTTGCGCTACGACGAGGAATACTGGCGAGCGCGCCGCAGCTTTCTCGACGAGATCGCGGATACCGAGCTCGATCCGCTGGCGGCGGCCGAGCGGCTGCAAGAACTGCCGCCCGCGCTGGCCGTTGAGTGGATGCAGAAGTGGTCGTTCGACCTCGCGTGCTGCCGGGCGGCGGGCACAGTGCGCTACAACCTCGATTGCGCGGAGGCGCTCGCCCGGCTGGCGGGGCGGCTCGGCGCACAGGAGGCTATCAGGTTCCACCGGCACGTGCTCGGGCTGCGGCGCATCGCCGTGCACCCGCTCAACCCGCGGCTGTTCCTCGAGGAGCTGCTGCTCTCGTACGCAGCCTTGCTGCGTGCGTCCCGGGCGCCGGCCGCCTGAGCAGATCGCCCCTGCGATGCTCGTTGACTCGCACTGCCATCTCGATTTTCCGGAGCTCGCCGCGGACCTCGATGCCGTGCTTGCGCGCATGCGGGCACAGGGCGTCACGCACGCGCTGTGCGTCGGTGTCACGCTCGAGGCTTTCCCGCAGGTCAGAGCGATCGCTGAGCGCGACCCGCGAATCTACGGTTCGGTGGGGCTGCACCCAAGTTATCCCGAAGCGCTGGAAATCACCGAGGACGAGCTGGTGGCGCTCGCCGCGCACCCCAAGATCGTCGCGATCGGAGAAACCGGGCTCGATTATTTCCGCATTCAAGGAGAGCGCGAGTGGCAGCGCCGGCGCTTCCGCACCCATATTCGTGCGGCGCGCCGTTGCGGGAAGCCGCTTATCGTACACATGCGCGATGCGGCCGAGGACACGCTCGCCATTCTGCGCGAGGAGGGCGCCGCAGCGGTCGGAGGGGTCATGCATTGTTTCACGGGGACTTGGGAAGTGGCGCAGGCGGCGATGGCGCTCGGCTTCTATATCTCGTTCTCTGGCATTGTCACCTTCAGGAACGCTCAGGCGCTGAAGGAAGTGGCAAGGCGCGTGCCGCTCGAGCACATGCTGGTGGAGACCGATTCGCCCTATCTCGCCCCCGTACCCCACCGGGGCAAAACCAACGAGCCGGCGCTGGTGCGCTACGTGGCCGAAGAAATCGCGCGCCTGAAGGGCACGAGCCTGGAGCAGATAGCCTCTAGAACCACCCGGAATTTCTTCAGATTATTCAAGATACAAGAATCGGAATCTCATGAACTTTATTAGAAAATCCTTGACTCGATTGATTCCCCTGCTGCTCGCCGGATCGCTCCACGCCGGGGTCTATGAAGACATGCTGCACGCAGTCAACAACGACGACGAGAGCACTGTCGCGGCGCTGCTTCGACGCGGAGTGGACGTGAATACCGTGGATCCGAATGGAAATTCCCTGCTCATGCTCGCTGCGCGACACGGGAAACTCGGTATGGTGAAAACGATTCTCTCGGCCCGTCCCAAGATCAATGCCCGCAACGCTTACGGCGAAACGGCCCTGATGCTCGCCGCTTTTCACGGACATTCCGAGGTGGTGCGCTTGCTGCTCGCCCAGGGCGCCGAAATCAACCACCCGGGCTGGACGCCGCTGATCTACGCCGCCGCCCGCAATCGTATGGATGTCGCGCGGATCCTGATCGGACAAGGGGCCGACGTGAACGCCCAGGCCGAAAACGGTAACACAGCGCTGATGATGGCAGCCCGAGAAGGACATCTCTCCATGGTGCTGTTGCTCCTCGAGCACGGTGCCGATCTCAACCGCAGGACGCTCGACGGAGATACGGCGCTGAGCCTGGCGCGCGAGCACGGCCGACGCGAGGTGGTGGAGTTGCTGGTAAGGGCGGGCGCGGTTCAATGAGGAGCAGCCGGCGGCTGTCCAGAGGTATATTCGTATAATGTATATTATGTAAAATAGAATCAGGTCGCGCGGGCTCGGGACTCTAGCGGCCGCCCAATCCAGGGCAGCTCCCGGGTCACCAGGAGATATTCCGCTCGGTACGAGTCGGGATTGCCGAAACGGGACAATGCGCGTTCTCGCGCGCAACCCCCCCTGTGATAACACGCCAGCCTCTTCTCTGTGCGACCCGCGTTCGGCACGCATCGAAGAGGAAGGCGCGATAGTCGGGCAGGCACTGCAGGGAGGGCGTGCGTTGCCGGCTGCGCCATCGCCACGGCGCAGGAAGCGAGCGCGAGAGCGACAGCAGCGCGAACCGCCCCGCCCTCCAAGGGGCGCGCCGGGGGCTACGCGGTCCGCAGGTCGCGGATGCCGGCCTGCACGGAAAAAAAGAGGGCGCGAGTCGGGATTAGGGCGCGGCGACGTCCACGATCTCGGTGACCGAGAGGCCCGCGATATCCCGGAGCTTCTCATGGCGCCCGGAGCTCAAGTCCACCAGATTAGCGAGGCGCGAATAGGTGGACTCGACGAAGATCGACTGTCCTTCCGGCCCGGGCCGATGGATACCGAAGCGGATGCGCGCGCGCTCGCGCGAGGGCACCTTGCCGATGAAATTCTTGGTGGCCCAGATCGCACCGTGGCGCGCGAAATCGCTCAGCCGCGCGGTGTGGTTGATGGTTTCTCCCAGCACCGCGAATTCGACCGTGGTCGCGGTCTGAAAAGTGCCGAGCCATTCCTGGCCCTCGTTCAGCCCGGTGTTGAGGTAGAGCTCGTTGGTCCAGCGCTTGCGGAGCTGCCACTCCTTGCTGATGCGCGCCATGACCGATTTCAGCTCGTGGGCGCACACCACGGCGTTCATGATGTAGTTGCAGTCGGGCTGCGGGAAGAAGTAATAGACCATGCCGTCGCCCACGTGCTTGCCGTGGGTGCCGTAGTACTTGCGGAAAACCGCGCCCGCGGCCGACCAGATCTGGTTGATGAGCTCGAAGTACTCCTCGGGCGGCAGCTCGGAGCAGATCTTCACCGAATCCTGGAGATCGGCGACCAGCACGGCGAGGTCGGTCAGGGTCGGCAGCCGCTTGCTCAGGAGATTACGGATCACCACGTCGCGGCGGCTCAGCAACTGGAGAAGCGCGCTCGCGTCCTCGCGCAGCGGCGAGAGCACGACGAGGATGCCCTCGCGGAAATAGGCGGCATAGGCGCAGTACTGCTCGGTTGCGCCTTTCCCGCCTCTCAGGCGCAGCGGGAACTCGACGATGGGACCGGGGGCGACCGCGGCGGTCTCGGCGTAGAGTTGCTCGAGCAGGTGCGCCTTGGCCGCCGCGAGCGGCTGCAGCGGCTGCGTGATCGCGCTCAACCCCATGCGCTCCTTGGCGAGCGCGAGATTGAGCCGCAGTAGCTCCTCGCGGTTTGCGGCGAGGCGAGCGTCCTCGGTGAGAAGCAACAGCCGGAAGATGCTGCGCTCCGCGGTGCGCGGCGCAAGTTGCGCCAGCACCGCGCCGAGCGCATCACGCGCCGCGTCATTGAACCAGACCACCTCGAACTTGTAGTTGACCATGTAGGCCGGGTAAGCGATCTGCTCTACCGTGACCACCAGGGGCTGTTTCTTCACGGCGCCGGCATGAGTTGACTGACGTGCGTTCCCGGCGCCGGGCGCATCATGCTCGGGCTTAGCCTTTGCGGCCGATAGCCTGGCAGCGATCTCGTCCAGGCCGAGCCCCTCCCGCTTGAATTGCTGGATCTGCTGGATCCGGTGGACAGCCTCTTCGGGGAAATAGCCGATCTGGCGCGGCCCCTTGCCCCGGATCTCGGGGCGGGAGACCACCGGCTTCGGCAGCAGGCCGCGCGCGATGTAATTGTTCAGTGTCGCGCGCGAAATACCGGTCTGCTCCAGTAGCTCCTTGCTGGTCAACATGAGGTGGCGCGCCGGTTGTTTAGTATAAACAGTCTACTTAGACAGTTTATACATATCATCCACCCGCCCCCCTTGTCCAGCCTGGCCGCAACCGAGCCCGTCCGGTGGGACCGGTTTGTCTCGTGATTACAACAAAAAGAGGCAACAGGGCTCCGTCACCGGGGTTCGGTGCCGGTGCCGCCTTTCGGTATTGCAGCTAACGGTCCCGCGGCTGAGGCGCGCAGGAGTGCACGCACCGGCGGGCGCGGAGCAGGATCAGACGCGTTCCAAGATGGCTGCCATGCCCTGCCCACCGCCGATGCACAGGCTCACCAGCGCGTAGCGTCCTCCTGTGCGCTGCAGCTGGCGGGCAGCGGTCAGGGCCAACCGTGCGCCCGAGGCCCCCAGCGGATGGCCGATGGCGATGGCGCCGCCATTGGGGTTGACCCGGCTGTCGTCGAAGGCGATGCCGAGGCCCTTCAGGCACGCGAGCACCTGGGCAGCGAACGCTTCGTTGATCTCGATGACGTCCATGTCCTTCAGCGTGAGCCCTGCCCGCGCCAGCGCTTTTTTCGAGGCGGCGACCGGCCCGATCCCCATGATCTGCGGGGGCACGCCGACAGCGGCGCTCGCGAGCACCCGGGCCATGGGCTTGGCTCCGGCCTTCTCTCCTGCCTCGCGCGAAGCGAGGATCAGCGCTACCGCCCCGTCGTTGACGCCGGAAGCGTTGCCGGCGGTGGTGACGCCGCCCTCGTAGAGCGGCTTGAGGCGCGCCAAGGACTCGAGATCGGTGTTGGGACGGGGGTGCTCGTCCTCGACTACTGGCGGCACCGGCCCCTTGCGGCTCGCTGGCAACTCGACCGGGCAGATCTCTCCGGCGAAATAGCCCTCGCCTTTGGCGATGGCGTAGCGCTGCTGCGAGCGCAGCGCGAAGCGGTCGGCGTCCTCGCGCCCGATCTCGTACTCGCGCGCGAGCGTGTCGGCGGTCTGCGGCATCTGGTCGTCGCCGAAGCGCTTTACCAGCTTCGGATTCGAGAAGCGCGGGCCGACCGTGCTGTCGTAGAGCCTGACGTCGCGGCCGAAGGCGCTCTCCGAACGGCTGATCACGAGCGGGGAGCGGCTCATGCTCTCCACCCCTCCTACTAAAAACACCTCGCCCTCGCCTGCAGTGACGGCGTGTGCCGCGTGCACCAGTGCGCCCAAGCCGCTCGCGCAATTGCGCTGCAAGACCGTGCCCGGCGTCTCGATCGGAAGCCCTGCGACGAGTCCCGCATGGCGCGCGACGCAGCGGCTGTCCTCGCCGGCTTGGTTGGCGCAGCCGACCACGATGTCCTCGATTTGCTCCGGCTTGAAGGCCGATCTCCGCATCACCGCTTTCATCGCCTCGGCGAGCAGGTCGTCGGGGCGGATCTTGGCGAGCACGCCGGCGTGGCGTCCGAACGGGGTGCGCAGTCCATCGTAGATGTAGGCGTTGAGCATCGAGATCTCCTTCTTGCGTCGCAATGATGACAGCGTTCAGGGCTCTGGAGTGAGCAGCGAAACGCCCAGGCGGGCCCGGCGCGTGAGCCAGATGACGGGGCGATAGCGCGGATCGCCGTAGATGCGATACATCGCCGCGAGCACCCTGTAGACGCGCTCCGGCCCGAGCAAGTCGCCGAACGCGAGCGGTCCATGCGGATAGTTCAACCCCAGAGTCACCGCCCGGTCGATGTCCGCGGGCTGAGCGGTGCGGCTTTGCGCGATCGAGCAGCCGATGTTGACGATCATCGCCACGATGCGCTGCGCGATGAAACCCGGGCTGTCGCGGCACACCGTGACAGGAACGCCGTCCGCGGCGAGCAGTCCGTGCGCCGCGTCCCGGTAGCCGGGGTCGGTGAGCGGCGTGCCCATGAGGGTGCGCCGCTTGGCGAGTGGAAACAACGTGTCTACCGCGACGGTGCGCCGGGGATCCAGCCCCTGCTCGACGGCGCAGGTGGTGGCGTCCTCGCCCACCGGCGTGACCAGGATCAGCGCATCCTCGCTTGGCCGCTCTCCGCTTTCGAGGTTGGCCCCCAGCCCCCGGAGCAATCCGGTGAGGGCGGCATGCCCCTGCGGTTCGGCGCGGCTCACCCAGACGCTGCGGGGGCGCGCCGCAGGCGCCGGCGCCTCCGGCGGCACGAGCGGCTTCAGCTCGGCGTCGTACTCGTAGAAGCCGCGCCGGGTCTTGCGCCCAAGAACGCCGGCCTCGTATCGGCTGCGCATGATGAGATTGGGCCGATAGCGCGGCTCGTGGAAGAACTGGCTGTAGATCAGCTCGGAGGCGGGCTGAGTGACGTCGAGACCGGTCAGCTCCATCAGCTCGAACGGCCCCATGCGAAAGCCCCCGACGTCGCGCATCACCCGATCAACGTCGGCGAACGTGGCAATCCCCTCGGAGACGAGGTGCGCAGCCTCGAGCGTGAATCCGCGGCCCACCTGGTTTACTAGGAAGCCAGGTGCGTCCTTGACGCGCACCGGCTCGCGCGTCATGCGCCGGCCGATCGTCACCAGCGCCTGCGCCACCCATTCCGCCGTGCGCAGCCCCTCGATCACCTCCACCAGCCGCATCAGGGGCACGGGGTTGAAGAAATGGAAGCCCGCGAAGCGCTCGGGCGTCCTGAGCTTGGAGGCGATGGCGGTGATCGAGAGCGAGGAGGTGTTGGTGGCGAGGATGCAGTCAGGGGCGACGATGTTCTCGAGCTCCGCGAACAGTTGCTGTTTTGCTTCCAGGTTCTCGACGATCGCTTCGATCACCGCGTGGCAGGGCTTCATGTCGGCAGGCCCGGCGACGATCCGGATGCGGTCGAGGGCGGCGACGGCTTGGTCCCGCGTCATACCGCCCTTCTCCGCTGCGCGCGCGAGCATCTTCTCGACAAACTCGCGCGCTTCCTGAGCCGCGCCGGGACGGCTATCGGTCATCAGCACTTGCATGCCCCCGGCGGCCGCGACCTGCACGATGCCGCGGCCCATCGCTCCGGTTCCGATCACGCCCACTGTGAGATCGGGACGGTTCGCGTCGAATGCCATGAATGATCCTTGATTGTTCGATGACGCCGCCACCTCGCCGGCGAACAGCCGTTCAGCGGCCTTTGAATTGCGGTTTGCGCTTTTCCATGAACGCCGCTTGGCCCTCGCGGTAGTCCTCGCTCTCGTAGCACGCGTCCACCATGCGCTGGCACAGCGCGAGGTCGCGCTCCGCCGGGGCTTTCAGGTATTCGATCAGCGAGCGTTTCACCGCGGCGATAGTGAGCGGCGCGTTGGCAGCGATGGCATCGGCGTACTGCCGCGTGTAGCTCTCGATCTCAGCGGCGGGCACCACGCGGTTCACTAGACCCATCTGTAACGCCTCCTGCGCATCGAACTGCCGGGCGGTGTAGAAGATCTCCGCTGCGAAGGCCGGTCCGACGATGTCGGACAGGCGCTCGATACCCTCGAACCGATAGCCCAGACCGAGCTTCGCGGCGGGAACGCCGAAGCGCGCGTCGTCGGAGGCGATGCGGATGTCGCAGCTCACCGCGATTGCGGTACCGCCGCCGATGCAGTAGCCGCGGATCATGGCGATCAGCGGCTTGGGGAACTCGCGCAGTGCCCGGTTGGCGCTGTCGGCCGCCGCGTTGTACTCTTTCACGGCCTCGGCTCCGGTGCGCTTCTCCTTGAACTGCGAGATATCGGCTCCGGCGCTGAACGCCTTTTCCCCCTCGCCCCTCAGGATCACGACCCGAACCTCGGGGTCCTCGGCATAGCTCTTCAGCACGACCGGCAGCGACAGCCACATCTCGTAGGAAGTCGCGTTGTGCCGCGCAGGGTTGTTGAACACGATCCAGCCGATCGCCCCTTCCTTGATCGCGCGCAGCTTGTCGGTGAGGGGGTGAACCGCAGCGGAGGGATGATTCATCGTCTGCTTTGCGTGCTTCGTGAAAGTGCGTAGTTTAGCCGATTCCCTCCGACTTTTTGAGGCTCGTGCCGCGGCATCAGCGGGCCTCGAGCCAGCGCTGGTGCTTTTCCAGCCGGGCCAGCTCGGCGCAGGTGCGGATGCCCTTTCCGCGAGCTACGGCGATCACGATCTGGAGCAGTTCAGCGGCGGTGAGCGCATCCGATAGCGCGTCATGGCGCGCGTAGACATCCAGTCCGAGGGCGTCGGCCCAGTCGTCGAGCGTGCGGGCGTTCGGCGCGCGCTCGCTCAGAAGAGCCGGGGCCAGCATGGCGAGATCGAGCCAGGGATTGGACGGCCGGATACCGAGCGCGCCCTTGAGGGCGCGCTCGATCATGACCCGGTCGAAGTCGGCGTGGAAGCCGACCAGCGGATCCTTTCCGGAGAAATGCAGAAACGCGAGCAGCGCGTGCGCGGGGTCGTGGCCCGAAACCTGCGCCGTGCCGCCGATGCCGTGCACCAGGATGTTGGCGGGATCGCTCGGAGTCTGCTGCCGCAAGACGGCGTGGAAGCTTTCTCCGAAACGCACCAGCCCGCCTGCCACCGCCACCGCGCCGATCGCGATCAGGCGGTCGTGATACGGGCGCAACCCGCTCGATTCCACATCCGTCACCACCAAGCGCGCCGCCTCGAGCGGTCGCCCCATGTCGGCCGGCGGGAGCCGGCGGTAACGACCTAGGCGCGCCTGCTGGTCTGCATCCAGCCGTGCCCGCGCCCACCACCGCCAGAAGCTCATAACTGATAGTCGAGCTTGAGCCGCAGCTGCAGCTTGCGGGCCTGGCGGAAGCATTCCTTGAGGATGCGGCGGTCCACCTCGTTCAGGCCTTGCGGATCGAGTCGGTTCGCTGACGGACCGCTTCCGGTGCGCAACCGCAGCTGCTGGATGAAGCAGAACGCCTCGACGGCGGCTTCGGCCTCGTCGGGCGGCACGTTGAGCCGGGCGCTCCCCGCGCGCAACCGCTGTACGGTTGCGGTATGCTCGATGCCGGCGGCGAGCCCGATCACGCGTGCCGCATCCACGAAAGGGCGCGCCCCGCGCAGCTTGAGGTCGAGGGTGCCGGCGTGCTCGCCCCGCTCCTCGACCACGAAATCGCGCAGCACGCCGAGCGGCGGCTCGACTTCGAGCGCATGCTGCGCGAGCTGGCGCAGGAAGCGCTGGTTGCCTCGGGTGAGCGCGAGCAGATGGCGGCGCAGCTCCGCGGCGAGCCCCTCCTCGCCGTGCAGCGGCCGGAAATCGAAATGGATCGCCGCGTTGAGCAGCGCCTCGGGACCGGGATCGCGCACCCACTGCGCGAATCGCTCGCGCCATTCCTCGAGACTCAGGCACCAGCGGGGATTGCCCGCCATGATCTCTCCCCGGCACAGCGGAAACCCGCAGGCGTCGAGCGCGCGGTTGACCGCCTGCGCGAACGGCAGCAGGCGCCGCCGGGCATCGGCCGGCGAGGCGGCCGAAAAGATCAGCCCGTTGTCCTGGTCGCTCGCGAAGGTCTGCTCGTAGCGCCCCTCGCTGCCGAAGGCGAGCCAGCACCAGCCGATTCCCGTGAGATCGTGCCGTGCCGCCTCGAGCGCGATGATCCGGCGCGCCAGCGCGTCGTTCAGGGTGGAAATGATCTGCATCAGCTGTTCCGCAGCCGTGCCCTGGTGCAGCAGGTCCTCGGCGAGCCGCCGGATGTCCTCTGCGGCCTGGCGCAGCGCTCCGGGCTCGGCGGCGCCCGCGATGGCGCGGTGTATGCCCCGCATCGAGACGCGCTGCAGTGCGAAGAGATCGCGTTCGGTCACCACCCCCAGAAGCTTCCCCTCCTCCACCACGGGGAGGTGGCGCACCCCATGGCGTGCCATCGCGAGCGCCGCGTCATAGGCGCTCGCGTCCGCATGGATCGTGTGAGCCGGCGCGCTCATCACCTGCTCGATCGGGGAGGCGAGGTCGGCGCGCGCGAGCGCTACCCGGTCGAGCACGTCGTGCCGGGTGAGGATGCCGAGCGGCGCGCCCGAAGGCGACACCACCACGATCGAGCCGGTTTTTTCCCGCTGCATGGCGGCGAGCGCTTCCTGCAGCGGGGTCGCGGGGTCGCAGGCGACGGGAGCGCGCCGCAGGAGCGTGCGCAGCGAGCGGTTGAGCGCCTGCTGCTCGGTGGCGGTGCTCGCGTACTGCATCTTGAGCAGGCGCCGGGATTCGCGCAGCAGGCTCGCCAGGTGGCGCGTGGCGAAGCCCTGGAATCGCGGGCTGCGCTGGAGCAGCTCGGTGAAATCGGCAGCCGGCAACTGGTAGCAGAAAGTATCAACGGCCGCGACGTAGATCGAGTCGGGCGGACGGCACTCGAGGAGCGCGCCGAGCGGAAAACATTCGCCCGGTCCGAGCGTGTGCGCCACCTCGGCCGGAGCGCGAGCGGATCCGGCGGGCTCCAGTCGCACCGTCCCCCGCTGGACGATGTAGAGATAACATGGCTCGCCGTGCTCGGGGGCGAGGATGGTGCCACCGGCGGGGTAGTAGCCGAGGGCGAGGCGCCCGGTCAGGAACACGAGCGCCTCGTGCTCCATTTCGGAGAACGGCGGATAGCGGCGCAGGAATGCGCCGACGGCGTCGCCCAGGCCCCTCGCCTCGCTCATTTACGAGCGGTGCGTGCGGTGAACTGCGGGGAATGCCGCTGTCTCGGCGCTACCGCGGCTCAGCGCACCACCAGCACCGGGATCTTGGAATGGGTCAGCACTTTCGCGGTCTCGCTGCCGAGGAGCAGGCTGGACAGACCGCGCCGGCCGTGCGAGGCCATCATGATGAGATCGCACTTGTTTTTCTGGGCGCCGGCGATGATCTGCTGGTAGGGCAGGTCGCTCACGGCGGTGAGCGTGGCACACCGCACGCCCTTCGCTTTCGCTGCGCGCGCGATCGCATCGAGCATCTTTTGCGCTCGCGCCCGGGATTCCTCCTCGAAGCGTTTCTTGAGCGCGGGATTGAGCGCGATGCTCTCGTCGGCGATGATCTTGAACTCAGGTACCACGTGGATCGCGGTCACGCGCGCCCCGATCTTCTTCGCGAACTCGATGCCGCGCTTGATCGCCTTGTCGGAGAGCGGGGAGCCGTCGGTCGGCAGCAGAATGTGCTTGAACATCGCGCTTTCTCCTACTCGAAGTCGTCCGCGGGCACCGTACCACGCCGCCGCGCGCAGGGCTTGATCCAGATCAATGCATCTTGCCTGCACGGTGCGGGGGGATGGGCAGCGCGACGACCTCGATGCCCTCTTCCCTGAGCGCCTCCACCTCTTCGCGCGACGCGGTGCCGCGGATCCGGCGCTCGGGCGCCTCGCGGTAATGGATCTTGCGCGCCTCCTCGGGAAACGCGGCGCCGACGTCCTCGGTGTTCTCGATGATGTGCGCGATGAGCTTCTCGAGCACCTCGGTTCCGATGTTGGCGTACTGCCGCGCGGAGGCCGCTGCCGGATCGCCTGGAAGGCGCGGCTTGGTGCTGCTCTTGATGTGGGCCGCGTGCGGCAGGCGTACGATATCGGAGCTGCCGCACAGCGGGCAGAGGATCCGTTTTGCTTCGAGTTGCTGCTCGAACTCCTCGCTCGAGCCGAACCATCCCTCGAAGCGGTGCTGATTGCCGCAACCGAGATCGAAGATGATCATATCCGTATCATGCCACAACGGGCCTGCGCCCCGCTTCAGCCGGCCGCAGGCAGGGCGCCCTGGCGCCTCGAGTGCCCGGAGCCGGACTCGAACCGGCACGGCCTTGCGGCCAGGGGATTTTAAGTCCCCAGCGGCTACCAGTTACGCCACCCGGGCGCGCTCGCTATGCACTGGAGGCGGGGGTCGGAATCGAACCGGCGTACACGGCTTTGCAGGCCGCTGCATGACCACTCTGCCACCCCGCCGAAAAGCCGGAAAAGCAAAAAGGGAAAGTGCACGGGTGCCGTCCACTTTCCCCGGAATCCTGGAGCGGGAAACGAGTCTCGAACTCGCGACCTCAACCTTGGCAAGGTTGCGCTCTACCAACTGAGCTATTCCCGCGTTTCGCAAGGAAATTATAGGCGAGCCCCCCTGCCCTGGCAACTACTGGGTCCCGGGCGAATGGCTGCCGAGCGCTGACCATTTGCCCCGTGGACTCGGTGGAGGAAGGGTCGAGGGGGGCGAGCGTCGCCAGGCGTTTTCACAACGCTCGTCAGGCGCGCTTCCATGCCTGCGGCAGCGACACCTTGAGGTAGTAGGCCATCGAGACCAGGGTGAGCGCAGCTGCGACGTAGATCAGCCAGGTGCCCACGAGCTGCGGGCTGAAGGCGCCGATGCGGTCGTGATAGAGCAGCAACGGGATCGCGAGCATCTGCGAGGCGGTCTTGATCTTGCCCAGGAAGGATACCGCGACGCTCTTCGACTCGCCGATCTTCGCCATCCACTCGCGCAGCGCCGAGACCGTGATTTCGCGCCCGATGATGATCAGCGCGATGATCGCGTCCACCCGTTCGAGCTGGACCAGGATGATGAGCGCCGCCGCCACCATCAGCTTGTCGGCGACCGGGTCGAGAAAGGCGCCGAAGGCCGAGGTCTGGTTGAGCTTGCGCGCGAGCCAGCCGTCGAGCCAGTCGGTGACCGCAGCCGCGGTGAAAATGACGGTCGCCACCAGGTTCTGGTTGGGCACCGACACCCAGCTCTTCTCGAAATAGAAGATCCCCACGAACAGCGGGATCAGGAGGATCCGCAGCCAGGTGAGCAGGATCGGCAGATTGAGCGGCATCAGTGCAGCTCTTGGTAGATTTTCTCGGCGAGCGCCCGGCCGATGCCGTCAACGCGCGCGATCTCGTCCACGCTGGCAGCGAGCAGCCCCCGCAGTCCTCCGAAACGGGTGAGCAGGCGTTGCCGGCGCTTTGCCCCGATGCCGGCGATGCCCTCGAGCGGCGAGCGGCTGCGGGCCTTGCCGCGGCGGGCGCGGTGCCCTTCGATCGCGAAGCGGTGAGCCTCGTCCCGTATCTCCTGGATGAGGTGCAATCCTGGATGCTCGCGCCCGAGCACGAGAGGGGCCGCGCGCCCGGGCAGATGGATCTGTTCGTCGCCGGGCTTGCGCTCGCTGCCCTTCGCCACCGCCGCAAGCGCGAGATCGCCCAGACCCAGCTCGGCGAGCGCTTCCCGAGCCGCCGCGAGCTGAGCCCGCCCCCCATCAATCAATACCAGGTCGGGCAGCTTGCCGTCTCCGGCCACGATTCGCCGGTAGCGGCGCGACAGCGCCTCGCGCAGCGCAGCGCAGTCGTCCCCTGGTGCGATCCCGGCCCGATATGCGGCACTTTGCGACTGTTCGGGCGCGCCGAAGCCGGGCTGCGGCCGCCCGTCCGTTGCGACCGCGATGTTGTAGCGCCGGTAGTCGCTTTTCTGCATCGCGGACTGGTCGTAGACCACGCAGGCGACGACAGTCGCCTCGCCCGAGGTGTGACTCGCGTCGAAGCACTCGATGCGGCGCGCCGTCTCGGGCAGGTCGAGCGCTTGCTGGAGCGCCGCGAGCCTCGCTTCCTGCGTCGCCAGAGAACCGAGCCGCTGTCCGGCGGCGAGCTGGGCGTTGCGTGCGGCCATTTCGACCCAGGCCGAGCGCGCCCCGCTCGGGTTCGCGCTGAGCTTCACCGGGTGGCCGGCGCGCTCCGCGAGCAGCTCCTCGAGCGCCGCGGCATTCACCCGCGCGCCCGCCACAATTTGCGCCGGCGCGGGGTGCTGCAGGTAGTGTTGGAGCAGGAAGGACTCGATCACCTGCTCCGCGCTGCAGTCCTCGGCATTGCGCGGGAAGAAGTTCTTGTCCCCGAGATGGCGCCCGCCGCGGATCATCGCGAGGTTGACGCAGGTGACGTGGCCGGCGCGCCCGTAGGCGACGACGTCCACATCTCCCACTTCCGCTTCCCCGCTCACGAACTGCCGTTCCCGCACTTTGCGCAGCGCCGCGATCTGGTCGCGATAGAGGGCGGCCTGCTCGTAGTCGAGGCGCTCCGAGGCCGCGTTCATGTGCGCCTCGAGCTGTTCGATCACTTGGTCTTCCTTGCCCGAGAGGAACAGCGCGGCGCCGTTCACGTCCTCCGCGTAATCGGCCTCGCTCACTCGCCCGACGCACGGGGCGCTGCAGCGCCGGATCTGGTGCAGCAGGCAGGGACGGGAGCGGTTGGCGAACACGGTGTCCTCGCAGGTCCGGAGGCGGAACACCTTCTGCAGGAGCTGGATGCTCTCGCGCACCGCGCCGGCGTTCGGGAACGGGCCGAAGGCGCGCTCCACCCTGTCGAGGCTGCCGCGATGGAATGCGAGGCGCGGGAAGCGATGCCTGCTCAGGACCAGGTATGGATATGATTTATCATCACGAAACAGTATGTTATAGCGTGGAGTTAAAGTTTTTATTAAATTGTGCTCGAGCAACAACGCCTCCGCTTCGGAGCGCGTGACCGTGGTTTCGATGGCGGCGACCTGTTCGAGCATCACCTGGATACGGGGCGAGAGCGCTCCCCCCTTCTGGAAATAGGAGGCGACCCGCTTCCTGATATCGAGCGCCTTGCCGACGTAGAGCACCTCGCCGGCGCGGTTCAGCATGCGGTAGACCCCCGGGAGGTGCGGCAGGCTCGAGATGATCGCAGCGGGATCGAACACGACAAGTGCTCGCGTATGGCGGCCACGACGCCCGCGAACATTTCCGGAGTGAGGCGCCGGGTCTGCGTATTATAGCGGCTGCAGTGGTAGCTATCGAAAAGCGTGAGCCCGCGCGCGAGCGCGTGGCGCGCGCCGTGGCGAAACAGGAATTCCGCGCGCGGCAGCCCGAGCGCCATCAGCACCGCCTCGTGCGCGGTCCTGCCGAGCGCCAGGATCGCCGCCCCTTGCGGCAACTGCGCGATCTCGGCCTGAAGATACGCGTTGCAGCGGCGCACCTCGTGGGACAGCGGCCGGTTCGCCGGTGGCAGGCACTTGACTGCGTTGGTGATGCGGCAGCCTTCCAGGCGCAGCCCGTCGCGCGCATTGCGCGCTACCGCCTGGCTGGCGAAGCCGTGGCGGTGGAGCGCCTCGTAGAGCAGCAGGCCGGCATGGTCTCCGGTGAAGGGTCGGCCGGTGCGGTTGGCCCCGTGCAACCCGGGCGCGAGCCCCACCACCAGCAGCCGGGCGCGGGCCGGACCGAAGGGTGCGACCGGACGGGCGTGATAGCCCGGATATTGCGCGCGCACGCGATCGAGATGGCGTGCAAGCCTCGGACACAGCCTGCAATCCGGAGAAAAAGCGGGCACCGCGCGCGCCGCCTGGTGTAGAATTACGCGCTTTTTCAGATGGACACCGCGAAATGGCCAAAGTCCTGGCGACCGAAATCCGCGCCGGCAACCTGATCGAATGGGACAACCGTGTCTGGCGCGTGCTCAAAGCCTATCACGTTCACGTCGGAGGCCGCGGCGGGGCCTTCATGCAGGTCGAAATGAAGGACCTGGAGTCGGGGACCAAGAAAAACGAGCGCATCCGCACCGAGGACAAGGTCGAGCGCGCCTTCGTCGAGTCGCGCGAGATGCAATACCTCTACAACGACGGCGACCACTACGTGTTCATGGACAAGGAGACCTTCGAGCAGCTCACGCTGCCCGCCGATTTCCTCGAGGGGCAGACCGGTTACCTCCTGCCCAGCACTGACGTGCAGGTCAACTTCCACAATGACCGGCCGATCGGCGTGCAGCTGCCCCCGACCGTGATCCTGACCGTGGTCGAGACCGAGCCCAATCTGAAGGGTGCGACCGCGACCGGCTCGTTCAAGCCGGCCCGCACCGAAACCGGCATCACCGTGATGGTGCCGCAGTTCATCCTGGAAGGCGAGCGCATCAAGGTCAGCACCGATTCCGGCGAGTATATCGAGCGCGCATGAGAGCGCATGGCTCGAGTCCGTGCGCCGTCATCAAGGAGACCGGGTCTCGGATAAATGGCCGACGAGCCATTCTCCGTTGACCATTTGTCCTCCCTGCCGAGTCCCTCAGCCGAGAGGAAGCTCGCCCTCGCGCCGCCCGGCGCTGGCGATCGCCTGCAGCGCGCGGGCGTAGCGCGCGTCCTCGCGCAGCCGCGCCATGCTCTCGAAATGCGGCCGCGCGTGCAGGCGCGCGAGCCGGGCGAGTCCCACTGCCGGCATCGCGTAATCGAGCCCTTTCAGCAGCTCCTCGGCGCCCTCCGGATCGTTGCAGATGAGCACCATGTCGCAGCCCGCCGCAAGCGCCGCGCGTGCGCGCTCGACGACGCCGCCCGCCGCTCCCGCCGCCTCCATGCCGAGGTCGTCGCTGAACACCACCCCGTCGAAGCCGAGGCGCCCGCGCAGGATCTGCTTGATCCACACCGGAGAAAAGCCGGCCGGGCGCCCGTCCACTCGGGGATAGAGCACGTGGGCGGGCATGATGCTGCCGAGCCCGGCGCCGATTGCGCGCCGGAACGGCACGAGATCGGCCACCTCGATGTCCTGGTAGTCGCGCTCGTCCACCGGCAGCTCGGCGTGCGAGTCGGCGCGCACGTAGCCGTGCCCGGGAAAATGCTTGCCGACCCCGCTCATGCCGCCCTGGCGCAGCCCTTGCAGCAGTGCGCGCGCGAGCTCCGCCACCACCTCCGGATCGGAATGCAGCGCCCGGTCGCCGATCACGCTGCTCGCTCCATGGTCCACGTCGAGCACGGGCGCGAAGCTCACGTCCACCCCGTGAGCGCGCAGCTCGGCCGCTAGCACGAAGCCGATTTCGCGAGCGAGGTGCAGTGCGTGCTGCGCTCCGGCGTCCCATAGCCGCCCCAGCTCGCGCATCGGGGGGATGGCGGTGAACCCCTCGCGAAATCGCTGCACCCGGCCGCCTTCATGGTCCACCGCGATGATCAGCGGCGGGGTGCGCAGCGAATGGATTTCCGCCGTGAGGCGCGCGAGCTGCTCCGGACCGGTGTAGTTGCGCGAGAACAGGATGACGCCGCCCACCAGCGGGTGCGTGAGCCGCCGCCAGTCCGCCGCGTCGAGCTCGGGACCCGCGACATCCAGCATCACTGGCCCGAGCGGAAGCCGCCTCGCGCTCATCCGCTCTCGAGCACCACGCAGGCGCAGGCGAGCGAGCTCTCGTCGCTGATCGTGAGATGGTGCCCGGTGATGCCGCGCTCCCTGACCAGCCGCTCGAGGTTGGGGTGGAACGCAAGGCTGGGCTTGCCCGCCGCATTCTGCACCACGCTGATGCACTGGAGCGTGACCGGGTAGCGAAAACCCGTCCCCATCGCCTTGGAGAAGGCTTCTTTGGCCGCGAAGCGGTTGGCGAGAAACAGCACCGGCCGCGCGGTTCTGAGGTAGGCCGGCCATTCCTGCGGCGTGAGCAACCGGCGGGCGAAGCGCTCGCCGTAGCGCGCGACCAGCCGCTCGACTCGCCGCGGTTCCACCACGTCAATGCCGATGCCGTAGATCATCGCGCCGAGCGCATCAGGGCTTTCATTTCGCGCACCGCCTGCGCGATGCCGACGAAAACCGCGCGGGCGACGATGGCGTGACCGATATTGAGTTCGCGTATCTGGGGAACGGCTGCCACGGGCCGGACGTTGTCGTAATTCAGGCCGTGTCCCGCGTTCACCTGCAGCCCCCGCTCCGCCGCGTACGCGGCGGCTTGCCGGATCGTCGCGAGCTCGCGCTCCTGTCCTGCCGCGTCGGGCGCCTCGGCGTAGCGCCCCGTGTGCAGCTCGACGACCGGCGCTCCGGTCCGTGCCGCAGCGTCGATCTGGACGGGATCGGGATCGATGAACAGCGACACCCGGATGCCTGAATCCCGCAGCTCGCGGCAGGCCGCCGCGATCCGCTCGAAATGGTGCGCGACATCGAGCCCGCCCTCGGTGGTGAGCTCCTCGCGCCGCTCTGGAACCAGGCAAACGTCGCGGGGCCTCACTCGTCGGGCGAATGCGATCATCTCCGGCGTGACCGCGGCCTCGAGGTTCAGGTGCGTGCGCAACAGGCCGCGAATGGCCATCACATCCTCGTCCTGGATGTGGCGGCGGTCCTCGCGCAGGTGCAGCGTGATGTAGTCGGCACCCGCCTCCTCGGCCGCGAGCGCCGCCTCGACCGGGCTGGGATAACGGGTGCGGCGGGCCTGGCGCAGGGTCGCGACGTGGTCAATGTTGACACCGAGCAGCATCACAGCTCCTGCAGGTCGCGCAGCAACCGGCGCGTGTGCAGCACCTGGCCTCCGAGATGATGGTTGATGAGCGCGCGCATCAGTGTTCTGCTCTGTTGCAGCGTGACAGCGCTCGTGTAATCGCCGGCCTGCATGTCGAGCAGCGTCTGCCCCGCCAATTCTACCCCCTCCGCCGCGGCCGCACCGGCAGCGACCGGCCCTCGCTCGGGGAGGTAGCGATAGCGCCGCGCCCCCTGGATCGGCTCGCCGCTCTCGACGTCGCGGTCGAGCGTCACCGCGTACCCCAGCTCGCGCAGCAGGCTCACTTCGAAACGCCGCAGGGTCGCCGCCTGCTGCTCCTCTCGCGCGAGCTCCGCCAGCGTGCCCGCATAGGTCGCGTACAGCCGCTCGTGAGGATCGTCGCGTGCGAGGAATTTCAGCAGCAACTCGTTCAAATAAAAACCGCAGACCAGGGCCCGGCCTTTGAGCGGCGCGTAGGGGCCGTCCCATTCCGCTCCGGTGAGGGTGCGCAGCTCGCCCCGCCCGGACCACGACAGCAGCAGCGGCTGGAACGCAAGCAGCACGCCGCGCAGCGCCGATTTCTGCCGACGCGCACCGCGCGCCACGAGCGCGATCCGCCCGCAATCGCGGGTGAACGCCTCCACCACCAGGCTGCTCTCGCGGTACGGGTAGCTGTGCAGCACGTAGGCCGGCTGTGCGTGCGCGCGGTGCGTTCCCGGAGCCGCCACACCTGTTTCCCGCCCGCTCATCCGTAACCCATGCGCCTGAGCACGGCTTCGTTCTCGGCCCAGCCGCGCCGCACCTTGACCCACACTTGCAGGAACACTTTACCGCCGAACAGCCGCTCCATGTCCTCGCGCGCCTGGGCGGCGATCGCCTTGAGCTTCTCGCCTCCCTTCCCGATCACGATCGGCTTCTGGCTTTCCTTGTCTACCAGGATCACGGCGTGGATGCGGCGCAGCGCGCCTTCCTCCCGGAACTGCTCGATCTCGACGGCGGTCGCGTACGGCAGCTCCTCGCCCAGCAACCGGAACAGCTTTTCGCGCAACAGCTCTGCCGCGAGAAAACGCTCGCTGGCAGTGGTGATTTCGTCCTCCTCGTAGAGTCGTGGCCCCTGCGGCAGCAGCGGCACCAGTGCCTCGAGAAGCTCGTCGAGCTGGATACCGCGTGTCGCTGAAACCGGAACCACTGCCGCGAACTCGCGCTGCGCGGAGAGTCGCGCGATGAAGGGCAGAAGCTCCCTCTTGTCCTTCACGAGGTCGGTTTTGTTGATCGCGAGCACGACCGGCGCACCCGGCGGCAGCAGCTTCGCCAATTCCTCGTCGCGCGCGTCGTAGCGCAGGGCCTCCACTACCCAGAGCACGGCGTCCACCTCGCCGAGGCTCGCGGTGACGTCGCGGTTCATCGCGCGATTGAGCGCCGACAGGTGCTCTGTCTGGTAGCCGGGCGTGTCCACGAACGCGATCTGGGCGTGCGGGAGCGTGACAATTCCGGTCACGCGCCGGCGCGTGGTCTGGGGCTTGCGCGAGGTGATGCTGATCTTGGCGCCGACCAGCCGGTTGAGCAGCGAGGACTTGCCGACGTTCGGGCGGCCGACGATCGCGACGTGACCGGCGCGATGTTCGGGGGGCGCCTCAGGCGCGCTGCGCGAGCTCATAGGCCTGGCGCGCGGCTTCCTGCTCCGCGCTGCGCCGGCTGGTGCCCTCGCCGACCGAGCGGATATTGAGCTCCGGGATCAGGCATTCGACCTGGAACTGCTGCTCGTGCGCCTCGCCGCGCGTCGCGATCACGGAGTACTGAGGTAGCGCGATGCGGCGCGCCTGGAGGTATTCCTGGAGCAGCGTCTTCGGGTCTTTGCCTGTGGTGGCGGGATCTATGGTATCGAGCGATTCGCCGAGCAAAGTGCGCACCACGCGGCGTGCGCTCTCGAAGCCGCCGTCGAGGAAAGCGGCACCGACCACTGCCTCCACCGCGTTGGCGAGGATGGAAGGGCGGCGCGCGCCACCGCTCTTCATCTCGCCCTCCCCCAGCCGCAGGTGCTCGCCGAAAGAGAAGCGATGCGCGGCGGCGGCGAGCGACTGCTGGTTCACGAGGTTCGCGCGCAGGCGCGAGAGCTCGCCCTCGGTCAGCCGAGGAAACTTGTGGTAGAGCTCGAGCGCGACCGCGCAGTTGAGGACGCTGTCGCCCAGGAATTCCAGGCGCTCGTTGTGCGCCGCGCTGTGGCTGCGGTGCGTGAGCGCGCGGCGCAACAGCTCAGGGTCGGAGAAGCCGTGGCCGATGCTGCGTCCGAATCCCGCGAGGTCCATGCACCGGATGGGAACCGCTCGTCCCTATTTCGCGGAGCTCGCGCTGTAGTCCATGCACGCTCTGATGTTGGCGACGACCGGCACGCAAACCGAGTAATCCACGCTCAGGACCAGTTGCTCGCCTTGCTTGGAGATCTGGATGTCCTTGGCCGAGACCGACTTGATGTTCTCGATGGACGCGCGCCGGGAAAAGGCGTTCTCGACGTCACGCCGCAGGCCGCTGCGCGCCTCGGGATCCTTGGCGATCGCCCTGAGCTGATTCTGGATCGTGATGTACTCGAAGTACGGGGGGCCGATACGGAAGCCGAGCAGCGCGAGCACCACCAGCACGATCGCCCACAGTATGAACCCGGACAGGGTTATCCCTCTCTGCCTGCGCATGATCCATCCTTTCAGTTGATGATCCGCCCGATCCTCTTCAATTCATCGAAGTTCCACCAGATCATGAACGCCTTGCCCACGATGTTCGCCTCCGGGACGAAGCCCCAGTAGCGGCTGTCGCTGCTGCTGTCGCGGTTGTCGCCCATCAGAAAATAATGCCCTGGCGGCACGGTGCAGCTGAATCCCGATTCATTGTAGGCGCAATTGTCGCGGAAGGGAAACAGCCGCACCCCCGACAGGTGCACGCTGGGCACTTCCGGCTGAATGAGGATCGCGTGAGGCCGCCCGTCCAGCTCCTCGATCAGCATCTGCGCCGTGACGAAGTTCAAGCCGCCCTCGAGATAATTATACTCACCGTTCGGCCGTACTCGGACCTCCTCTCCGTTGATCCACAGCCGCTTGTCGCGGTAGGTGATGCGGTCGCCCGGCAGCCCGATCACGCGCTTGATGTAGTCGAGGCCGGGGTTCTCGGGGTAGCGGAAGACCATGATCTCTCCGCGCCTGGGCTGGTTCACGTCGAGCACCTTGACGTTGACGATCGGCAGCCGGATGCCGTACGTGAACTTGTTCACCAGGATGAAGTCACCTACCAGCAGCGTCGGTAGCATCGAGCCCGAGGGGATCTTGAACGGCTCGACCAGGAACGAGCGCAGCAAGAACACCACCAGGATCACCGGGAAGAAGCTCTTCGGATATTCCACCCACCAGGGCTCGGCGCTTGCGGGCGGGCGCCGCTTCGCGAGCCACAGGCGGTCGAGCGCCCAGATCGTGCCGGTCGCGACGAGCAGCAAAAACAGGATCAGCGCGAAATTCACTGGCGCTCCACCTTGAGGATGGCGAGAAACGCCTCCTGGGGGATCTCGACGCTGCCCACCTGTTTCATGCGCTTCTTGCCGGCTTTCTGCCTCTCGAGCAGTTTCTTCTTGCGCGTGACGTCGCCCCCGTAGCACTTGGCGAGCACGTTCTTGCGCAGTGCCCGCACCGTCTCGCGTGCGATGATTTGCGAGCCGATCGCGGCCTGTACCGCGACGTCGAACATCTGGCGCGGGATGAGCTCGCGCATGCGGGCCGCGAGCTCGCGCCCGCGGCTCTGCGCGCTCGTGCGGTGCACGATCAGGGACAGCGCGTCAACCCGCTCGCCGTTGATCAGGATGTCGAGCCGCACCAGGTCGCCCGCGCGGTATTCGAGGAAATCGTAGTCGAGCGAGGCGTAGCCGCGCGAGACCGACTTCAGCCGGTCGAAGAAGTCCATCACCACCTCGCTGAGCGGCAGCTCGTAGGTGAGCACCGCCTGCCGGCCCATGTACTGGAGGTTGCGCTGGATGCCGCGCTTCTGGTTGGCGAGCGTGATCACCGGGCCGACGTAGTCGTGCGGCACCAGGATGGAGGCGCGGATGACGGGCTCCCGGATCTCCGCGATCTTTCCGGGATCGGGCAGGCGCGAGGGGTTTTCGATCTCGAGCACCGAGCCGTCGCGCAACAGTACCTGGTAGACGACAGTCGGTGCGGTCGTGATGAGGTTCATGCCGTATTCGCGCTCGAGCCGCTCCTGTACGATGTCGAGGTGTAGCAGCCCGAGAAAGCCGCAGCGGAAGCCGAAGCCGAGCGCCTGCGAGGATTCCGGCTCGAAGCGCAGCGCGGCGTCGTTCAGCTGGAGCTTTTGCAGCGCGTCGCGCAGCGCCCCGTATTCGTTCGGGTCCACCGGGTAGAGCCCGGCGAACACCTGCGGCTTGATTTCCTTGAAGCCGGGCAGCGGTTGCGCTGCGGGGCGCGCGGCGGCGGTCACGGTGTCACCGACGCGGGCGGCCTTCAGCTCTTTGATGCCGGCGACGACGTAGCCCACCTCGCCCGCGGAGAGCATGTCCCGGTCGCGCGCCTTGGGCGTGAACACGCCCACCCGCTCGCAGGGATAGACGGCACCGGTGGACATGAGCAGGATGCGGTCTCCGGGCCCGAGCGTCCCGTCCACCACGCGCACCAGCATGACCACGCCGACGTAGTTGTCGAACCACGAATCTATGATCAACGCCTTGAGCGGGGCGCCCCGGTCGCCCCGCGGCGGCGGAATCCGCCGGATCACCGCCTCCAGGACATCTTGCACGCCTTCTCCGGTCTTGGCGCTTACGCGCAGCGCGTCGCGGGCCGATATGCCGACGATGTCCTCGATCTCTCCGATCACGCGCGCGGGATCGGCCTGTGGCAGGTCCATCTTGTTCAGCACCGGGACGACCTCGACGCCCTGCTCGACCGCGGTGTAGCAGTTGGCCACCGTCTGGGCCTCCACGCCTTGGGAGGCGTCCACTACCAGCAACGCCCCCTCGCACGCCGCCAGCGAGCGCGACACCTCGTACGAGAAATCCACGTGACCCGGGGTGTCTATGAGATTGAGGAGATAGTGGCCGCCGTCGCGCGCGCGGTACTCGAGCGCGGCGGTCTGCGCCTTGATAGTGATGCCGCGCTCGCGCTCGAGCTCCATCGAGTCGAGCACCTGGTCCTCCATCTCGCGCTCGGCGAGGCCGCCGCACAGCTCGATGAAGCGGTCGGCGAGCGTGGATTTGCCGTGGTCTACGTGCGCGATGATCGAGAAATTGCGGATGTGCTGCATCGGAAAAGGGCGCCGCCACCTTCGCAGGGGCCGCGCGCCCTTCCCTTCTTCAAAGCCGCGTATTCTAGCGGAATCCCGCGCGCGGCTGTAGAGCGCGCGGGCGCGGCCCGCGTCAGCCGGCCTCGACGCGGAACGGCACGTAGAGCGAGTTCGATCCGCGCCGGATCAGCAGCGCCACGATCCGCCCCTTTTCGAACTGCGCCATCATCTGGTTGAACTGCTCGACCGACTTCACGTCCTGGTTGTTGATCGCCAGGATCACGTCGCCGCGCCGCACCCCGGCGCGCGCCGCGGCTCCCTGGGCGTTCTCGACCAGCACCCCGCCCTGGATCTTGAGCTCGTTTTTCTGCGCCTCGCTGAGGTCGGAGAGCGTCAGCCCGTACTGGCTCGCGGCCGCGGCGGGCGGCTTGCCGCCGCGGCGCGCCTGGCGCGCCGCCCGGTCGTCGGGCATCTCGGCGACCGTCACCTGCACCTCGCGCGCAGCCTTGTTGCGCCAGAGTTGGATCGCGACACGGCTGCCGGGCTTGGTGGCCGCGACGATGCGGGGCAAGTCTTCGGAGGAATTCACCGGTTTGCCGTCGAAGCGCAGGATGACGTCGCCCGGCTCGATGCCCGCCTTGTCCGCCGGTCCGCCCTTCTCCACCGAGTTGACGAGGGCGCCCTGCGGGCGCGCCAGCCCGAAGCCGTCGGCGAGCTCCTTGGTGACCGGCTGGATCACCACGCCGATGCGCCCGCGCGTGACCTTGCCGGTAGTGCGCAGCTGCTGCGCGATGTCGTTCGCGACATCAATCGGAATCGCAAACGAAAGCCCCATGAAGCCGCCGGTGCGGCTGTAGATCTGCGAATTGATGCCGACCACCTCGCCTTTCAAGTTGAACAGCGGCCCGCCGGAATTGCCAGGGTTGACGGCGACGTCGGTCTGGATGAAGGGGACGTAGTTCTCCTGCGGCAGCGAGCGGCCCTTGGCGCTGACGATGCCGGCGGTTACGGTGTTCTCGAAGCCGAACGGCGAGCCGATCGCGACAACCCACTCTCCGACTTTGAGCTTGTTGGGATCGCCGAATCTCACCGCGGGGAGGCCGGTCGCGTCGATCTTGAGCAGCGCGATGTCGGTGCGGCGGTCGGCGCCGATCACCTTGGCCTTGAACTCGCGCTTGTCGTTCAATTTGACCGTGATCTCGTCGGCAGCGTCCACCACGTGGGCGTTGGTGAGGATATAGCCGTCCGCGCTGATGATGAAGCCCGAGCCCAGGGAGTGCGACTGGAACTCGCGCGGCCCCGGATTGGGCATGAAGCGCCGGAAGAACTCGTAGAAGGGATCGTCCTCCTGCAAGTTGGGGATTTGCGGAAAGAGGGGGTTGCGCACCGACTGCGTGGTGCTGATGTTGACGACAGCCGGCCCTTGTTTCTCCACCAGCTCGGTGAAGTCCGGAAGCTGGGCCGGCGCCGCGAGCGGCGGCAACAGGAACAGCGCGAAAGCCAGTCGCTTCAGCATGTAGAAACCTCGTGTGCAGCGGGGATGTCGTTCGAGTGCGGAAAATGCGCGGCAAGCGGTGCGAGCGCTACCGTGTGCCTCTGAATTCCAGGGAGTCAGCGATCTGTTTCACGGTCGCGGCAGGCGCCTCTCCGAGCACCGTCACCATGTAATCCGCGACCGGCCGGGCGTAGATATTGACCGCGCCCTGGTGCGATAGCCCCAGGACCGGGCGCGCGCCGGGCAGCGGCTCGATGAACACCGAGACCGCGGCGAGTCCGTCGGAATAGATGATCTGCTTCACGACGGCGGCGCGCCCGGTCATGGTGCGCTTGAGCTCCATGAGCTTTTTGAAGCCCGGCGGCTGCTGCATCAACACCCAGGCGGTGTCGGGCTGCGCCTCGAACGCCGCGGGCTCCGAGCGGTCTATCTTCCAGCTCTGGCTGCGCGATGCGTAGCGCGATTTGACCTTGTCGCGGTTGAAACTGCCGCCGATCCTCACCTCGGTGAAGGCGAAGGATTCGAGCGGCATCCGCCTCTCGTCGAGGGTGCGCGCCCGAAGCGGCAAGCCCGAGATCACCTCGGCGCAGAATTGGTGGCCGTAGCGCATCCGGTCCCTGGGCTCGAGCGCGATCACCTGGCACTCGTGGCCCGCGACGCGATCGAGCGAGCCCAGGCGGATGGAATAATTCTCGGACACGTCATTCAACTGCTCGGGCAGCAGCGCGGGGAAGCGGCGCGGATTGCGCTTCTCGATGATCACCGTCTTCGCATCGGGCAGGTAGCAAGTGACCTGGTCGTTGGTGCGGATCACCTCGCGCGCCGGGCCGTCCAGCGTTTCCAGCCTTTCGAACTCGCCGCCTGCCGGGTTCACGTAGTGGACGATGCGGGAAGTTTCGGTGCGGTTGGCATGCTGGTAGACGAAGACGCCGGAATAGTTGAGCCGGCGCGACGCGGAGGCCATCTTCTTGAGCCAGGCGAGCCCGTCTTCGGGCCGCGCCGGCTCGACGGCGAGAGCGGGCGCCGCCGCCCCTAGCAGGAGGAGGGGCCAGAACGCCCTCACGCTAACGCCCCCTCGCCGGCTGCGCGCTCGACACGCTGCGGATATAGGGGGCGAGCCCCTGGATCGCGGTGCTGGGCGAGAATTCCTGGTGAGCGATCAGGTATTCGTTCATCTTCCCTTCGCTGGAAAGACCGGATGGCTGGATCGGGTGGGTGTCGGGCGGAGCAGGAATCTGGGGCGCTGCAACAGGGGTGGGAGTGGGAGCGGGGGCGGAAGCTTTGGCCACTTCGGTGCGGGGAGCGGGCCCGACGCCGGAGAGAGCGACCCAGCCCACCAGCGCTACCGCCGAGAGCGAGGCGGCGGCCGATAGCGCATAGGCGAGAAGGCGCGCGCTCGGTCGGCGGCGCGGCGCGAGCACCGTCGGCTCCGCAGCGAGCCGTGCGGACAGCCGCTGAGAGAAGTGCTGCGACAGCAGCACTGGCTCCCCGCGCATCGCGTCGCCGATCAGATGAAAGATGTGCCAGCACCGGACGAGTTCCTCGTCCTGTCCCAGACGGGCGATCTCTCGCCGCGCCTGATGTTCGTCCAGCTCGCCGTCCATCAGCGCCGAAATCCTGTCCATCTCACCATCTCCTGTCCTTGCGGGTCCCGAGCAGAGGCCGCAGCTTCGCAGCGATCGCTTCGCGCGCCCTGAATATGCGCGACCGGACGGTGCCGATCGGGCAATTCATGATGTTGGCGATTTCCTCGTAGCTCAGCCCCTCGATCTCGCGCAATGTGATCGCAGTCCTCAGCTCCTCTGGCAGCTCTTCGAGAGTTTGGTTCACGGTCTCCGCGATCTGCCGGCTCGCCAGCTCGCTCTCCGGCGTGTTGAGGTCGCGCAACTGCTCGCCATTCTCGAAGCTCTCCGCCTCTTCACTGTCAATATCGGTCGTGGTCGGCGCGCGCCGCCCCATCGCCACCAAGTAATTCTTGGCGGTGTTGATGCCGATCCGGTACAGCCACGTGTAAAACGCGCTGTCGCCGCGGAACGTGGGCAGCGCGCGGTAGGCCTTGATGAAGGCCTCCTGCGTCACGTCCTCGACCTCGGTCGCGTCCCGGATGAAGCGCGACAGCAGACGGGCGAGCTTGCGCTGGTACTTGCCGACCAGCAGCTCGAACGCCTGTTTGTCGCCGCGCTGCGCGCGCTCGACCAACTGCTGATCGACTTCGCGATCGCTCATCGAGCCCGTCCCTGACTTTGTAATTGTTATCCAAGTCGAGCGGCTTGGCCGTCCGGACAAAGCGCACAGTATATTACGCCCGCCCGGCGCCCCGATACGCGAAGCTCGGTCGTTACTGCACTGACAGGGCGGGGGAAAAATGGTTCACTCCGGGGTAAGGTTATTCCCCCTCTTCCGAACCGCGCCGCACGGTCCGCTCCGCTCGGCGGGGTCCCGCCACGGGCACTGTGGGGAGGGAGTCGGCCGCGGCCACCAGCGCATCCCCGCGGGCCAGGATCGGCGCGAGTCCTCGCCCGCGGCCTGGAGCGCCCCCGACCACGCACGCGCTCGCGCAACCCCGAAACCGGCGCCCGCCCCGTCGCGATGGCCGTGTCAGCAGCGGCGGATATGTTATGCCCCCTCCTCTCGGGATGTCACCCCGGGCTCGCGCAGGCCCGGGGAGATCAGGACGCGGTCGAGGGCGCCGAAGGCTCCTTCGATCGCGAGCGCCATCGCCGCCGCGGGCAGCGCCCCGGCGAGCAGCAGCGCATGGTCGTTCACCGCCAGCCCGGCGACGATGCGCTCGCCGTAGCCACCGGCGCCGACGAAGGCGGCGATGGTGGCGGTGCCGACGTTGATCACGCCGGAGGTTTTGATCCCGGAGAGGATCGAGCGCGCGGCGAGCGGCAGTTCGATCAGGCGCAGGCGCGCGCCAGCGGGCAGACCCAGCGCCTCGGCGGACTCGCGCAGCGGTGCTGGGATGTCGGCGAGCCCGCTGCAGGTGTTGCGCACGATCGGCAGCAGCGCGTAGAGGAAAAGCGCAATCACGGCAGGTGCCGTTCCGATGCGGCCGAGCGCCGCGATGAGGAACGCGAGCAACGCGAGCGATGGGATGGTCTGCAGGACGCCTGCCGCGCCCAGGATGAAGTGCCGCGCGCGCGGCGCGCGCGCGGCGAGGATGCCGAGCGGGACGCCGACGACGACGCTCAACGCGAGCGAGCTGAACACCAGCAGAAGGTGTTCGCCCGTCAGCCGCCAGAAGTCCCCGGCGAACAGGGTTTCGAGGAAGGAGCGCCTGCCGGATTCCCCGGGGCCCGCCGCGGCGATCCGTCCCGAGAGAAAATCATCGGCGATCCTCGAAAAGGGCACCGCACCGAGCTCGGCCGCGGCGTTCATCGAGATCATCTGGCTGGCGGTGATGCGCCGTTCGAGCGACTGCAGCGCGCGCCAGGTCCGCGGATAGCGCTGCGGCAGATCGGCCCGGTAGAGGAGCACGGCCTCGTACGCGGGAAAAAAGCGGCGATCGTCCTCCAGCACGCGCAGCCGGTAGCGGGCGATCTTGGCGTCGGTAGTGTAGGCGTCGATGACGTCCACCCGGCCGGCTGCGAGCGCCTCGTAGGCGAGCCCGTGGTCGAGTCCTTGCACCTGCGTATCCGCGAATCCGTAGGCGGCTCGCAGCGCCTGCCAGCCGTCCTTGCGGTTGATGAATTCCTGGGACAGCCCGAACCGCAGGCCGGCGTGCTGCGCGAGATCCGAGATGCGGCGTATGCCGAGCGCCGCCGCGCGCGTCTCGGCCATGGCGAGCGCATAAGTGTTGTTGAAACCGAGCGGCACGCCGACGGCCAGGCCGTGGGGCGAGAGCTCGCGGTTGAGCGCCTCGATGTCCTCCGGCGCGCGCTTCAGCCCCAGCAACTCGAATGCGATGGTTCCGGTGTATTCCGGATACATGTGCACGGCGCCGCTTTTGAGGGCGGCGAAGAGGATCGCGGTATTGCCGAGCCCGCGCTGGTGCGACGCGCGCGCCTCCCCCGCCCGCTCCACCGTGCGGGTGACGATCTCGCCCAGGATGTAGGACTCCGTGAAGCGCTTGGAGCCGATTCGAATCGTGTCCTGCGCCGGAGCGGGCGGCGCGAACAGTCCGGTGAGCAGCGCGCCGAGCACCCAGGGAAATCGCGCGTTCATCTCGTCCCCGTCGCCGCTACTGCGGCAGAGTCGAGCGCTGCGCGCGGATGAAATCGCGCACGTAGGGCTCGGCCGGCCGCGCGAGCAGCTCCTCCAGCGACCCCTGCTGCACGATGGCGCCTGCGCGCAGCAGAACGATGTGATCGCCGAAGTGCGCTGCCTCGTTCATGTCGTGCGTGACCAGCACCACCGTCTTGCGCAGCTCGAGAAAGAGCTGCTTGAGCTCCTCCTGCAGCTCGAAACGCGTCACCGGATCGAGCGCTCCGAGCGGCTCGTCGAGCAGCAGCAGGGGCGGATCGAGCATGAGCGCGCGCATGATGCCCACGCGCTGGCGCTGCCCCCCCGAGAGTTGCAGCGGATAGCGCGCGAGTGCCGCGGCCGGAAGGCGTACCAGCGCGGCGAGCTCGGAGAGCCGCGCGGCGATCCACGCCGGATCGCGCCCGAGGTAGCGCGCGAGCAGCGTGACGTTGTCGCCGGCGGTGAGATGCGGAAAAAGACCCCCGTCTTGGACTACGTAGCCGATCGCGCGGCGCAGCCGCACCGCGTTTTCCGCATCGAGCTCCTCGCCCGCGATCAACACCCGCCCCTGGTCCGGGCGCACCAGCCCCAGGATCATGCGCAGCAACGTGGACTTGCCGCAGCCGCTCGGCCCGATCAGCACGCAGATGCGGTGCGCCTCCACGCTCAGGGTGGTCGGGCGGACCGCGACCTGGCCGTCGTAGGTCTTGGCGACGTTATCGAGCACCACCGGAGGGCTCGATGCGGGGATGGGCGTCTGCGGCATGCTCCGGTTGCGAGGTCTTGCGGCTCCTTGCCTGTTCCGGACGCAGTATGGCCGATCCGCGCGGCCGCTGGCAAAATAGCCGCAGATCACAGGTCGCCGCCATGCCTCCCCGCGATTATTCCCTCGAGCCGTTCTGGATGCCGTTCACCGCCAACCGCCAGTTCAAGGCCGCGCCGCGCATCCTGGTCTCCGCGCGCGACATGCATTACGTCGCGGAAGACGGGCGCAGGATCCTCGATGGCACCGCGGGGCTGTGGTGCGTGAACGCAGGGCACTGCCGCCCGAAGATCACGGAAGCGATCCGCGCCGCTGCGCAGGTGCTCGATTACGGCCCGATCTTCCAGATGGGGCACCCGGGCCCGTTCAAGGTCGCCGAGCGGCTCAAACAGCTGCTGCCTGCCGAGCTCGATCACGTGTTCTTCACCAACTCGGGCTCGGAGTCGGTGGATACCGCGCTGAAGATCGCGCTCGCCTACCACCGCGCGCGCGGCGAGGGGCACCGGCGCTGGCTGATCGGGCGCGAGCGCGGCTACCACGGCGTGGGCTTCGGCGGAACCTCGGTCGGCGGCATGCAGCCGAATCGCCGGGCGTTCGGCAACCTGCTGCCGTACGTGGATCACCTGTCCCATACGCACGATCCCGAGCGCAACTCGTTCTCGCGCGGACAACCGGAATGGGGCGCGCACCTCGCCGACGAGCTGGAGACGCGCATCATCGCGCTGCACGACGCCGCCAACATCGCGGCGGTGATCGTGGAGCCGGTCGCGGGCTCCACGGGAGTGCTGGTGCCGCCCAAGGGCTATCTTGAGCGGCTGCGCGCGATCTGCGATCGGCACGGCATTCTTCTCATCTTCGACGAGGTCATCACCGGATTCGGGCGGCTGGGTGCACCCTTCGCCTGCAGCCGCTTCGGCATCGTCCCCGACATGGTGACGATGGCGAAGGGCATCACCAACGCCGCGGTGCCGATGGGCGCGGTCGCGGTGCACCGGCGGATCTACGAGACGATCGTCGGCTCCGCACCGCAGGATTCGATCGAGCTCTTCCACGGCTACACCTATTCAGGGCATCCGCTCGCGTGCGCCGCGGCGCTCGCCACCCTCGAACTCTACGAGGAGGAACGGCTGTTCGAGCGCGCCCGCTCGCTCGAGAAACGATTCGAGGAGGCGGTGCACGCTCTGCGCGAGGCGCCGCATGTCACGGATATCCGTAACCTCGGAATGATGGCCGCCGTCGAGCTCGCGCCGGCCCCCGGACGGCCCGGCGCGCGCGGTTACCGGGCGCTCACCCGCGCCTTCGAGCGGGGCATCCTCGTGCGGGTGGTGGGAGATATCATTGCGCTCTCGCCGCCGCTCATCATCAGCGAGGCCGAGATCGAGGAGCTCACCGGCACGCTCGCCACGGTGCTGCGGGAGATCGCGGCGGAGTAGCCGCGGCCTCCGGCTTTTCCCGACGCCATGTGCACGCCCGCCCTGGTCCGATCGTCCACGCACGCAGGCGATCCCCTCCTCACGCCGGAGTCGCTGCCAGGTAACGCCGTCTCTTGCGTGTTCGCCGGCTAGCCGCGCAGCGAGCACGGCCCGAGCGGCTCGCTCCTCGACGCGCATCCTCACGTCATCATCGCGCACGAGCTGGACGCCCTGGAGTTCGTCAGCGCGGGCACGCCCCGAGAGCGGATCTCCCGCATGCTGATCGAGAGATCGCGCCAGTTCACCCTGGCCGGCAGGCGATGGAGCACCGCCTCCGCGCCTCCAGACAGCGCCCCGCAACCTTGCCGAGCGGCTAGATACTGCGTGGCATGGCGCGCGCGCCGAGCGCGACCAGGCAATGGTCTATCCACTCCGCGGTGAGCTTTTCCTGCACCGAGTTCTGGCGCAGCCGCGCCGCGAGCGCGTCCCAGTCCACCTGGTCGAGCGGCTGATCCTGGTTGAAGCAGGAGAAGACGTAGCTCACCTTCCCGGTCGCGCGGTCCACGTGCGGCTGCAGGCACTGCGCGCAGATCTCCTTCATCATGCACTGCATCGGCGAGTTGATCGAGCCGATGCCGAAATGGTGAGGCTTGAGATAGGGCGCGAGCACGTCGTGCCGTGCGCGCGCGACCGCTGCCATCATGCGGTCGGAGCCGATCGCGATGATGCGGTCGGCCGCACCGAACGGGATCGGCTGCGCGCCGAGCGCCCCGCTCGCGTAGGCGAGCATGCCCTGCACGATGTTGCCGACGAAGCTCCGGTCCTGGGGGCGCCCCGGGATGAAGCCTGGCTCCTCGTCGCAGCACCACACCACCGCGTCGGCCGCCGCCTCGATCTCGTGCACCTTGTAGCGGTCGGCCATGTGCTTGTAGCCGGCGAAGTAGAGCACGCGGCTGCCGGCGCGGCGCAACGCCTGCCCGATCGAGAACAACACCGCGTTGCCGAGCCCGCCGCCGGCGAGCACCACCGTCTCGCCCGAGGGAATTTCGGTGGGCGAGCCCGTCGGCCCCATCAGCACTACCGGCTCGCCCGGCTTGAGCAGCGCGCAGAGGTCGGAGGAGCCGCCCATCTCGAGCACGATGGCGGAGACGAGCCCCCGCTCGCGGTCTACCCAGGCGCCGGTGAGCGCGATGCCTTCCATGGCGAGGCGCGTGCCTTCGGCACCGGCGGCGTGGGCCTCGTAGTTCTGCAGGCGATAGAACTGCCCGGGGCGGAAGCGCCGCGCCGCGGCGGGAGCGCGCACCACCACCTCGACGATCAGCGGGGTGAGGCGCTCCACGCCGTGCACCGTGGCGCGCAGCTCCTCGTTCAGCCGCGAGAAAAACGCCTCGTCGCTTCCCGCGAAAGCCGGCGGCCGGCGCGCGAGCACACGGCTCACGACGGGATAGCCCTGACGCGCGCTGCCGATCGCCTTCACCACGTTACCGAAGTAGGAGGGATGGACGTCGCCGAAAAAACTCAGGAAGCGCCCGTCGGGGCTCTTCGACAGCAGCACCCGCACCGCCTCGGGCTTGGCGGCGTTCATTTCGACCGGAAGCGGATTGCCCTCCTCGTCGCAGGCCTGAAAGTGGCGCCCGTCGAGCCTGAAGCGCGACGGGTTCTCGCGCGCGAGCACCGTATTGGGCTGGGTGCCGGCGGCGATCAGGATGGTGCGTGCCGGCAGCTCCGTGCGCGCGGTCTCGACCCAGCTGCCGTCCGGTTCGCGCCGCTGGACCGAGACCCTGAGCGCGCGCGCGTGTCCGTGCTCGTCCACCTCGACCGCGAGGGGCGTGAGCCCCTCGGCGAAGCGCACGCCCTCCTCCAGCGCCTTGTGCACTTCCTCGTGGTTGAGCGTGTACGAGGGACTGTCAATCAGGCGCTTGCGGTAGGCGATGGTGACGCCGCCCCACGACTGCAGCAGCTCGAGCAACCGCGGCTCGCGCCCTTCGGCGCGGGCGGCGGCGCGCTCCTCGCGGATCGCCCGCGCGTGCGCGAGGAACTCGTCGGCGATTTCTCGCTCCTCCTCGTCCCAGGCGACGCGCGCCGCGGCCTCGCCGTGGCTGCGCGAGAGCCGCTCGTAGCGCTGCAGGAATTTTTCGACCTGCACCGGATAATAGGCGAGCGCCTCGGTCGCGGTATCGATCGCGGTGAGCCCGCCGCCCACCACCACTACCGGCAGCCGCAGCTGCATGTTGGCGACCGAATCCGTCCTCGCCGCGCCGGTGAGCTGCAGCGCCATCAGAAAATCCGAAGCGGCGCGCACGCCGCGGGCGAGCCCGTTGGGAAGGTCGAGCACCGTCGGGCGGCCGGCTCCGATCGCGAGCGCGACGTGGTCGAATCCCAGCGCGAACGCGTCCTCGACGCCGAGCGTGCTTCCGAAGCGCACGCCGCCGAAGAGAGCGAACTCGCGCCGGCGCTCGAGCAGCAGCCGCAACACCTTGAGGAAGTTCTTGTCCCAGCGCACCGTGATGCCGTATTCGGCGACTCCGCCGAAACCCGCCATCACGCGGCGGTCGAGATCCTCGTAGAGCTCCTTCAGCTCGCGCACGGGGCGAAACGGCACGCGCGCGCCCCGCTCGTTCACGCCGGAGAGCTCCGGCGCGAGCGGCTCGATTTTCAGCCCGTCCACGCCCACCACCGTATGGCCGTCGTTCATCAGGTAGTGCGCGAGCGCGACGCCAGCCGGACCCATGCCCGCTACCAGCACCCTCCGGCCGCTCGGAGGCTTGGGATATGGGGCGCGCAGGTTGAGGGGGTTCCAGCGCGTGAGGAGCGAATAGATCTCGAAGCCCCACGGGAGCTCCAGCACGTCCTTGAGCGTCCTCGTCTCGGCCTGCGGGATGTTCACCGGCTCCTGCTTTTGATAGATGCACGATTTCATGCAGTCGTTGCAGATGCGGTGCCCGGTGGCGGCCACCATCGGATTGTCCACGACGATGATGGCGAGCGCGCCGATGGCGTGACCCTCGGCCTTCGCCTTGTGGAACTCGGAGATCTTCTCCTCGAGCGGGCAGCCCGCGAGCGTCACGCCGAGCGGGCTTTTCTTGAAGGAAGCCGCGCCCCGGCCCTTCGCCCCCTTTTCGAGCAGCCCCTTGGAACACGAGTCCTTGCCCTGTTCGTGGCACCAGATGCAGTAATGCGCCTCGCCGAGCGCGCCGGCGAGATCGGTGCCGGCGTCGGTCAGGCGAAAACCTTCGCGCCGGCGCAGCCGCTCCGGGCCGAAGCGGTACTCGGTGTACCCCCGGCTCCGGTCTTCGACCGCGGGAACGAGGCGTTGCGGGTCGAGCTTGTGCGGCGCCTTGAACAGTACGCCCGCGCGATGCCTGGCGCGCCCGGCTTCGGTGAGCGCCGCCCACGCAGCGTATTGCAGCGCGGCCTCGAGCTGGTCCGCGTTCGCCGCAGGGTCTTTTTCCCAGGCGGCGACGTGGCGTGCGAACGCGAGCTCGGTGAGCGGTTCCCCGATCCATTGTTCGAGCCGCGCCGCGAGCGCCGGGCCGTCGAGCTTCTCGGCCTGTGCCGGCGTGAAGCGGTGCATCGCTTTGCGCTGGACAAACTGGCGCCTGACGCTGTAGAGCGGCGCGAGCTCCCGGTGGCGGGCGGAGAGCGCAGCCGCTTCGGCCTCGATGCCGAAGAGCCACGCGATGAAGCGCTCGAGGCGAGGAGCGAGCTCGAGCAGCAGTTCGGACTCCTGCAGAGGGGCGAGCGCTGCGGGGTCGGCACGGCCGCGCTCGAGCCGATCGTGAAGCGCGGGATCCTCGCGCTTCAGTCGCTCGAGGAACAGCCTGTCGAGCCGCAGCAGCCCTTCGCGCTGGTAAAGATCGCCGAACTCAAGGCCGGATTCCGGGACGGGGATCGGGAACGCGGTCAAATCGGGTTCCGGTGCAGTAAAATGTTGAATTATATCCAGGATTCAGCGCCGGCCTCATAACCATCTGTTCTATTCATGTGCCATAATGGTGGCCGGCGAGTGCTGGCGCGATGAGCGGCATGACCCAGAGGCTGCGCATCCTGATGTGGCTGATGCTGATTGCGCTCGCCGCGCTGGTGAGCTACGCCGGGCTGCGCAGCTATCTTGGCCCGGAATTGCTGCTCAACTTCGCGAACGCCTTCTACTGCTGAGCGCGGGCGGCGCGTTCCGCGGCCTGCACCGTATTCGCGACCACCATCGCGACCGTCATCGGCCCGACGCCCCCCGGCACCGGCGTGATCCATCCGGCCACGCCGCGCACGCCCGCGAAATCCACGTCGCCGACGATCCCCCCGCCCTCGATGCGGTTGATGCCGACGTCCATCACCGCCGCACCTGGCTTGACCATGTCGGCGGTAACGAGCCGCGGCCGGCCAGCCGCGACCACCAGGATGTCGGCGCGCCGCGTGTGCGCCGCGAGATCGGGCGTGCGGCTGTGGCACACGGTGACGGTCGCGCCGCGCGCGATCAGCATCAGTGCCATCGGCTTGCCGACGATGGTGCTGCGCCCGATCACGACCGCCTGGCGGCCTTCGACCGCAATTCCCGCGCGCTCGAGCAGCGCGAGCACGCCTTTGGGCGTACACGGCTCGTAGAGCGGGCGCCCCGCGACGAGCGCCCCCAGGTTCGCCCAGGTGAAGCCGTCCACATCCTTCTCCGGTGCCACCGCCTGCATCGCTGCCGCCGCGTCCAGATGCGGCGGCAGCGGGAGCTGGAGCAGGATGCCGTGCACGTGGGGATCGCGGTTGAGCGCCTCGAGCTTCGCGCGCAGCGCCTCCTGCGCGCAGCCGGCCTCGAGCGAGTGGAGCTCGGAGCGCACGCCGATTTCCTCGCAGGCGCGCGCCTTGTTGCGCAGGTAGATGCGGGAGGCCGGGTTCTCGCCCACGAGCACCGCGGCGAGCCCCGGGCGCACCCCGAGCCGGGCGAGCGCCGCAGTGCGCTCTTTCAACCGCGAATAGACTTCGCGGGCGGCAGCCGCTCCGTCGAGCACCACCGCCTCCGGGACCTTCATTTCACGGGGCCCCCGCCCGCGCGCGGCGCGCCCTCCAGGAGCTGGAAAAAGATTTCATCCTGCCGGATCATGCCGAGCTCGCTGCGCGCCCGCTCCTCGACCGCCTCCAGTCCCTCCTTGAGATCGCGCACCTCGGCTTCGAGCGCGCGATTGCGCTCCTGCAGGCGGCGGTTCACCTCGCGCTGGTCGCGGACCTGCCGCTCCACTTCCCAGACCCGGAACCAGCCGCCCTTGCCCAGCCACAGCGGATACTGGATCAGCACGATCAACGCGATCAGGGACAGGGCCAGCACTCTCACGCCGGCTCAACGCAATTGATGGAACGCCTTGCGGCCGGGATACTCCGCCGTCTCGCCGAGATCCTCCTCGATGCGCAGCAACTGATTGTACTTGGCGAGGCGGTCCGAGCGCGAGAGCGATCCGGTCTTGATCTGCAGCGCTCCCGAAGCGACCGCGATGTCGGCGATGGTGGTGTCCTCGGTTTCCCCGGAGCGGTGCGATACCACCGCGGTGTAGCCCGCGCGGTGCGCCATCTCGATCGCGGCGAAGGTCTCGGTGAGCGTGCCGATCTGGTTGACCTTGACCAGGATCGAATTGGCCACTCCCCTCTCGATACCCTGCTGCAGCAGCCGCGTGTTGGTGCAGAAAACGTCGTCGCCTACCAGCTGCACCTTGCGGCCGAGCCGTTTGGTGAGTTGCTTCCAGCCGTCCCAGTCGTCTTCCGCCATGCCGTCCTCGATGCTGATGATGGGGTACTTTTCCACCCACGTCGCGAGATAGTCCGCGAACTCTCCAGAGCTCATCGTCAGCCCTTCGGAGGCGAGCGTGTATTCGCCGTCCTCGTAGAAGGAAGAACTCGCGCAATCGAGTCCCAGCACGACCTGGTCCGCAGGCTGGTAGCCCGCCGCCTCGATCGCTTGCAGCAAGAGCTGGATCGCCGCCTCGTGTTTGGGCAGGCGCGGCGCGAATCCGCCCTCGTCGCCCACCGCCGTGGAAAGGCCCCGGTCGGCGAGGAGCTTCCGCAGCGCGTGGAACACCTCGGCCCCGCAACGCAGTGCCTCGCGGAACGAGGAGAAGCCGACGGGAATGACCAGGAACTCCTGGAGGTCGAGCCCGTTGTCGGCGTGCGCGCCGCCGTTGATCACGTTCATCATCGGCACCGGCAGGGTCTTCGCGCCAAGCCCCCCGAGATAGCGGTGCAGCGGCAGCCCGGATTCCTCGGCCGCCGCCTTCGCCACTGCGAGCGAAACCGCGAGGATCGCGTTCGCGCCGAGCCGCGACTTGTTTTCAGTGCCGTCGAGTTCGATCAGCGTCTTGTCCACGAAACCCTGCTCGGTCGCGTCCACGCCAACCACCGCCTCGCAGATCTCGGTGTTGATGTGCTCCACCGCTTTGAGCACGCCCTTGCCGCCGTAGCGGCCGGCGTCCCCATCGCGCAGCTCCACCGCCTCGCGCGCCCCGGTCGAGGCCCCGGCAGGCACTGCGGCGCGCCCCATGACGCCCGACTCGAGCAACACGTCAGCCTCGATGGTGGGGTAGCCGCGGGAGTCCAGGATTTCCCTTGCCACCACGTCAACGATCGCGCTCATTGTTGTTCCTGTTGTGACCGATGGTTGATTGGAACCCCTCTCAAAGATCGGGATCGGGCGTCAGCTGCGGATGAACACCGGTAAACACAGAGAAATTCCTCGCTGCCCGAATCGTCGAGAAATATCGGCATTCATCGGTTGCATCTGGGAGGCTGAGGCCGCCTCTGGACTCGCCGCGCTACAGCCGGTCTTCCGCGAACCCGCGGCGCTTGACCACGGCGTCGAGTTCCATCAGCGTCTCGAGCAGCGGTTTCATCAGGTGCAGCGGCCAGGCGTTGGGCCCGTCGGAGAGCGCCTTGTCCGGATCGGGATGGGTCTCCATAAACAGCCCTGCGATGCCGCTCGCCACCGCCGCGCGCGCAAGCACCGGCACGAATTCGCGCTGGCCGCCGCTCGCCGCCCCGCTGGCTCCCGGCAGCTGCACCGAATGGGTGGCGTCGAATACCACCGGGCAGCCTGTCTCGCGCATGATCACGAGCGAGCGCATGTCGGAAACCAGGTTGTGATAGCCGAAGCTAGCGCCGCGCTCGCATACCAGAATGTTGTCGCGGCGGCTCGCCGATTTCGCCTTCTCCACCACGTGCTTCATGTCGTGCGGGGCGAGGAACTGGCCTTTCTTGATGTTGACCGGCTTGCCGGTGGCGGCCACGGCGCAGATGAAATCGGTCTGCCGGCAGAGAAAAGCCGGCGTCTGCAGCACGTCCGCCACGGCCGCCGCCGCCTCGATCTCGTCGCTCTCGTGCACGTCGGTCAGGACCGGAACGCGAAGCTGGTTCCGGACTTCATCAAGAATCTGAAGACCCTTTTCTATCCCCAAGCCACGGAAGGATTTAATCGAGGTCCTGTTCGCCTTGTCATAGGACGATTTGTAGATCAAGGGGATGCCGAGCTCGGTGCAGATTTCCTTCAACTGCCCGGCGGTGTCGAGCGCGAGCTGCCGGGACTCGATGACGCAGGGGCCCGCTATCAAAAAAAGCGGCTGATCGAGTCCCGCCTTGAAGCCGCAGAGATCCATTGCGCTCATCGGCTCCCACCCGCGGGCCCCGCTCGGCTGCCCGCCCCCGGCGCTGCGCGCCCGCCGAGTCCGCCTCGCCCCGCCATCAAAAAGAGCGGCTGATCGAGTCCCGCCTTGAAGCCGCAGAGATCCATCCGCTCAGCCATCCGCTCAGGCAAGGCTCTTCAGGCGCTCCTCGCCCGGAGCGCCGGCAGCTGGATCGGAGCGGGCGTTGGCAAGGGCGGCCTGCACGAACGCCTTGAACAGCGGATGACTGTGGCGCGGCGTCGAGGTGAACTCGGGATGGAACTGGCAGCCGATGAACCAGGGATGATCGTCGAGCTCCACCATCTCGCACAGCCGGTCCCGGGTCGAGGACCGGCCGCTCACCCTGAGCCCTGCTTCCTGGAGCCGGGGAAGATAATGGTTGTTGACCTCGTAGCGGTGGCGATGGCGCTCCACGATGCGCTCCTGTCCGTAGATGCGGCGCGCGAGCGAGCCGGGCTCGAGCAGGCATTCCTGCCCGCCCAGGCGCATCGTGCCGCCCAGTTCGGAGTGCGTGTCGCGGCGCTCTATGCGCCCATCGCGGTCCTGCCATTCCGTGATCAGCGCGACCACGGGGTGCGGTGTGTCCGGATCGAACTCGGTGCTGTGGGCGTGGGCGAGCCCCGCCACGTTGCGCGCATACTCGATCACCGCGAGCTGCATGCCGAGACAGATGCCGAGATACGGCACGCGATTCTCGCGCGCGTGGCGGATCGCCCTGATCTTGCCCTCCACGCCGCGGCGGCCGAAGCCTCCGGGCACCAGGATCGCGTCCATCGCCGCGAGGCATCCGGTACCGTTCTTCTCGATGCCCTCCGAGTCGATGTAGTGGATCTTGACCCGGGCGCCGGTATGGATGCCGGCGTGGGTCAGCGCCTCGGTGAGCGACTTGTACGACTCGGTGAGATCCACGTATTTGCCTACCAGCGCGATGTTGACGCTGCGCTGCGGATGCTCGAGGGCGTAGACCAGCTTCTCCCAGCTCGACAGGTTGGCGGGCGGGGGGTCGAGGCCGAGCTTGCGGCAGACGATATCGTCGAGCTTCTGGGCGTGCAGCATCGCCGGAATGCGGTAGATGCTGTCCACGTCCACGGCCGAGATCACCGCCTCCACCGGAACGTTGGTGAAGAGCGCGATCTTGCGCCGCTCGTCCTCCGGCAACGGACGGTCGGCCCGGCACAGCAGCACGTCGGGCTGGATGCCGATCTCGCGCAGCTCCTTCACCGAGTGCTGAGTGGGCTTGGTCTTGATCTCTCCAGCCGCCGCGACGTACGGCACCAGGGTGAGGTGAATGAAGCAGTAGTTCTCGCGCCCCAGTTCGATCGCCATCTGGCGGATCGCCTCGAGGAAAGGCAGCGACTCGATATCGCCTACCGTGCCGCCGATCTCGACCACCGCTACCTCCGCGTCGCCCGCACCGCGGCGGATGAAGAGCTTGATCTCGTCGGTGATGTGCGGAATGACCTGGACGGTGCCGCCCAGGTAGTCGCCGCGGCGTTCCTTGCGGATCACGCTCTCGTAGATCTGGCCGGTGGTGAAGTTGTTGCGCTTCGACATCTTGGCGTGCAGGAAGCGCTCGTAGTGGCCGAGGTCGAGATCGGTCTCGGCTCCGTCCTCGGTGACGAAGACTTCGCCGTGCTGGAACGGGCTCATGGTCCCCGGATCCACGTTGAGATAGGGATCCAGCTTGACCATCGAGATTTTGAGGCCGCGCGATTCGAGGACGGCAGCGAGCGATGCGGCGGCGATACCTTTGCCCAGAGAGGAGACCACCCCACCTGTGACAAAGATGTATTTGGTCATCGCCTGTGCCAGCGGTTTCGCTATTTTACCAAAAAAACGCCGCCGCCAACGCTTTTCAGCGCGGCATGCGGGTTGCGCATTCGGCGTTCTGTATCCTCTCTGGCCCGACCCTGAATTGCGGGCCGGCGCCCCCTCAACTCCCGGAGGCGCCCATCTCCCGGGCCAGGTAGAGCCAGGTTTCGACCACGGTGTCGGGGTTGAGCGAGAGGCTCTCGATGCCCTCCTCGACCAGCCACTTCGCGAGGTCGGGATGGTCCGATGGCCCCTGGCCGCAGATGCCGACGTACTTGCCCGCCTTGCGGCACGCCCGGATCGCGAGCCGAAGCATGCTCCGCACCGCCGGATCGCGCTCGTCGAACGCCTCCGCCACCAGCGCGGAATCGCGGTCCACCGCGAGCGTCATCTGGGTGAGGTCGTTGGAGCCGATCGAGAAGCCGTCGAAGTGCTCGAGAAATTGCTCGGCGAGGATCGCGTTCGATGGAATCTCGCACATCATGATGACGCGCAGCCCGTTTTCCCCGCGCCGCAGGCCGTTTTCCGCCAGCAGCTCGACCACCCGCTTCGCCTCGCTCAGGGTGCGCACGAACGGCACCATGATCTCGACGTTGGTGAGCCCCATCTCGTCGCGCACCTTCTTGAGCGCCCGGCACTCGAGCTCGAAGCAGTCCCGGAACGAGGGCGCGATGTAGCGTGCGGTGCCGCGGAAGCCGAGCATCGGGTTTTCCTCGCGCGGCTCGTATTTCGCCCCCCCCGCAAGCGTCGAGTATTCGTTCGACTTGAAGTCCGAGAGGCGGACGATCACCGGTTTCGGCCAGAACGCCGCCGCGAGGGTCGAGATTCCCTCGGCGAGCTTCTCCACGTAGAACGTGACCGGGTCGGGATAGCCTGCGCTGTGTTGCTCCACCACGGCCTTCACGTCGAGCGGCACGTCCGGATAGGCGAGCACCGCCTTCGGATGCACGCCGATCATGCGGGCGATGATGAATTCGAGCCGCGCGAGCCCCACACCCTCGTTCGGCAGGCGCCGGAACTCGAAAGCGAGCTCCGGATTGCCGACGTTCATCGCGATCTTGACCGGCGGCTTCGGCAGGCTCGCGACCGAGAGGTCGATCACCTCGGTCTCGAGGATGCCACGATAGACGTATCCGGTGTCGCCTTCCGCGCACGAGACCGTGACGGGCCGGCCGTCTTTGAGCACGCGGGTCGCGTCGCCGCAGCCCACCACCGCCGGGATGCCGAGCTCGCGCGCGATGATCGCAGCGTGGCAGGTACGCCCGCCGCGGTTGGTGACGATCGCCGCCGCCCGCTTCATCACCGGCTCCCAGTCGGGATCGGTCATGTCGGTGACCAGGACGTCGCCCACCTGCACGCGCGACATTTCGGCGGCGTTCTTCACCAGGCGCACCGGGCCCGAGCCCACGCGCTGGCCGATGGCGCGCCCCGAAGTGAGAATCTCCGAGCGCTCCTTCAGGCGGTAGCGGCGCAGCGTGTCGAGCTGGGCGCGCGCCTTCACCGTCTCCGGCCGCGCCTGCAGGATATAGAGCCGCCCATCGATTCCATCCTTGGCCCACTCGATGTCCATCGGCCGCCCGTAGTGCTCCTCGATCGCGAGCGCGTAGCGCGCGAGCTCCTCCACTTCCGCGTCGGTGATCGAGAAGCGGCGCCGCTCCGGCTCGGGCACTTCGACCGTCCTCACCGAGCGCCCGATCGCGCGCTCCTCGCCGTAGATTGTCTTGAGCGCCTTGGAGCCGAGGGCCCGCCGCAGGATCGCGCGCCGCCCCTGGCGCAGCGCGGGCTTGTACACGTAGAACTCGTCGGGGTTGACCTGACCCTGCACCACGGTCTCGCCCAGCCCGTAGGAGGAGGTGATGAACACCACCTGGTCGAAGCCGGACTCGGTATCGAGCGTGAACATCACTCCGGAGGCGCCGAGGTCGCTTCTGACCATGCGCTGCACCCCGGCGGAGAGCGCCACCCCGTCGTGAGCGTAGCCCTGGTGCGCGCGGTACGAGATCGCGCGGTCGTTGTAGAGCGAGGCGAATACGTGCCGGATCGCGCGGTAGAGATTCTCCAGTCCGTGGACGTTGAGCACGGTCTCCTGCTGGCCGGCGAATGAGGCCTCGGGCAGGTCCTCTGCGGTGGCCGACGAGCGCACGGCGAAGGATGCCTCGGCGCCCGCGGCGGCGGCGAGCCTGTGGTAGGCATCGGCGATTTCCTGCTTGAGACGCGGTGTGAGATCTTGGGCGGCGATCCAGCCGCGGATCTCCTCGCCCGCCCGCGCGAGCGCCTGGACGTCGTCGGGATCGAGCGCGGCGAGCCGCTGCGCGATGCGCCGGTCGAGCCCTCCCTGCGCGAGGAATTCGCGGTAGGCGTGGGCGGTCGTGGCGAAGCCTGCAGGCACCCGCACGCCGGCGCCGGCAAGCCTTCCGATCAGCTCGCCGAGCGAGGCGTTCTTGCCGCCGACCGCCGCGACGTCCTTCATCCTCAGCGCGGCGAGATCCATCACCAGGGGGGAAGCGTTCATGAGCGGAACAACCGATTGTGGTTCGCGGGAAAACGCGTTATTTTACCGGCAAAATCCGCCGCGGGCAGCACCGATGGCGCACAAGCGCACGGCATTCTTCGTTTCCGACCGTACCGGCATTACCGCGGAGATGCTCGGGCACAGCCTGCTCACTCAGTTCGACGGGGTGCAGTTCGAGGAAGTGACGCTGCCCTTCGTGGACACGCCGGAGAAGGCGCGCGAGGCCGTGGAACGGATCAACCGCCAGGGCACAGCAGACGGCGTGCGCCCGATCGTGATCAGCACGCTCGCTCGCACCGAGATCGCGCAAGTCGTCGGACAGGCAAACGCCCTGTTTCTCGACTGCTTCGAGATCTTCATCTCGCCGCTCGAGCGCGAGCTCGGCGTGAAGGCCTCGCACGCGGTCGGTCGCTCGCACAGCGTCACCGACTTCGTGAATTACCATCACCGCATCGAGTCGGTGAACTACGCGCTCGCGCACGACGACGGCCACGCCACGCGCAACCTCGCCGACGCCGACGTGATCCTGGTCGGGGTATCGCGCTGCGGCAAGACCCCGACCTGCCTCTACCTCGCGATGCAGTACGGCGTGCGCGCTGCCAACTATCCGCTGATCCCCGAGGACTTCGAGCACCGGCAGCTGCCGGCGCAGCTGCGGCCGCTCAAGCGCCGGCTCTATGGGCTCACCATCCAGCCGGAGCGGCTGCAACAGATCCGCAACGAGCGCCGGCCGGGCAGCCGCTACGCCACGCTCGCCAACTGCGAGTACGAGGTGCGCGCCGCAGAGGCGCTGATGCGCCAGGAAGGCATTCCCTACCTCGACGCGACCAGCAAGTCGGTCGAGGAGCTGGCGACGACCATCCTGCACGAGGCGAAGCTGGTGCGGAGGATCTATTAGCCGCCAGTTATCGGCTTGCAGCGATCAGCTCCAAGCGGCATAGGAAGCGCAATATTCAGCTTCCTCCCTTGCCGGAGGCAGTCGATGATCGGTCGCCGAGCGCTGAAAGCTGCCTCACCCGCTCGAACAGGCACACGGCCGCCGCTGCCGCGACGTTGAGCGACTCGATCCCCCCCGGCATCGGAATCGCCACCACCTCGTCGGCCGCCTGCTTGAGCCGGAGCGTGAGGCCGCTGCCCTCGCGCCCGAAGAGCAGCGCGACCCGGCCCGTGAGATCCACGTCGTAGAGAGAGCGCACGGCGTGCCGATCAGTCGCGATCCGTTTTCCGGGAAACGCGGCCGCTGCCTGCGCCAAGTCAACGTGCTCGTGGATCTGGAGCGCGAAATGCGCTCCCATCGCGGCGCGCAGCACGCGCGGTGACCAGGCGTGCACCGCGTCCCTCGACAGCAGCACGTGGCGCACCCCCGCCCCGGCGCAGGTGCGCAGGATCGAGCCGAGGTTGCCAGGATCCTGGAGCCCCTCCAGCATCACGCAGGCGTCCATTTCCTGCGGTAGCGGCTGCGGGCGCGGGGTCCTCACCACGGCGAGGATCCCGGTCGGTGTCGCGACCGAGGACAGCCCCGCGAACAGCGCGTCGCTCAGCACGAGGAGCTGCGATCCTGGCATATCCTGCAGCAGGGCCTGCACCTGCGGATCGGCGCCTGCCGAGTTGCTGATGACGATTTCCTCGGGCGTGCCGCCCTGCTCGCGATAGGCCGCGACGAGGCGTGCGCCATCGAGCACCGACAGCCCTGTTTTCTTCCGCTCCTGGGAGGATTGAACGAGGCGCCGCAGCGCCTTGTAATGCGGATTGTCTGCTGAGCTGATTCGCTTCACGCCGCGCAGGTGCGGAATCCGGCGAAGACGTCGCGCCGGTCCGGCGTGTAGAAATTGCGCCAGGTATTGCGCAGCAGCGCCGCGCGCGTCGCGAAGCTGCCGCCGCGCAGCACCTTGTGGTCGCCGAACCAAGGCTCCGAGTACTCCTTGTAGGGGTCGCGGATATAACCCGGGTAGGGACCGAACCAGTCGGCGACCCATTCCCAGACGTTGCCCAGCATCTGGCGGCAGCCCCATGCGCTGTCGCCTTCCGGAAACGCCGCGACGTCGGCGCAGGTGCCGAGCGTTCCATACAAGTTGGCCCGTTGCGCTTGCCCGTCCGCATCGCCCCACGGATACTTGCGCTTCTCGCCGGCCACAGCGGGCACCGCAGCGGCAGCGAATTCCCATTCGGCCTCCGTCGGCAGCCGCCGCCCCGCCCAGCGGCAATAAGCGTCCGCCTCGTACCAGCTGACATGGATCACGGGCGCATGAGGCGAAAGCTCGATCATCCTGTCGTAGAGGCGGCGCATCCAGTCTCCGCCGTTCTTCTCCCAGTACAGAGGGCCATTGACCCGGGCCTGTTCCCGCCAGCGCCAGCCCGCCCTGCTCCACAGCTCGCGCCGGCAGTAGCCGCCGTCGGCGACGAAGGCGGCGAATTCGGCGTTGGTGACCGGGGCGCGCGCGATCGCGAACGGCGCGACCCGCACGCGATGCGCCCATTTTTCATTGTCGAAGACGAAGGATGCGTCCTGCGGCGAGGCGCCCAGGAGAAATTCACCGCCCGGGATCTCGACATCGCCCGGACAGGGCCCGGCGCCCAGCCCGGCCTTCACGGGACCGTCAGGGGGGGCGGCATAGCCGAGCGTCTGGCGCGTGTAGGTGAACGCCTCGCAGTGCATTTCCTCGTGATACGCGGCGAGCTGGACGAAGTAGCGCAAGTGCGGCGTGGCGCCCTCCCGCTCGAGGCGCTCGAGCACGCGCTGCAGGACCCGTTCGAGATAGCGCAGCGTCGCCTCGAGCCCGGGCAGGGGCAGGTCCCAGCGCGCGGCATGGGGAACGATCGCGGAATCGTAGAGCGCATCGGCGCCCGGAAGCAGCGGTGCCAGCGGCGTTCGCCGCGGCCGGTGGCGCAGGCACCAGTATTCCTGGAACCAGCCGACGTGGCCGATTTCCCACAGCGGCGGGTTGACGATCGCGAGGCGCGGCCCCAGCAGCTGTGCGCCGTGCAGATCGTGCGCATGGGCGAGGGTGCGGGCGCGCGCCTCGAGCAGCAGGCGCCGCAGCCCGGCGACACCGAACGTGGATGCTGGCTCGCTCATGGCCGGCTGTGTGAAAATGAGCCAAAGTGTAGCGGCAACGCGCTCCGGTGAAAATCGCGATCGCCACACCCGCCGCGGCCGGCACGCGCCACGGCAACCGCACCACCGCGGACCGTTGGGCGGCGCTGCTGCGCGCGATGGGCCACCGGGTGCGCGTGCAAGTCGAATGGGATGGCGCCGCGGCGGACGTCCTGATCGCGTTGCACGCGCGCCGCAGCCATGACTCCATCCGGCGCTTCGCCGAGACCTGGCCAGAGCGCCCGATCGTGCTGGCGCTGACCGGCACCGATCTCTACCGCGACATCCGGTTCGACGCGAACGCCCGCGAATCCATGCGGCTCGCCACCCGCATGGTGGTGTTGCAGGAGCGCGGGCTCGACGAGCTCGCCCCCGATCTGCGCCGCAAGACGCGCGTGATCTACCAGTCGGCGCGCGCCGCCGCCTGCCCTCCGCTCAAGCGCTGCTTCGAGATCGTGGTGAGCGGGCACCTGCGCGAGGAAAAGGATCCTTTCCGTGCCGCGCAGGCGCTCGCCCACCTGCCTGCAGAAAGCCGCATCCGCATCACGCACATCGGCGCGGCAATGAGCCCGGAAATGGCCCAGGCCGCGCGTGCCTGGAGCGAGCGCGAGCCGCGCTACCGCTGGCTGGGAGAGGTTGCACACGGAAAGGCGCTGCGGCTGCTCGCTCGCGCCCGCGCGATGGTGATCAGTTCGCGCATGGAAGGCGGCGCCAACGTCGTGTCCGAGGCGCTCGCAGCCGGAACTCCGGTGCTCGCCTCGCGCATTCCGGGCAACGTCGGCATGCTCGGCGCCCGCTACCGCGGCTATTTTCCCCTGGAGGACGCGCGCGCGCTCGCACGCCTGATGTGGCGTGTGGAGAGCGATCCCCGCTTCCACTGGCTGCTGCGGCAGCAGTGCCGGGAGCGCAGACGGCTGGTGACCGTCCGGCGCGAGCGCGAGAGCCTGGGGCGGCTCCTCGCCGAGCTGCGTTGACGGCCGCGGGACCGCCTCCTGCCTTGGAGACCGAGGCTATATGGCGCCCGCGGTCGCGATGACGAGATTGATCAGCCCGAGCGCGAGGTTCACGGCGACGGCGAGGCGGATCTGGTCGAGCGCTGCTGCCGCCGCCGTCCAGTCCTGCGCGGCCACGGCGCGCCGCAGTGCCGGATACGGCGAGAAAAACGCGTAGGCGAAGATCAGCATCATCAGCACTCCGGCATAGAGCATCAGATGGACATAGAGCGGAACCCGGCCCGCATCGGCGATCGCCGCTAACATGTAGAACCCGCTCGCGAGGATCGACGCCACTGCCGCCCACACCCAGCGGAAAAAGCGCTCCAGGACCGCGGCCCACAGCGCAAGCCTGTGGGCAGGCTCGAAGCGGGAGGCCGCCGGCCGCAACACGAGATAAGCGAAAAACATGCCCCCGATCCAGACCACTGCACCGAGCAGATGGAACATCAAAGCGATTTTCATGACCCGCATGGTAAACGGTGGTCGGCAAACAGTAAACGGCGGTCTGCCGCCAAGGTGCTCCGCGCATTTTCAGCGAATTGCATATCGCGCAAGAGACAGCGAGCGGTGCGCGGGCAGCATGTTTTTCTCGATTCTCGGTCCCCAATTCAGGGCTCGCGAGAGCGAATCTCGAGCAGCGCGCGCACCGGCGCGAAGCTGCGCCGGTGCGCGGCCGAGACCCCGTATCTCTTCAGTGCCGCGAGGTGCTCCGCGGTAGGATAGCCCTTGTGCCGGTCGAAGCCGTACTCGGGATGCACCCGATGCAGCTCCAGCATCATGGCGTCGCGCGCGACCTTGGCCAGAATGGAGGCGGCTGCGATCGCGGAGACCGTGGCGTCCCCGCGCGGGACCGCGCGCGCGGGCACGTCGAGCCGGGGCAGATGCGTTCCGTCCACCAGCACTTCCTCTGGCCTGATACCCAGCCCCTCCACGGCGCGGCGCATGGCGAGCAGAGTCGCCTGCAGGATGTTGAGCGAGTCGATCTCCTCCACGCTCGCGCTCGCCACCGAGCAGGCGAGCGCCCGGGCGCGAATTTCCCGCGCCAGCGCCTCGCGCCTCGCGGGCGCGAGCGTCTTGGAGTCGGCGATCCCCGCGATCGGTCGCGACCGCTCGAGAATCACGGCGGCGGCGGTGACCGGCCCGGCGAGTGGCCCGCGCCCCGCTTCGTCCACGCCGCATACCAGGATTGCACCCATGCGCAGCTCAGGGCTCGATCAAGGGCAGGAGCGCTGCGGCGATGCGCTCGGCGCTGTCCTGCCTGAGCTCGCGCGCGATCGCGGCGAAGCGGCGCTCGAGCCGCGCGCGGACCGTTCCGTCGAACAGGAGGTTGGTCACCGCCTGCGAGAGGTTCTCCGCGGTGGCCTCTTCCTGCACGAATTCCGGAACGATGAACTCCCCGGCCAGGATGTTGGGCAGTCCGATGTAAGGCTGGTAGCGGCGCAGCCGCGTGAGCCACCAGGACAAGTACGGCATGCGGTAGGCGATCACCACCGGCCGCCCGATCAGGGCGGCTTCCAGCGTAGCTGTGCCGGAAGCTGCCAGCACCACGTCGGCCGCAGCCATGGCTTCGTGGGCGTGCCCGAAGAGCACTGTCACGTTGAGCCCGTCTTCTGCGCGGCGGTAGAGCACGGATTCGAATAGCTCGCGCGTCTCGCGGCTCGCGAGCGGCACCAGAAAATGCGCCCCCCCGACGCCCGCCGCGATTCTCGCGGCCGCATCGAGGAAGAGGCCGGCCAGCTGAGCGATCTCGCTCGTCCGGCTGCCCGGCAGAAGCGCGATGACGCGGGCCGACACCGGCAGGCGCAGCTGCTCGCGCACCGCGTCGCGAGCAGGCAGCCGGGCGAGCGCCTCTGCGAGCGGGTGCCCCACGTAGGCGACCGGCACGCCCGCCTGCTCGAAGAGCGCGCGCTCGAATGGGAACACCACCAGCATGCGCGATACCGCGCGGCGGATCTGTCCCAGGCGCTCCCTGCGCCAGGCCCAGATCGCCGGGGCCACGAAATGCGCCGTCGGTATGCCGGCCGAGCGCAGCCGCTCCTCGAGGGCGAGGTTGAAATCCGGCGCGTCCACGCCCACGAACAGCGCCGGGCGCTCCTCGATCAGGCGAGCCGCCAGCCGCCTCCGGATCGCGACGATCTCGAGGTAGTGGCGCGCCACTTCCACGTAGCCGCGCACCGCGAGCTTCTCCATCGGATAGAACGACTCCACGCCCGCGGACTGCATGCGCGGCCCCCCGATACCGACGAAGCGCGCGTGTGGCAGGCGTGCTCGCAGCGCCTGCACCAGATAGCTGCCGAGAAGATCGCCAGAGGCCTCGCCCGCGACCACGCCGATCAAGGGCGAGCCTGCCGCATTCGGTTCCATGGACGGTCAGTGCGAATCCACGGGCCGCCGAGCCTGGTTGCCGCAGCACCGACGGCCTGGGACTCGATCCGGGTTCATGTCGGGAATCTGTCCGGAGCGCTGGACGGATTCCTAGCGGATGATGCTGCGAGTGGAGTGCGCCAGGAAATCCACGAGCACTTGGATTTCCGGGCAGTCCTTCGCCTGCTGCGCGAGCTCTCGGCGCGCCTGCTCGAGAGTGAGCCCGGCCTTGTAGAGCGTGCGGTAGGCGCGCTTGAGCCGCGTGATCGTGTCCGGGGCGAATCCGCGCCGCTTCAGGCCCTCGACGTTGATGCCGTAGGGACGGGCGGAGTTGCCCGAGGCGGTGACGTACGGCGGCACGTCCTGCAGCACGATCGTGCCGAGCCCGGTGATGCTGTGCGCCCCGATGCGGCAGTGCTGGTGCACCACGGTGAATCCTCCGAGGATCGCGTAATCGCCTACCTGAACGTGCCCTGCGAGCTGGGCATTATTGGCGAACACGGTGTGGCTGCCGATCTGGCAGTCGTGGGCAAGGTGGACGTAGGCCATGATCCAGTTATCGTCACCCAGCCGCGTGACACCCGCGTCCTGTACCGTGCCGCAGTTGAAAGTGCAGAATTCGCGGATCGTGTTGTTGTTCCCGATCTCGAGCCGCGTCGGCTCGCCTCCGTACTTCTTGTCCTGCGGCGCTTCCCCGAGCGAGACGAACTGGTAGATGCGGTTGTTCGCGCCGATGCGAGTGTGTCCGGTGATCACGGCGTGCGGGCCGATCCGGCACCCCGGGCCGATCTCGACGTGAGGCCCGATTACGGCATAGGGCCCGATCTCGATGTCGGGGGCGAGCTTCGCCCCGGGGTGAACGATGGCGGTGGGGTGGATCATCCCAGCCATCCGCCGCGCGCCATCGGCCGCGCCGCTCACGAGGAGCCGTCCCTGGCCTCGCCGCGGGTACGGATGGTGCACATCAGCTCGGCCTCGGTGACCACCGCCCCGTCCACCCTGGCGACGGCGTCGAAGATCCACATGCCGCGCGCGTGGCGCTTGAGCGTGACATCCAGCGCCAACACGTCGCCCGGCCGGACCGGTCGCTTGAACCGCGCATGGTCTATGCCGACGAAGTAGTAGACCGAGTTGCGGTCGGCCTTGTGGTTGCCGGTGCGAAACGACAGGATCGCGGCGGCCTGGGCGAGCGCCTCGAGGATGAGCACCCCGGGCATCACCGGATGGTGGGGAAAATGACCGCCGAAAAACGGCTCGTTGATGGTCACGTTCTTGACCGCCTGGATGCTCTTGCCCGGCTCGCACGCGAGCACGCGGTCGATCAGCAGGAAGGGATAGCGGTGGGGCAGGTACTCGAGGACCTCGTGGATGTCCATGCTGCTCAAGGCTTGCTCCTTTTCGGCTGGGTGAGCTTCCTTTCCAGCTCGCGGATTCGCTCCACCAACTCCGCGAGGTGGCGCAGCTGCGCAGCGTTCCTGCGCCAGGACTGGTGCGGCTCCGCGGCGTAGATGCCGGTATACAGTCCGGGCCGTTCGATGGGTTTCATGACCAGCGTCAGCGGCGAAATTTCCACCCGGTCGGCGATGGTGACGTGGCCCACGATGCAGGAGGCGCCTCCGATCCTGCAATAGCGCCCGATACGGGCGCTGCCTGCGATTCCGGCGCATGCCGCGATCACCGTATGCGCCCCGACGCGCACGTTGTGCGCGATCTGAATCAGGTTGTCGAGCTTGACCCCATCCTCGATCACGGTGTCGTCGAGCGCACCGCGGTCCACGGTCGTGTTGGCGCCGATCTCGACGTCGTCGCCGATCACTACGCGCCCCGCCTGCGGCACCTTGAGCCAGCGCTCGCCGTCCATCGCGAACCCGAAACCGTCGGCACCGATCACCACCCCGGAATGCAGGATCACGCGGCTGCCGATCACGCAGCCGTCGTAGATCGTGACGTTCGCGTGGAGCCGGGTATCGGAGCCGATCGCAACCCCTTCCCCGATCGAGCAGCCGGCTCCGATCACGCAGCCGGCTCCGATCACGGCGCGCTCGCCGATCACGGCGCAGGGGCCGATTTCCACGTCCCTTGCGACCGATGCCGTCGCGGCCACGACGGCGCTCGGGTGCACGCCTGGCCGTACCGCGCGGGGCGGGTTGAACAGCGCCGAGACGCGCGCGAAATAGGCGTACGGATTGGCGCACACGATTCGCGGCAGCGCGGTCGCCTCCCGCGCAGCCTCGCCCACGATCACCGCGCCCGCGCGCGTGCTTCCGAGCTGCGGAAGATAGCGCTCGTTCGCCAGAAAGGTGATGGCGTCGGGGGTGGCGTTCTCGAGAGTGGCGACGCGGCGCACCTGCACCCGCGGATCGCCGGCGATCTCGCCGCCGAAGCGTTCGACGATCTCGCGCAGGCTGTAGGTTCTGTTCTCGCTGCCTGTCATGAGCGCACGATCGCCACCCATCCCGCGCCGCCGGAGTGCGGTCGTGCCGCCGCGGCGCAGACCGCGGACTACTTGCCTTCGGCGAGCGCCTTGAGCACCCGGTCGGTGATGTCGATACGCGGGCTGCGGTAGACCGCGTCCTGGACGATCAAGTCGAATTTCTCCGCTTCCGCGATCTGCCGGATCACGCGATTGGCGCGCTCGAGCAGCGCCGAGATCTCCTGGTTGCGGCGAATGTTGAGGTCCTCGCGGAACTCCCGCTGCAGCCGCTGGAACTCGATGCTCATGCGCGCGAGTTCCTGCTCCTTGGCGCGGCGCTCGCTCTCGCTCATGGTGACCGCTTCCTTCTCGAGCTGGGACTGCAGCGCCTTGATCTGGGCTTCGCGCCGCTGCAATTCCTGCTGGCGCGGGCCGAACTCCTTCTCCAGCTGCCGGGCGGCACGCTCGGCCGGTGCCGACTCGCGGTTGATGCGCTCGGCATCCACGAAGCCGATCTTGAAATCGGCGGCCTGCGCCGCAGTCGCGGCCAGGCACAGCGCCAGGGCCGCCACGATCGAATGCATGCGTCTCACGTGATCTCCTTCCAGCGGCGCCCGCCGCTTTCCTGCCGAGCGGCGCCGGATCAAAATACCCCCCCGAACGTGAACTGGAAGACCTGCTTCCTGTCCCCCGGGCGCTCGCGCAGCGGCTTCGCCACGCTGAGCTTGAGCGGCCCGAGCGGGGAGACCCAGGACAAGCCCATGCCCGTCGAATATCTCAGCTCGTCGGTGCCGTAAGTGTCCCCGACGATCGCCGCGTCCACGAACACGCTCATCCTCACCGACCGGTCGTTCTCCAGCCCCGGGAAGGGGAACAGCAGCTCGGTGTTGCCGAGGAGCTTGCGGCTGCCCCCCCGCGGGTCGTTGTTGCTGTCCTTGGGACCGATAGTATAAGACCGGAAGCCGCGCACCGACCCGATCCCCCCCGCGAAGAAGTTCTTGAAGAAAGGCAGCGGCCTGCCCCCGTAGCCGTCGCCATAGCCGGCCTCCCCGTTCACCATGAAGGTGAGATTGCGCGTCAGCGGAAAATAGCGCTGATACTGGTAGGAGACCTTGTAGTACTTCAGATCGCCTGCCGGCAGGCCGAGCTCGGCTCCGGCCTTCTGGAAGGTGCCGCGCGTGGGGTAGATCAGGCTGTCGCGCTCGTCGCGCGCCCAGCCCGCGGAGGCGAACAGATTGGAATTGCTCGGTCCGAACACGGCAACGTAGTCCTTGTAGAACAGCGGGCTGTCCGTGAACGTCGTGATATCGGTCGCCTCGTAGCCGAGGCCGTACTGGATGGTGTCGTTCTCGGTGATCGGGACGCCGAGCCGCAACTGCCCGCCCACGCTCTTGGTTTGGTAGCGTCCCAGGCCGTTGTCCGAGGGATCGATCTCGCGGTAATACACATCGAATCCGCGGCTCACGCCGTCAATCGTGTAGTAAGGATTGGTGTACGAAAGCGAATAGGTGGTGTTGATCTTGCTGCTGTTGATCTGCGCCGAGACGTGCCGCCCGGAACCGAAAATGTTGTTTTGCGAAACCGATCCCGACAGCAGCACTCCCTCGCCGCTGCCGAAGCCGGCTCCGAAGAGCAGCAACCCGGTCGGCTTCTCGGTCACCGTGACGTTCATGTCCACCTGGTCGGTCGTGCCCGGCACCGCCGGCGTCTCGACTCCGACGTCCGTGAAGTAGCCGAGCCGGTCCACGCGCTGGCGCGAAAGCGCGATCTTTTCCGTCGAGTACCACGCCCCTTCGAGCTGGCGCAGCTCGCGGCGGATCACCTCGTCGCGCGTGCGCGTGTTGCCGGCGATGTTGATCCGGCGCACGTAGACGCGGCGGCCAGGGTCGATGAAAAAGGTGAACGCCACCTGCTGCTTCTCCCGGTTGAGCTCGGGCACGGCGTTGACGTTGGCGAACGCGTATCCGTCGTTGCCGAGGCGCTCGGTGATGAGCTTGGTGGACTCGGTGAGCCGCGCGCGCGAGAAAACCTCCCCAGGCTTGATCTGGATCAGCTTGCGGATCTCCTCCTCGGGCACCAGCTTCTCGCCCGCGATCTTGATGTCCGTCACGGTGTACCTGGGGCCCTCGGTGATGCTCACCGTGATGTAGATGTCCCGCTTGTCCGGTGTGATCGAGACCTGCGTCGAGTCGATGCTGAATTCGAGATAGCCGCGGTCGAGATAGAACGAGCGCAGGGACTCGAGATCGGCCGCGAGCTTCTGGCGCGAGTACTGGTCGTGCTTGCTGAACCAGGTCATCAGCCCCGGGGTGCGCAGCACGAACTGGCCGAGCAGCTCCTTCTCGCTGAAGGCCTTGGCGCCGATGATGCTGATCTGGCGGATCTTGGCGATGCCGCCCTCCTCGACGTTGAAGCTAATCGATACGCGATTGCGCTCGAGGGGCGTGACGGTGGTGCTCACGGAAACGGCGTAGTATCCGCGCGCGAGATACTGGCGCTTGAGCTCCTGCTCCGCGCGCTCGAGCAGGCCGCGATCGAAGATCCGGCCCTCCGCGAGCCCGATCTGGCGCATGCCGGCCGTGAGCTGTTCCTTGTTGAACTCGCGCACGCCGGTGAAATCCACGAGCGCGATCGAGGGCCGCTCCTGCACCACCACGACCAGCACGTCGCCCTCGCGCTCGAGGCTCACGTCGCGGAAAAAGCCGGTCGCGTAGAGCGCGCGGATCGCCTGCGAGGCTTTCTCCTCGTTCATGGTGTCGCCGACCTTGACCGGGAGATAGCCGAAGACCGTGCCCGCCTCGGTGCGCTGGATGCCCTCGACGCGGATGTCTCGGATGACGAAGGGCTCGAAGGCGGATGCCGTGGCTGCGTTGAGCGCGAGCACGAGCAAGACAGCACGGATCCGACGCATGAATTCAGCCGCTTATCAGGCGGGTTATATCGTTATACAGGGCGAAGGCCATCAGCGTAAATAGCAGCGCCATGCCGACGTGCTGCCCGATCTCGATGGCCCGGTCCGATACCGGACTGCCTTTGAGAATCTCGAGAATATAATACATCAAATGCCCCCCATCCAATAAGGGAATGGGCAGCAGGTTGAGCACGCCGAGACTGATGCTGATCAGCGCGAGGAACATCAAGTACGAGGCGGTGCCGCTCTGCGCCGACTGCCCTGCGTAATCGGCGATCGTAATCGGCCCCGACAGATTCCTGAGCGAAACCTCTCCCACCACCATCTTGGCGAGCATCTTCAGGCTGAAGACCGTGGTGTCCCAGGTCCTGGCGAGCGCGCGCGACAGGGCTTCGAGCGGTCCATAGCGCACTTCTACGAACAGCTCGCCGAACGCCGCGCGATCTACTCGCGGCGCGGCGCCGATGCGTCCGACGCTGCGCCCGCCCTCGGTCACCGCCTCGGGCGTCACGACGAACGCCGGCAGGATCGAGCCGGCGCGCCGCACCTCGAAGGTGAGCGCGGCACCAGGGCTTGCACGCACGATCTCGACCACCTCGCTCCACGCTCCGGTCCTCCGGTTGTTGATTGCGACGATCTCGTCGCCCGGCCTGAGTCCGCCCCGTTCGGCTGCCCCGCCGCTCACGATTTCCCCGATTACGGGCCTGAGCGGCGGCTGATAGCGGACGAATCCCAGCGCGCGCAGAAAATCGCTGTCGAGCTCCTCCGGGCCCAACGCCGAGAGATCGAGCTTGCGCCACGCGGGCTCTCCGCGCACGCCGCGCACCTCGATCGTCACCGTAGCCTTCTGCACCGCGCGCTGCAGCAGCACCCAGCGTGCGTCCTGCCAGGTCGTGACCGGCTCGTCGCCGATTTTCACCAGCGTTTCGCCGGCCGTGAAACCGGCCAGGCGCGCAGGCGTGCCCCCGGGCGGCTCGCCGATCACCGGCCTCATCCCCGGCATGCCGTAGACGAACAGGAACCAGTAGAGCGCGATCGCCAGCAAGAAATTCGCGGCCGGCCCCGCCGCCACGATCACGAGCCGGCGCCACACTGACTGGCGGTTGAAGGCGCGTGCCAGCTCCTCGGGAGCGACGCGGCCTTCGCGCTCGTCCAGCATCTTGACATAGCCGCCGAGCGGAAAAGCGGCGATCACCCACTCCGTGGCGTCCCGGCCCAGGCGCCAGGTCACGAGCGGCCTGCCGAATCCGACCGAGAAGCGCAGCACTTTCACGCCGTACGCGCGTGCGGCGAGGTAATGGCCGAATTCGTGGACCACGATCAAGCAGCCGAGCGCGGCCAGGAAGGCGGCCAGGGTGACGATCAGCGACATGCGAGTGAACGCCTCCTGAGCGTGATGGAATCAAGAGCGCGCTGCACGGCGCGGTTGAACGGCCGTGGCCGGCGTGCTGCGCAGCCAGCGCGCCGCGCGTTCGCGTGCGGCGCGATCGGCCTCGAGCACGTCCTCGAGGCCGTTCACCGGCGCGCGGGGTACCGCCGCGAGCACCGCCTCGATCAGCGCCGGAATCCGGCTGAACCGGAGCGTGCCCGAGAGAAAGCTCGCCACGGCGGCCTCGTTGGCGGCATTGAGCACTGCTGGCGTCGTGCCTCCGGCGGCGAGCGCTTCGTAGGCGAGGCGCAGGCAGGGGAAGCGCTGTGTGTCGGGGCGCTCGAAGTGCAGCGCCCCTAGCCGGGCGAGGTCGAGGAACTCGACGCCTGCGGCGATGCGCTGGGGAAACGCGAGCGCGTGGGCGATCGGCGTGCGCATGTCGGGGTTGGCGAGCTGGGCGATTACTGAGCCGTCGATGTACTCGACCAGAGAGTGGATCACGCTCTCGGGGTGGATCACGACTTCGATTCTGTCCGCCTCCACGTTGAACAGCCAGTGCGCCTCGATCACTTCGAGGCCCTTGTTCATCATGGTCGCGGAGTCCACCGAAATCTTGCGTCCCATCACCCAGTTGGGATGCGCGCACGCCTGCTCGGGCGTGACGGCATCGAGCTCGGGCAGCGGCACGCGGCGAAACGGCCCTCCAGAGGCGGTGAGCATGATCCGGCGCACGCCGGCCGCCTCGGGACTGCCAGGGTAGTCGCGCGGCAAGGACTGGAAAATCGCGTTGTGCTCGCTGTCTATCGGCAGCAGCCGGGCGCCACGCGCGCGCGCGGCCTCCATCAAGATCGGTCCGGCCGTCACCAACGATTCCTTGTTGGCGAGCAGCACCTTCTTGCCCGCGCGCACGGCAGCGAGCGTCGGGCGCAGGCCCGCGATACCGACGATCCCCGCCACCACCGTGTCCACGCCGGGCGCGCCCGCTGCCTCCTCGAGCGCATCCAGCCCGCTTCGCACCTCGCAGGCGAGACCGGCCCCCCGCAACCGGCCGCGCAACTCGCGCGCCGCGCCGGGCTCGAGCATCACGGCGAGCTTGGGCCGGAACCTCATGCACTGCTCGAACAGCACGTCCGCGCGGCGGCGCGCGGCGAGCGCCACGACCTCGAACCGCTCGCGGTGGCGCGCCACCACGTCGAGCGTGTTGACCCCGACGCTGCCCGTGGAGCCGAGTATGGCGAGGCGCTGTCTGACCTTCATCGAACGGCGTTCAGTCCGGATACGCCAGGATGAGAGCTGCGAACGGCAGGCTCGACAGCAGGCTGTCGGTGCGGTCGAGCACGCCCCCGTGCCCGGGCAGCAGCGCGCCGCTGTCCTTGACGCCAGCTTGGCGCTTGAGCCATGACTCGAACAAGTCCCCGACCACGCTCGCCACCGCTACGGCCGCGACCAGCACCGCTCCTCTCGATCCCGTCCAAGGCGCGCCCACACCGGACAGCACAGCATAATACACCGCGGCTGCCGCCGCTGCGCCCGCCACGCCCTCCCAGCTCTTGCCGGGGCTCACGGCGGGTGCGAGCCTGTGCCGGCCCCAGCGGCTGCCGACGAGATAAGCCGCGCTGTCCGCCAGCCATACGACGGCGAGCACGGCGAGCAAGTGCCCGGGCTCGGCTTGCAGCCGCGCGAGCGCGAGCCAGGCCGGCAGCAGCACGACGAAGCCAGTGGGGGCCAGGACGGCAGCCGAGCGGATGCGCCAGAGTCGCCCGATCCACACGGGCGCGACCAGCAGCCAGAACGCGCATCCGGCACCGTAGATCACGGTTTCGACGGCTGTCAGCGGCGCGGCCGGGGAAGCGGCGAGCCACAACAGGAGCGCGCTGGCGCTCAGGGCGCCGCAATACGCCCAGCGCGCCGCCCTCCCCCATCCCGCGAGCGCCGCCCATTCCCACCCCGCCAGGAACAACGGCACGAGCAAGACCGCAGTCCACCAGCGATTGGGCAACCAGAACAGCGCTGCGACAAAAGCCGCGAGCAGCGCGACCGCTGTGGCGAGCCGCGTAGCGAGCATGGGGGCGGCGGGCGCGGCCCTCAGGCGGCGTCGCTCGCCGATTGCGCGCGGTAAGTTGCGAGCCCGGCGTCGGCCGGCAGCTGTTCGCTCGTGCGCCCGAAGCGTCGCTCGCGCTGCTGGTAGGAGACGATGGCGCGGTCGAGCGCGGCCGCATCGAAGTCCGGCCACAGCACGTCCGTGAAGTAGAGCTCGGTATAGGCGAGCTGCCACAGCACGAAGTTGCTGATGCGCTGCTCGCCACCGGTGCGGATGAAGAGGTCGGGCTCCGGCGCATAGCTCAAGGCGAGGTACGGCGCGAGATCGTGCTCTCCGAATCCTCCGGCGAGCTCCGGCCGCTCGCGCAGCATGCGGTTCACTGCCTGCAGCACGTCCCAGCGCCCGCCGTAGTTCGCTGCGATGGTGAGCGTGAGCCGCCGATTGTCCGCGGTGAGGGCTTCGGCTTCGCGGATCAAGCGCACAAGCCTTGGCTCGAAGCGGGCGAGGTCCCCGATCACCCGGAAGCGGATCCCGTTCTCGTGGAGCTTCCCGACCTCCTGCTCGAGCGCCCTCATGAAGAGCTGCATCAGCAGCGTGACCTCCTCGGCGGGGCGCCGCCAGTTCTCGCTCGAGAACGCGAACAGGGTGAGATACTCGATTCCGCGCTCGGCGCAGGCGCGCACCACGTTGCGCACCGCCTCGATCCCGCGCCGGTGACCGGCCGCGCGCGGCAGGTAGCGCTGGCGGGCCCAGCGCCCGTTGCCGTCCATGATGATCGCCACATGGCGCGGAATGCGGCGCGCTTCGGGCACTGCGAGGGTCGAGCTCGTGAACTCGGTCGTCATATCGCCATCAGGTCGGCTTCTTTCTGCTGCAGCAGCTTGTCGATCTCCGCGATGTGGCGGTCGGTGAGCTTTTGGATCTCGTCCTGCGCCCGGCGCTCCTCGTCCTCGGCCACTTTCTTCTGTTTGAGCAGCTCCTTCAGGTGATGGATCGCGTCGCGCCGCACGTTGCGCACCGCCACCCGTGCAGTCTCGCCCTCCTGGCGCACCACCTTGATCAATTCCTTGCGCCGCTCCTCGGTGAGCGGCGGCATCGGCACCCGCACCGTGTCGCCGGTGGTCGCCGGGTTGAGCCCGAGGTCGGAGTCGCGTATCGCCTTCTCGATCGCGGAGGCCATCTTCTTGTCCCACGGGGTCACCGCGATGGTGCGCGCGTCGAGCAGGGTCACGTTCGCCACCCGCGGGATCGGGGTCGGCGCTCCATAATAATCCACTACGATGTGATCGAGCAGCCCGGTATGGGCGCGCCCGGTTCGGATCTTGGCGAGATCGCTCTTGAGCGTCTCCACGGTCTTCTTCATCTTTTGCTCGGCGGTTTTCTTGACCTCGGCAATCATGGTTCGCCCTCCGCTCGGCTCGTCTCTCCGCCTCAATTATGCAGGAAAGTCCCCTCGTCCTCGCCCAGCACGACGCGCTTCAGCGCCGAGGGCTTCAAGATGCTGAACACGTTGATCGGCAGCTTCTGGTCGCGGCACAGCGTCAGCGCCGTCGCGTCCATGACCCGCAGGTTCTTGATGATCGCCTCGTCAAAGGTCAGGCGCTGGTAGCGCATTGCCTCGGGGTGAGTCTTGGGATCGTCGGTGTAGACCCCGTCCACCTTGGTGGCTTTGAGCACGAGGTCAACGTTCATCTCCATGCCGCGCAGTGCCGCTGCAGTGTCGGTGGTGAAGAAGGGGTTGCCGGTGCCGGCGGCGAAGATCACCACCTTGCCTTCCTCCAGGTAGCGCATCGCCTTGCCGCGAATGTAAGGCTCGACTACTTGCTCGATGTTGAGCGCGGATTGCACCCGGCTCACCAGCCCCACGCGCCGCATCGTATCTTGAAGCGCGAGCGCGTTCATGACGGTGGCGAGCATGCCCATATAGTCGGCGGTGGCGCGATCCATGTGAGCGGAGGCGGGCGCGATGCCGCGGAAGATGTTGCCGCCGCCGATCACCACCGCCACCTCCACGCCGAGATTCACGACCTCGGCGATCTCGCCCACGATGCGCTCTACGGTCTCGCGGTTGATGCCGTAACTGTCATCGCCCATCAATGCCTCGCCGCTCAGCTTGAGCAGGATGCGCTTGTAGGCGGGCGTCTGGGGCATTGGAGCGTGTCCTGTTGCGTGGCCGGCGTTCAGGCCGTGCGCCCGACCTGTGCCATGACCTCCGCGACGAAGTCGTCTTTCTTTTTCTCGATCCCCTCGCCCACCACGTAGAGCGCGAATCCCGCGACCTGCGCGCCCCGCGACTCGAGCAGCTCGCCGACGCTCTGCTTGTCGTTCTTCACGAACGGCTGGCCGAGCAGGGTGACCTCCTGCAGGAACTTCTGCACTGCGCCTTGCACCATCTTCTGCGCGATGGCGGCAGGCTTGCCGGATTGCGCGGCTTTCGCCGCTGCGATCTCGCGCTCGCGCTCGATCGCCGCGGCCGGCACCCCCTCCGCCGCGATCGCCAGCGGTTTGGCCGCGGCGATATGCATCGCGAGGTCCTTGGCGAGCGCCTCGTCCCCGCCGATGACGTCCACCAGCACGCCGACCCGGGCGCCGCCGTGGATGTAGGCGGCGAGCCGGCCGCGGGCGGCGAGGCGCGCGAAGCGGCGGATAGCGATGTTCTCGCCGATACGGCCGACGAGCGCCTTGCGCGCCTCCTCTACCGTCGCTGCGCCGTAGGCCAGGCGCGAGAGCGCGGCGAGGTCGGCAGGCGCCTGCCGGGCAACGAGCTCCGCCAGCGCCCCGGCGAACGCCAGGAACTCTCCGTTCTTGGCCACGAAATCGGTTTCGCAGTTGACCTCGATCAGCGCGCCGCTGCCGCCGTCGGGGGCGATCCATGCCGCCACAGCGCCCTCGGCGGTCACGCGGGAAGCCGCCTTGCTCGCCCTGTTGCCGAGCCTCACGCGCAGTATCCCTTCCGCCTTTTCCAGGTCGCCGCCGGCCTCCGCCAGGGCCTTCTTGCACTCCATCATCGGCGCATCGGTACGCTCGCGCAGCTCCTTGACCATGCCTGCGGTGATCTCTGCCATTTTCCGTCTTCTCCAGCTAAAAAAAGGGGGCCTCGCGCCCCCCGTGCTCGCTCGATGCGCGCGCTCAAGCGTCCTCGACCTCGACGAACTCCTCGTCTCCGCTCACGATTTCCTTGACGCTGTCGAGCCGCCCCTCGAGCACCGCGTCGGCGATGCCGCGCGCGTAGAGGCGGATCGCACGGCTCGAGTCGTCGTTGCCCGGGATCACGTAAGCCACGCCGTCGGGCGAGTGATTGGTGTCCACCACGCCGATCACCGGGATGCCGAGCTTGATCGCTTCCGCGACCGCTCCTTTGTGATAGCCCACGTCCACCACGAACATCGCGTCGGGCAGCCCGTTCATGTCCTTGATGCCGCCGAGGCTGCGATCGAGCTTGGCGATCTCGCGCTGGTAGTGCAGGGCCTCCTTTTTGGGCAGCCGATCGAGCGTTCCATCCTGCACCATCGCCTCCATTTCCTTCAAGCGCTTGATGGACTGCTTGACCGTCTTGTAATTGGTGAGCATTCCGCCGAGCCAGCGATGGTCCACGTAGGGCGAGCCGCAGCGGATCGCCTCCTCGCGGATGATCTCGCGGGCCTGGCGCTTGGTCCCGACGAACAACAGGGTGCCTTTATTGGCGGAGAGCTGGCGCACGAATTTGAGCGCCTCTTGATACAGGGCGAGCGTCTTCTCGAGATTGATGATGTGGATCTTGTTGCGGTGGCCGAAGATGTACGGCGCCATCTTCGGGTTCCAGTAGCGAGTCTGGTGCCCGAAGTGGACGCCGGCTTCGAGCATCTCGCGCATCGTGACGGACATGCGATTCGATCTCCTGTGCAAGGGTTAAGCCTCCATCCGCCGCAGGGCCGCCCGCGCGGCCACCCTTACGATGGCGGATGTGCGAATTTGCTCCTCCACCGGCGAAGCTCGCCGATCGAAAAGCTAACTTGCTATTTTAGCACGATAAAATGGCCTGCCTCAACAACATCCGCGCCGATGCCTGGAGCGCCGATGTGGACTACAATCCGCTGTCTTTCGAAAACCAGACGGATGCAATCGCGCCGGAGCCATGCGTGCCACTCCGGCTCCGGCTCATGGCCTTTCCCAACCTCAAATCTCCGCAGGAAGTCGAGAAGATGCGAATCGCCGGCCGGCTCGCCGCCGAGGTGCTCGATTTCATCGCGCCGCACGTGCGTCCTGGGGTCACGACCGACGAGCTCGACCGGCTGTGCCACGACTATATCTGCGAAGTGCAGCAGGCGACCCCTGCTCCGCTCAACTACGCGCCGCCCGGCTACCGGCCTTTCCCCAAGTCGATCTGCACCTCGGTCAACCACGTGGTGTGCCACGGCGTGCCTGGAGCGAAGAGGCTGCGTGCGGGCGACATCATCAACATCGACGTCACGGTCATCAAGGACGGCTACCACGGCGACACCAGCCGCATGTTCTACGTAGGCGAGCCTTCCATCCAGGCGCGGCGCCTGTGCGAAGTGACCCATGAATGCCTGTGGCGCGGCATCGAGGCGGTGCGCCCGGGCGCGCACCTGGGCGACATCGGGCACGCGATCCAGAGCCACGCCGAGCGGCACGGCTACAGCGTGGTGCGCGAGTTCTGCGGGCACGGCATCGGCCGGAAATTCCACGAGGAACCGCAAGTCCTGCACTACGGCCGGCCCGGCACGGGGCTGCGGCTCGAGCCCGGCATGACCTTCACCATCGAACCCATGATCAACGCAGGCCGTCCCGAGGTGCGGCAGCTCGCCGACGGCTGGACGGTGGTGACCAAGGACCACAGCCTGTCGGCGCAATGGGAGCACACGGTGCTCGTGACCGAGACCGGCTACGAGGTGCTCACGCTCTCGGCAGGCGCCCCGCAGCGCCCGCCGCTCGATACCTGACCCGATACATGGCTGGGGTCGCTGTCTCCTCCATCTCTGTTGCCGCTCCGCTCGGTGCGCGTGTCGCCCGCTTGAAGCAGGAACTCGCCGCCCAGCGCGCGGCGCTGCGCGAGTCCTTCGCTGCCCGCCAGTCGCCGGCAGAATTGTTGCGGCGCCACGCGGCGGTAATCGATCGCAGGCTGCGGGAGCTGTGGGCTGAGCACGCCATGCCGCGCGAGGTTGCGCTCGCCGCGGTCGGCGGCTACGGCCGGGGCGAGCTCTTTCCCTGCTCGGACGTGGACATCCTGATTCTGCTCCCGTCCCCGGCCGACGCCCAGCTCGGCCGCAAGATCGAGACCTTGATCGGGACCTTGTGGGACATAGGGCTCGAGGTCGGCCACAGCGTGCGCACGATCGAGGAATGCGCCTCGCTCGCCGCCTCCGACGTCACCGTTCAGACCACGCTGCTCGAGGCGCGCCTGCTCGCCGGCCGGCGAGAGCTGTTCGCGCGGTTCGCGCGGCGCATGCACGAAGCGCTCGACCCCGAGGCGTTCCTCCAGGCCAAGCTGCTCGAGCAGCAGCAGCGCCACGCCCGCTACGGGGAAACCAACCTGGAGCCCAACATCAAGGAAAGCGCCGGCGGGCTGCGCGACCTGCACATGGTGCTCTGGATCGCGCGCGCAGCCGGCATCGGCGCCGGCTGGCGGGCGCTCGCGCGGCGCGGTGTGCTCGCTGCGGGCGAGGCGCGCGAGATCGCAGCCCACGAGCAGTTCCTGGAGGCGCTGCGCATCCGGCTGCACTACCACGCAGGGCGGCGCGAAGACCGCTTGCTGTTCGACTACCAGACGGCGCTCGCGCGTGAAATCGGCCTGCGCGACCGCCCGCACCGGCTCGCGAGCGAGCGTCTGATGCAGCGCTACTACCGGACCGCCAAAGCGGTGTCGCAGCTCACCGCCATCGTGCTGCAGAACCTGGAGGCGCGCATCGCTCCCCCGCGCGACAAGTCGTACCGCCCGATCAACGCGCGCTTCGGCGTGCGCGACGAGCGGCTCGAGGCGTGCGACGAGCGGCTGTTCCAGCGCGAGCCGGCGGCGATCCTGGAGAGCTTCGCGTTGCTGCAGCAGCATCACGAGCTGAAAGGCATGGGGGCGACGACGCTGCGCGCCTTGTGGCGCGCACGGCGTCTGATCAATCCGGCGTTCCGGCGCGATCCGCGCAACCGCGAGCGCTTCATCGCTTTGCTGCGCAGCCCCACCTACGTCGAGCGAGCCTTGAGGCGGATGAACGAGAATGGCGTGCTCGGCCGCTACCTGCCGGCCTTCGGCCGCATCGTCGGCCAGATGCAGCACGACCTCTACCACGTCTACACGGTGGACGAGCACATCCTGCGGGTGATCCGCAACCTGCGCCGCTTCTCGATACCGGAGCTCGCGCACGAGTTCCCGCTGTGCAGCCGGCTGATGAGCGAATTCGACCGGCCCGAGCTACTCTATCTCGCGGCGCTGTTCCACGACATCGCCAAGGGCCGCGGTGGAGACCACTCGCAGCTCGGAGCGCTCGACGCGCGCCGCTTCTGCCGCGAGCATGGGCTCCTGCCCGAGGACGCGGAGCTCGTCGCGTGGCTGGTCGAGAACCACCTCGCGATGTCGCTCACCGCGCAAAAGCAGGATATCGCCGATCCCGAAGTGGTGCGCGCGTTCGCGCAGCGCGTCGGCGACGAGCGTCACCTAGTCGCGCTCTACCTGCTCACGGTCGCCGACATCCGCGGCACCAGCCCCCGGGTCTGGAACGCGTGGAAGGGGAAGCTGCTGGAGGATCTGTTCTGGAGCACGCGGCGCCTGCTCGCCGGCGACCGCGTCACGGCGGCGAGCAGCCTGCGAGCGCGCCAGGAGGAAGCGCAGGCGAGGTTGCGGCTCTACGCCGTTCCGGAAAACGCCCACGAGAAGCTCTGGGCGCAGCTCGACGAGGCCTATTTCCTGCGTCACGAGCCGCAGGAAATCGCGTGGCACACGCGGCTGCTCTACTACCGCGTCGAGGCTCCGGAGCCAGTGGTCAAGGCGCGCCCCTCGCCGGCCGGGGAGGGACTGCAGGTGATGATCTACGTGCCGGACCAGAAGGAACTGTTCGCGCGCATTTGCAGCTTCTTCGAGCACATCCACTACGACATCTTCGAGGCCAAGGTCTACACCACACGCCACGGCTACGCGCTCGACAGCTTCCAGGTCCACGAGCCCGACGGCCGCCGCGCCGACTATCGCAGCGTCATCAGCCTGATCGAACACGATCTCGCCGCGCGGCTCAGGAACAGAACGCCGCTACCGCCTCCCGGCAAGCCGCGGCTCTCCCGGCAGCTGCGGCATTTCCCGATCACCCCCGAGGTCAACCTCCAGCCCGACGAAAAAGGCACCTACTGGGTGCTCTCGGTGATCGCCGGCGACCGCCCGGGGCTGCTCTACCGCATCGCGCGCGTGCTGACCGCCTACGACATCAACCTGCACATCGCCAAAATCAACACGCTCGGCGCGCGCGCCGAGGACGTCTTTCTGGTCACGGGCGCGGCGCTCAGGGATCCGAAGGCCGTGGTGCGGCTGGAAGCCGACCTCGTCGAGCAGCTCCGCACCACCTAGCGAGTCCGAGGTTCACCGGTTCCCCGAGCTCGAGCTGGGAGCCCTGACACCGGTCGTCACTCGTCCTGCAAGTCCTGCCCGGGGAACAGCACTTCGGTGAACCCGAAATTGCGCAGGTCGCGGATGCGCATCGGATAGAGGATTCCCGCGAGATGGTCGCACTCGTGCTGGACCACGCGCGCGTGGAAGCCGCTTGCCGTGCGCTCGAATTCGCGCCCGTACTGGTCGCGCCCCCGATAGCGCAGGCGCTTGTAGCGCGGCACCAGCCCCCTCATTCCGGGGATGCTGAGGCAGCCTTCCCACCCCTCTTCCATTTCCTCGCCGAGAGCGGTCAGCACCGGATTGATGAGCACCGTGTACGGCACGGGCTCGGCGTGCGGGTAACGCGGGTTCGCTTCCACCCCGAAAATCGCAACTTGCAGCCCGACCCCGATTTGCGGCGCGGCGAGCCCCGCGCCGTCGAGCGCCCTCATAGTGTCGTCCATGTCCGCGATCAAGGCATGGAGTTCGGGCGTGTCGAAGCGCTCGACCGGCCGGGCAGGCTCGAGCAGGCGCGGGTCGCCCATGCGCAGCACCGTTCTAACCGCCATCGAGAGTCACCAGTTGATCGAGGATGTTGCGCACCCGCTCTGCGGCGCGCTGCGATACCGCGGCGATCTCCTCCAGGCGCACCGCCTCGGCGCTCGTGCCGCGCCCTGCGGCGTGGTTGACTACCACCGCGATGGCGGCGTAACACAGGCCGATCTCGCGCGCGAGCACCGCCTCCGGCATCCCGGTCATGCCGACCATGTCGGCGCCGTCCCGCTCCAGGCGATTGATCTCTGCTGCGGTCTCCAGCCGCGGCCCCTGCGTGGCGGCGTACGTTCCGCCCGCGACGATCGCCTCGCCCGCCCGTTTCGCCGCCTCGAGCAGGCGCTGGCGCATGGACTCGCAGTAAGGGCGGGTGAAATCCACGTGAGTCACGCCGCGCTCGCCTCGCCCGAAGAAGGTCGCCGCCCGCCCGTGCGTGTAGTCAATGATCTGGTCGGGCACCGCGAGCGTGCCCGGTGCGAGATCGCTGCGGATCCCGCCCACCGAGGCGATCGAGACCACGTCGGTCACCTTCTGGGCGTGCAGCGCCCAGATATTGGCGCGGTAGTTCACCTCGTGCGGCGGGATGGTGTGACCGTAGCCGTGGCGCGCCAGGAACACCACCTCGCGGCCGCGGATGCGGCCGAAGACGAGAGCCCCGGAAGGCTCGCCGTAGGGGGTGCGCACCGCCAGGCGCCGCGTCACCTCCAGATTGGCGAGCCGCGACAGGCCGCTGCCGCCGATGATACCCAGCATGATGAGGCGAGCTCCCTTACGTCTTGCTGCCCTTCAGCGCGTAGATTTCCGGGAGGTTGCGCCATGCGCCGCTCACGTCCATGCCGCAGCCGAACACGTAGCGGTCGGGCAGCTTCACTCCCACGAAATCTGCCTGCACCGGCTTCGGGCGGTCCTTGTGCTTGTCCGCCAGCACCGCGCAATAGACGCGCTCGGCGCCGGCCGCGACGAGCGCGTCGCGGATCGCGGCGAGCGTCTGTCCTTCGTCGAGCACGTCGTCGAGCACCAGCACCACGCGCCCCGCGACTGCGGTGCCCGGCGTCACTTTCCAGGAAAGCTCGCCGCCCCGGGTCGCGTCCCCGTAGCGCGTCACATCGAGATAGTCGAACTCGAGGGGGAAGCGCAGCCGCGGCAGCAGTTGCCCAGCGAAGATGACGCTCCCGCGCATCACGCACAGCACCACGGGGAAGCTCTCCGCGAGCGCTCCGGAGATTTCGCGCGCAAGTCGCGCAATCGCCTCGGCAACGACGGCGGCGGAACAGAGCAGCTCCGCCTCCTCCAGTACGCGCCGAGCTTGTGCGGGGGAGAGCGGCACTCAGTACGTGAAGGTGACCACCTGGTCGTCCATCGCCTGCTGGATCACGTAGGCGCCGCCCACCGTCTCCTCGATCTCGGGTATCAGGTCGTTGCCCCACAGGTCGAGGGTGGGCGTGCACACCTTGAAGTGCACGCCGGCCTCGTGGGCGTCCTTGATGAAGTCGTAGACGCTCTTCCCCGAGCCCTCCTTGACGTAGAGCTTCTCGGCCACACCCTTCTTCGCGAGCTCTCCGGCGCGTGCGGTCAGGATCACCTCCACCTCGTAGTCCATGGCTGCCGCCACGGTCGCCTGGAAGAACGGCGCCCCCAGCTCCGCGGCGTTCCGGGGATCGGTGTTGACCATCACGATCATCAGCTTGTTTGCCACGACGCGCTCCTTTGCGCAGCCCGCTCCGCGCGGAAGCGGGCCTGCCGTGCCCGGCAAGCCTGCCGGGCACGGCAATATTATAGCGTGTGCCGGCCGCCCGGCGCCCGGGACAGCGCCAGGCTGCGTAAATAGCGGCGGAATTGCGTGCCCACCTCGGGATGGCGCAGGGCGTAGTGCAGGTTGGCCTGCAAATAACCGAGCTTGCTGCCGCAGTCGTAGCGTGCGCCCTCGAACTCGAGCGCGAGCACCTCCTGCTCCGCGAGCAGGGCGGCGATCGCATCGGTGAGCTGGAGCTCGCCGCCGGAACCGGGTCTCAGGCGGCGCAGGTGATGGAAGATGCGGGGCGTGAGCAAGTAGCGGCCGACCACGGAGAAGGTGGACGGAGCGGAGCGTGGAGACGGCTTTTCCACGATGCCCGTGATGGCGCAGGGCGGGCGCTCGCCGCGCCGCAGTGCGACGATGCCGTAGCGCCGCGCCTGCTCGCGCCGGATCCGGTGCACAGCGACGACCGGGCACGCACGGCGCTCGAAGAGATCCGCCATCTGTGCCAGGACCGGCGGCGCGGCATCCAGGAGATCGTCTGCGAGCACCACCGCGAAGGGTTCCTCGCCCACGACGTGCTGCGCGCACAGGATCGCGTGCCCCAGCCCCAGCGGTTGCGGCTGCCGCACATAGGTGCAGCTGATGCGGGGCGGAAGAATTTTCCGCACCGCTTTCAAAAGCTCCGGATGGCCGCGCTTCTGCAACTCGGTTTCGAGCTCGTAGGCGGTGTCGAAGTGATCCTCGATCGCGCGCTTGCCGCGCCCGGTGACGAAGATCATTTCGGTCATGCCGGCCGCCACCGCCTCCTCCACCGCGTACTGGATCAGCGGCTTGTCCACGACTGGCAGCATTTCCTTCGGACTCGCCTTGGTCGCCGGCAGGAACCGCGTGCCGAGCCCGGCCACCGGAAAAACAGCTTTGCGGATCGTGCGTTCCACCTCACTTTTCCTTCTCGAGCAGCTCGAGCAGTGCTCGCTCGTCGAGCAGCGCAATGCCCAGCTCGCGGGCCTTATCGTACTTGGAACCGGGCTCCGCGCCCACCACCACGTAATCGGTCTTCTTCGAGACGCTGCCGACGACCCTGCCGCCGCGGGCCTCGATGCGCTCTTTTGCCTCCTCGCGCGTGAGATGGGGCAACGTGCCCGTGAGCACGAATGTCTTTCCGGACAGCGGCAGGCGCCGCGCAGCGTGCGCTTTCTCCTCGGGCCAGCGCACGCCGGCCTCGCGCAGCCGCTGCACGATCTCGCGATTGCGCGGCTCGCGAAAGAAGCGTGCGACGCTCTGCGCCACCACCGGCCCGACCTCCGGAACCTGCTGCAGTGCCGCCTCGTCCGCCTCGCTCAGGGCGTCGAGGCTGCCGAAATGCCGCGCCAGGTCGCGCGCTGTAGTTTCCCCCACGTTACGGATGCCGAGCGCGTAGAGAAAGCGTGCGAGCGTCGTGTCGCGGCTTTTGGCGATCGCTGCGAGCAAGTTTTCCGCCGATTTCTCCCCCATGCGCTCCAGGCTCGCCAGGGTTTCGCGGTCGAGCCGGTAGAGGTCCGCCGGATTCTTGACGATGCCCCGGTCCACCAGCTGGTCCACGAGCTTCTCGCCGAGCCCTTCGATGTCCATGGCGCGGCGCGAGGCGAAGTGCAGCAGCGCCTGCTTGCGCTGGGCCGGGCAGTAGAGCCCGGCGGTGCAGCGCGCGATCGCCTCTTGCGGATCGCGTTCGACACGCGAGCCGCACACCGGGCAGTGCTCCGGCATGCGGAATGCGCGCACGTGCGCGGGGCGACGCTCCCTGACGACGCTCACGATCTCCGGAATCACGTCCCCGGCGCGGCGCACGATCACGTAGTCGCCAATGTGCACGTCCTTGCGCCGGACCTCGTCCTCGTTGTGCAGTGTGGCGTTGGTGACGGTGACGCCGCCGACGAAAACCGGCGCAAGCCGCGCGACCGGTGTGAGCGCCCCGGTGCGCCCGACCTGCACGTCGATTCCCAGCACTTGGGTGATCTCCTCCTGGGCCGGGAACTTGTGGGCGAGCGCGAAGCGCGGCGCGCGCGATACGTATCCGAGCCGCTCCTGCTGCTCGAGGTCATCCACCTTGTAGACCACGCCGTCGATCCCGTACGGAAGGCTGTCGCGCCGCGCGGCGATCTCGCGGTAGTAGCCGAGCAGCTCCTTCACGCCCCGCACCACGCGGCGCTCGCGGGCAACCGGAAATCCCGCCGCTTCGAGGTAGTCGAGCTGGCGGCTGTGGCGGCCACCCGGCACGCGCCCCCCGGAATGGCCGCCCAGGCCGTATGCGAAGAACGTGAGCCGGCGCCGCGCAGTGACGCGCGAATCGAGCTGGCGCAGCGATCCTGCCGCCGCGTTGCGCGGATTCGCGAACTCCTTCTCGCCCTTGCGCCGCTGCTCGCGGTTGAGCGCCTCGAAATCGCGCTTGAGCATCAGAACCTCGCCCCGCACCTCGAGCAAGGCGGGCGCCGGCTCGACCCGCAGCCGCAGGGGGATCGCGCGCACCGTGCGCAGGTTGGCCGTGACATCCTCCCCCGTGTAGCCGTCCCCGCGCGTCGCTCCCATGACGAGCACGCCGCGCTCGTAGGTGAGGCTCACCGCCAGCCCGTCGAATTTGGGCTCCACCGCGTATTCCACCGCGCCATTCGCATCCAGGCCCTCGCGCACCCGGCGGTCGAAGGCCTCGACTTCCTCGTCACTGAACGCGTTGTTGAGAGAGAGCATCGGCGTCGCGTGCGTCACCTGCGCGAATTCGGTGACCGGAGTGACTCCGATCCGCCTGGTCGGGGAGTCGGGGGCCGCCAGTTCCGGGTAGCGCTGTTCGAGCTCCTGCAGCTCGCGGAACAGCCGGTCGTATTCGGCGTCCGGGATGCTCGGCGCATCGAGCACGTAGTACTGGTAGTTGGCGCGCTCGATCTCGGACCGCAGCCACGCCGCGCGCGCCGCGGCTTCCTTCGGAACGGACATCGCTAGGAAAACAGCCGCAGCGCGCGCGCACTGCCGGCGGGAATGCCGCGCGCCGCCATCGCCGCCTGGATCGAGCGCAATTGCTGCTCGATGCGCGCGACCCCGGCCTCGGTCAGAGGGACGCGGTTGTCGTCCACCAGCCGGCCACCCAGGGAGGCGGCGAGGCCGCGTGCGATTTCGAGCATGCGCGCAAGAGCCCGCGCTCCGTCCGCCACGCGCGGGACGTCGAGCATGAGCGTCACGCCGCGTGTGGTGAGATTCTTGACCTGTTCGGGCAGGAAGGGGGCGGGCTCGTGATTGTCGAGCGTGAACAGAGTCTGGCGGTGCTCGTCGCGATAGTGGAACACGCCGTCGTGCTCGAGCTTGAAGCCGGCGGACTCGGCGAGCGCGCGGATGCGGGTCGCGGCGAACACCGCGCCGTCCGCTGCCACCACGTTGACGCCGATCGCGACGTCCACCTCGGTGCAGAACGCGTCGAGCTCGCGCGCCGTCTTGAGCGCCGGCTGCGCATCCGGGCACAGCGCACGCGCGGCGGCCCGCTCCGCGCAGCCGCGGACCGCGTCGCAAAACGCGGCGAGCTGCGCCGGATTGACCGGGCCGGCGCGGTTCACGAGCTGCAGCGCGAGCCTGAGCTTGGTGTAGCGCCCTGCGCTCCCCCGCCCGATTTCCTCCCAGCTCCCGCTCTCGGGGCTGAAGCCGGTCGCGCGCACGGGCTTGCCGCAGGCGGCGAGCCGGCTCAACAGTTCCGCGAGCGCCGGCTCCGGAATCGGCTCGTCCGCATCCACCTCAGCAACGTAGTCGAGAACGGCGTCGAAGCCCCAGGCGGGCGCCTCGCGTGTGCCGGGGGAAGTCGCGGGCGGGGCGGCGGGTATTGGGCTCGCCTCCCGCAGCGGCGGAGCGGCAGAGAGCTCGAGCCGCGGCTCGCGGCGGCCTTCGGCCCCCGCGGCGCCGCTCGCGCCTTCGAGCAGCGCGTCCTCGCGCGCCTCGCCGAACGCCTCGCGCATGCGACGTTGAAACCGGCGCTCCTGCAGCCGGTTGTAGGCATAAACCGCCCCGATCACCACCGCGCCGATGGCAAGCAGGCCGATTTGCAGTTCGCTCATTGGACACCCAGTGGCGCCAGGAATCCGCCGCATCCGGCGGATTCCCGAACGGACTCGACCTGAATTCGCGAACAGCGTTCCATACAGGAGTTTGGAGGCCGCAGGCCGAACAAACTCCTACGCAGCGGCTTCCCTCAGCTTCATCGCCTCCTCGATGTCTACCGCCACCACGCGCGAGACGCCGGGCTCCTGCATCGTGATGCCGAGCAGTTGCTCGGCGATCTCCATGGTGATCTTGTTGTGGCTGATGAACAGGAACTGCGAGTGCTGCGACATTTTCTTCACCAGCTCGCAGAAGCGCTCGGTATTGTGATCGTCGAGGGGAGCGTCCACCTCGTCGAGCATACAGAAAGGCGCGGGATTGAGCTGGAAGAGCGCGAACACGAGCGCGAGCGCAGCGAGCGCCTTCTCGCCTCCCGAGAGCAAATGGATGGTGGTGGTCTTCTTGCCCGGGGGCTGCGCGATCACCTGCACGCCCGCATCGAGGATCTCCTCGCCGGTCAGCGTGAGGCGTGCATGTCCCCCGCCGAAGAGCGCGGGAAACAGCGTACCGAAGTGGCGGTTGACCTCGTCGAAGGTGTGCTGCAGCTTCTCGCGCGTCTCGCGGTCGATCCGCCGGATCGCGTCCTCGAGTGTCGCCATCGCCTCGGTGAGATCGCGCGATTGGGCGTCGAGATAGTCCTTGCGGGCGCGCGCGGCCTCCAGCTCTTCGACAGCGGCCAGATTGACGGCGCCGAGCGCCTGGATCTCTTCGGTCAGGCGGGCGATCTCGCCCTGGAGCGAGCTCGCGCGGGTGCCCCGTTCGGCGAGCGCCGCGAGCTCCTCCTCGCGCGCGCCCGCCTCCGCCAGGCTGCGCGCATACTGCTCCTCGTTCAACCGCGCTTCTTGTTCCTTGAGCCGCGCTTCGCTGATTTTCTCCCGCAACGGCTCGAGTTTTTGCTCGCACGACTGGCGCGCTTCGTCGGTCGCCCTGAGCTGGCCTTCCATGCCTTCCAAGGCGTCGCGGGCGCGAGCGAGCGCCTGCTCGCGCTCCGCCCGCCTCGACAGCGCCTTCTGCAGCTGTTCGCCGAGCGTCGCCTCGTCGTAGCCGGCGAGCTCGCTGCGCCGTTTCTCGAGCGTCGCGGCGAGCCGCTCGCTGTTCTCGGAAATCGCTTTAATCGTGTTTTCTATCTCGTCGAGCTTGCTGGCACAGAGCGTCTTCTGAAACTGCGCCTGTTGTGCCTCCTCGCGGGCACGCTGCAGGGCTTGGCGCTGCCGTTCGAGAACCGCCTCGGCACGGCGGTACAGATCGGCAGCGAGGGCGAGCTGTTCGCGCAACCCTTGCGCCTGCGATCGCAGCTCCGCGATGCGCGCCTGCGCCGCTTCGTGGCTCGCCGCGCTCGCCGCCTGCTGGGCCTCGACCTCGGCCAGCTCCTCGACGATTCTGCGCGCGCGTTGCTTGACCCGCTCGTCGAGCTCGGCGAGCTGCAGCTCTTCCATCTGCAGCGCGTGATGGCGCTGTTGCAGGTCGCCGATCGCCGCGCGCAGGCTGTCGAGCCGCGCGCGCCGCTGCTCGACCTCGCGGCCGGCCGCTCCGGCCGCATCGCGCAGTGCAGCGAGCCCCGCGCGCTCGGCCTCGAGCGTGCGCTCGAGCTCCTCGATCTCGCGCTGCCGCGCCAGCACTCCGTGCAGCTCGCTCTCCGGTGCGTGGAAGCCCAGGCTGTGGCGCGTGAAAAGGTGGCCCTCGCGCGTGACGAGCAGCGCTCCTGGCGGCAAGCGTTCTCGCAGGGCGAGCGCCGCTCGAGCGTCCGGAGCCACGTAAACCGCGTGCAGCCATTCGGTGACGGCCGCCTCGAGCGCCCGGTCCTCGCAGTGGACGTGGCCGAGCAGCGGCTCGAGTCCCGGTGTCGCATCCGGTTCCGGAGCACGATCCCCAGGCGCATACAGCGTGAGCTTGCCCGGCGGCGGGTCGGCGAGCCAGCGGCCGGCCTGCCCGATCTCCTCCAGCGCGATCGCATCCAGGCGCTCGCGCAGCACCGCCTCCAGCGCGTCCTCCCAGCCATCCTCGATGCGGATCCCCTGCCACAGGCGGCGCGCCCGGGCGAGCCCGTGCCGCTCGATCCACTCCTCGGTGCCCGAGCTGCGGGCAAGCCGCTGCTGCAGCTGGTTGAGCGTATGCAGCCGCGCCTCCAGTCCCGCAACGCGCTGGCTGGCGGATTCGAGCGCGGCGTCGCGCTCGCGCTGCACCTCCTCCGCGAGCGGCAAGTCTCGTTCGGCCTGCGCAAGCTCGTCGCGCGCGCGGTCGAGCGACTGCGCCTCGTGCACGATCGCCTCGCGCAACCGGAGCAGGCGCTCCCCGTCGGGCGGCTGCAACGAGGCGCGCTCCTCGCGCAGCCGCTCGCCACGCTGTGCCAGCTGCTCGAGCAACTGCGCCGCATGCACGAGCTTGGTCTGCTCCACCTCCAGGCTCTGCTCGGCCTGGGCGAGCGCGCGCTGCAGCTCCTCGTAGCGGGCGCGGGTGGCGCGAAACGCCTCCTCGGCCACCGGCAGCTTTTCGCTCTCGGCGGCGACGGACGCCTCGCATCGCGACAGCCGTTCGGCCGCGCGCGCGAGCTCTTCGCGCCATTGCGTGGAGCCCGCCTGCGCCGCGGCGAGCTGCTCGCGATCGCGGGCGAGCTGCGCCTCGAGCTCCGCGATTTCCCGCCCGACCCGGGCCCGGCTCTCGCGCAGGTGCGCGATCTCCTGCTCGAGCCGGGCGGTCTCCGCGCTCGCCTCGTAGTAGCCACCCTGCGCTGCGTGCAGCGCGTCGCTCGCCTGGTGGTGCTGCGCCCGCAGCTGCTCGAGGTGCTTTTCCGTCTCGCGCAGCCGGGCGGTCTCGGCTTCCAGCTCGAGCGTGAGCCGCTCGATCTCCCGGGCGTGGCGCGCGCGGCCCGCCCCCGCCTCCTGCCTGCGCAGGAACCACAGCAGGTTCTGGGTGGTGCGCAGTTGCGCCTGCAGCCCATGGTAGCGGCTCGCGACCTCGGCCTGTGCCGCAAGGTGCTCGATCTGCTTGTCGAGCTCCTGGCGAATGTCCTCCACGCGCAGCAGGTTCTCGCGCGTGTCCTCGAGCCGCAGCTCCGTCTCGCGGCGCCGCTCGCGGTATTTCGAGACCCCGGCCGCCTCCTCCAGGAAGACGCGCAGCTCCTCCGGCTTCGCCTCGATCACCCGGGTGATCATCCCCTGCTCGATGATCGCGTAGGCGCGGCTGCCGAGGCCGGTGCCGAGGAAGATGTCGGCGACGTCGCGCCGCCGCACCTGAATGTTGTTGATATAGTAGGCGGTGGACTCGCTGTCGCGCTCGAGCACGCGCTTCACCGAGATTTCGGCGTAGCTCGACCACTGGCCGGCGGCCCGCCCGAGGCTGTTGTCGAAGATCAGCTCGACGCTCGCCCGGTTGACCGGCTGGCGCTGGCCGGAGCCGTTGAACAGCACGTCCTGCATGGTCTCCCCGCGCAGGTGCCGGGCCGAGGTCTCGCCGAGCACCCAGCGCACGGCGTCAATCACGTTCGATTTGCCGCAGCCGTTGGGGCCGACGATGCCGACGAGTTGTCCGGGGACGGGGATGTGAGTGGGGTCTACGAACGACTTGAAGCCTGCGAGATTGATCTGCTTGAGTCGCAATTTCGTCGCGTACCGTGGAGGTTATAATCCGCAGGCCGATTTGGTGCGCCATTTTAACGGATTTGGGCCGCCGCGATAATGCCGTACAGACCGAAACCCGGGCTCGAGACCTTCGCCAACCCCAAGCCAGCGCGGGACTACCGGATTCACATGGAAATACCGGAGTTTACCTGCCTGTGCCCGCGCACCGGGCAGCCCGACTTCGCGACCCTGGTCGTGGACTACGTGCCCGACCGCCTCTGCGTCGAGCTGAAGAGCCTCAAGCTCTATATCGGTGCCTACCGCAACGAGGGCGCGTTCCACGAGGCGGTCACCAACCGCATCCTCGACGACCTGGTGCGAGCTGCTCGCCCGCGCTTCATGCGGCTCACCGCCCGCTTCCACGTGCGCGGGGGGATCTTCACCACGGTGGTGGCGGAGCACGTCAAGCCGGGCTGGCGACCGCGCGCGAGCCTGGATCTCTCGGCGCTGCCCGAGCAGCCGAGCACGCGCGGGTGAAGCGCGCCCGCTTCCCGGGTGCCGTCGCGGGAAAGCCCGTTACAATTCGCGATTTTTGAACCGCCCCGCCCGCGCCTCCCAGTGAATCCCGACCTCGAACGGCTGCAGAGCTATCCCTTCCAGAGACTCGCCGCGTTGCTCGAAGGCGTCTCACCCCCTCCCGGGCTGAAGACGATCGCCCTGCACATCGGCGAGCCCAAGCACGAGACGCCGGCCTTCATCCGGCAGGCGCTCGCGGATCGCCTCGACGGACTGGCGGATTATCCTGCGACTCGCGGCGGTGAGGCGCTGAGGGCGGCGATCGCACAGTGGCTCGAGCGGCGCTACGGTCTGGAGCGCGTGGATCCCGCGACCGAGGTGATTCCGGTCAACGGCAGCCGCGAGGCGCTGTTCGCCTTCGCCCAGGCGGTCGTGGATGCGACGCGCCCCGACCCGATCGTGGTCTGTCCCAATCCCTTCTACCAGATCTACGAAGGCGCCGCGCTGCTCGCCAGGGCGACTCCGCTCTACCTCAACAACCTGCCGGAAAACGGCTACGCGTTCGACTTCGACGAGCTGCCCGAGGATACCTGGCGCCGCGTCCAGCTCGTCTACGTCTGCTCGCCCGGCAACCCCACCGGGCACGTGATGGGGATGGCGGAGTGGGAGCGGCTATTCGCGCTGGCGGAACGCCACGGGTTCGTGATCGCCTCCGACGAGTGCTACTCCGAGATCTACTTCGACGAGGCGCATCCACCCCTTGGCGCGCTCGAGGCATCCCGGCGGCTCGGCCGCGAGGGATACCGCGGGCTCGTGATGTTCTCGAGCCTGTCGAAGCGCTCCAACGTGCCCGGCATGCGCTCCGGATTCGTCGCGGGAGACGCCGCCATCCTGGAGCGATTCCTGCTCTACCGTACCTACCATGGCTGCGCCATGAGCCCGCCGGTGCAGGCGGCGAGCGCCGCGGCCTGGAAGGACGAGGCTCACGTCGCCGAGAACCGCCGCCTCTACCGCGAGAAGTTCGCCGCCGTGCTCGAGATCCTCGCCCCGGTGCTGGAGGTCGGGATGCCGGACGCCGCCTTCTATCTCTGGCCGCGCACGCCGCTGCCTGACACCGAATTCGCTCGCCGGCTCTACCGGGAACAGGCCGTCACCGTGCTGCCGGGAAGCTACCTCGCGCGCGAGGCGCGCGGGATCAATCCCGGCGCGAACCGGGTGCGCATCGCGCTCGTCGCGCCCACCGCCGAGTGCGTGCAGGCCGCATGGCGCATCCGCACCTTCGTCGAGAAGATACAATCACGCGCATGAAGGACGTCCAGACTGTCATCGAACAAGCGTGGGAGCACCGCGCCAGCCTCACGCCGCAAGATGCCCCGGCGCAAGTCAAGCGCGCTGTCGAGGAAGTCATCGCCCGCCTCGACCGGGGGGAGCTGCGCGTCGCGGAGAAGCTCGGCGGCGCCTGGGTCACCCATCAGTGGGTGAAGAAAGCGGTGCTGCTCTCGTTCCGGCTGCAGGACAACTTCGTGATGAGCGACGGCTATACCCGTTACTACGACAAGGTCCCCGCCAAGTTCGCCGATTACACCCCGCGGGAATTCCGGGAAGGCGGATTCCGTGTAGTGCCGCCGGCCACGGTACGCCGCGGCGCGTACATCGGAGCGAACGTCGTCCTGATGCCCTCCTTCGTCAACATCGGCGCCTATGTGGGCGAGGGCACGATGGTGGACACCTGGGCTACGGTCGGCTCCTGCGCGCAGATCGGCCGCAACGTGCATCTTTCGGGCGGGGTCGGCATCGGGGGGGTGCTCGAGCCGCTGCAAGCCAACCCCACCATCATCGAGGACGGCTGCTTCATCGGCGCGCGCTCGGAAATCGTCGAGGGCGTGATCGTGGAGGAAGGCTCGGTGATCTCGATGGGCGTGTTCATCGGCGCGAGCACTCGCATCTACCACCGCGAGAGCGGCGAGATCCTCTACGGGCGCGTGCCGGCGGGTTCGGTCGTGGTGCCCGGAAGTCTGCCCTCCTCCGACGGACGTTGCGGCCTCTACTGCGCGGTCATCGTCAAGCGCGTGGACGCCAGGACTCGAGAGAAGACCAGCATCAACGAGCTGCTGCGCGGAGAATAGGAACTCATCGGGCCTCGAACCGACGAGTCCCGAAACACTCGCACGGCTTCCAGCGCACCGCAGAGCACCCGCTGCCGGCCCGGTGCGGGCCGCCGGCCAGGGAAGCCGCAATCGCATTACGGCCTTTTCTCCCGATGCGCGCTCGCGGTGTCTCGCTTCGTTTTTTTCGGTCCCCCGGCCGAAAAACTGGGTAATATAAAAGCCTCGGATACGGGAGGGATCATGTTCGTCACTCCGCTCTTCAAGCTGATGGCCGACAAGCAGGCCTCCGACCTGTTCTTCACGGCCGGCGCGCCGATCCAGATCAAGATCAACGGCGTAGTGATGCCGATCAACAACCAGCCGCTCGACCCCGAACAGGTCCGCAAGATCTGCTACGAGCTCATGACCGAGGCGCAGATCAAGGAATTCGAGACCACGCACGAGATGAACTTCGCCCAGAGCGCGGGCGAGATCGGCAACTTTCGCATCAATATCTTTCGCCAGCGCAACACGGTGGCCATGGTGATTCGCTTCGTCAAGCCCGAGGTGCCGGCCTTCGATACGCTGGGACTGCCGCCGGTGCTCAAGGAAATCATCATGGAGAAGCTCGGTCTGATCCTGGTGGTCGGCGCGACCGGCTCCGGCAAGTCCACCACGATGGCCGCGATGATCGACTACCGCAACAGCACCAAGACCGGCCACATCCTCACGGTGGAAGACCCGATCGAGTTCACCTTCAAGCACAAGAAGTCCATCGTCAACCAGCGCGAGGTGCGCGTGGACACGCACAGCTACGAGAACGCACTGGTGAGCGCGATGCGGGAGGCGCCCGATCTCCTGATGATCGGCGAGATTCGCGACCGCAAGACGCTCGAGACAGCGCTGCTCTTCGCCCAGACCGGGCATCTGTGCCTGTCCACGCTGCACGCCAACAACAGCTACAACGCGTTGAACCGCATCATCAACTTCTTCCCGCGCGAAGCGCGCGAGGCGTTGCTCGCCGATCTCTCGATCGCGCTGCGCGCGGTGATCTCCCAGCGCCTGGTGCGGACGGTGGACGGCAAGCGCATCCCGGCCGTGGAAGTGCTGCTCAACACCAAGCACATCCAGGAGCTCATCAAGAACGGCGAGATCGGCCAGATCAAGGAAGCCCTCGAGCAGAGCCTCGCGCCCGGATCGCAGTCCTTCGAGCAGGCGCTCTACCAGCTCATCCAGTCCGGCAAGGTCTCGATGGAGGAGGCGATGGCGAACTCGGATTCTCCCACCAACCTCCACTGGCTGATCAGCAACGCTCCCAGGACCGCGGGCGCCCAGGCCGCCGCGGCGCAGACCGCGGGCGCGAAACCCGCGCCTGCCGACGATCTCTCGAGCATCAAGCTCAACCTCGACGCCCTCGGCTAGACGGTCTGCGGCCGGTCCTCGAAGTTGTCGGCGCGCACCTGGACCATTGGCGGCCTGATACGCGAGGGCGCACGCCTGTTCCGCCGCGCGCGCCTCGCTTACGGGCACGGCACCACGCGCGCGCTCGACGAGGCGGCCTTCCTCACGCTGCGCGCGCTCGGGCTGCCGCCGGATGCGCCTGCGGCGATCTATCGGCGCAGCGTCGGGCCGCGCCGGGCGCAGCGCGCGCTCGATCTGTTCCGACTCCGTATCAGCAGCCGCAAGCCCGCAGCCTATCTCCTGCGCGAGGCCTGGCTCGCCGATCTGCCCTTCTACGTGGATGAGCGCGTCATCGTTCCGCGCTCCCACATCGCCGCGCTGCTGCGCGAGAGGCTCGCGCCCTGGCTGCGCCGCCCATCCGCCGTGCGCGCCGCGCTCGACCTGGGCACCGGCTCGGGCTGCCTCGCGGTGCTGCTCGCGCGCGCCTTCCCCCGCGCGCGGGTGGACGCCACCGATATCTCGCGCGCGGCGCTCGCGGTCGCCCGCATCAACGTCGTGCGCCATCGCCTGCGCGGGCGGATCAGGCTGGTGCGGTCCGATCTGTTTTCCGCCCTGCGCGGAAGGAAGTACGATCTCATCGTCTGCAATCCGCCGTACGTGACGGCGGCGGCCATGCGGCGCCTGCCCCCCGAGTACCGCTACGAGCCGCCTCGCGCGCTGGAAGGCGGCCGGGACGGTCTCGCCTGCATTTGCAAGCTCGTCCGCGAAGCGCCCTCGTATCTCAGGCCGGGCGGGTTGCTGGTGGTGGAGGTGGGCGCCGGGCGCCGGCGCGTCGAGCGCGCGTTCCCGCGCGTGCCGTTCATCTGGCCGGAGACCGCCGCCGGCCACACCGTTTTCATCGTGCAGCGCGAACAGCTGCTGCAAGCCGCCGCGCCCATCGCCGTGGCCGGCAGGCGGGGTTGAATTCACCTCCTGGGCCGGCGCTCCTGGCGCCGCTGGCGGCTTTCATGTCTTTCGATCTGCCGTTCAGGCGCCAGTCCCAGCGCGGACAGCAGTCGTCTCGTCTCGCGCGGGGCGAGCACCATGAATTGCCCGCGCCTGAGCCGCGGCGGCAGGCCGAGCGGGCCGAAGCGCACCCGCATCAGCCGGCTCACCGTGAGGCCGAGCGCTTCGAAGAGACGCCGCACCAGGCGCTTCCTCCCCTCCTTCACGACGACCCGGTACCAGCGGTTGGCGCCCTCCCCGCCCTGCTCCTCGATGGACTCGACCCGCGCCTGGCCGTCCTCCAGCGCGACGCCGCTCAGGAGCCTTTGCATGTCGGCGGGCGTCACGCGCCCGAGGATGCGCACGGCATATTCCCGTTCGAGCCCGTAGCGCGGGTGCATCATGCGTTCGGCGAGCTCGCCGGATGTGGTGAACACCAGCAGCCCGCAGGAATTGAAATCGAGGCGCCCCACCGCGATCCAGCGCTCCCCGCGCAGCGGCGGCAGCCGGTCGAACACGCTGGGCCGGCCGCGGGGATCGTCGCGGCTGACGATCTCGCCTTCGGGCTTGTGGTAGAGCAGCACGCGCGGCGACGGCCGTGACTTCCCGCGCAGTACGCGACCGGCGACCTTGACGATATCCCGCGGATGCACCCGCATGCCGAGCTGCGCTGGAATGCCGTTCACCGTCACACGGCCGGCGAGGATCAATTCTTCCATTTGCCGGCGCGAGCCGAGTCCCGCCTGCGCCAGGACTTTCTGGAGTTTCTGGGTCGTGCCGGGCTGATGCTGAGGGTCGGGCTTCTTCACGACCGGATTCTGCTATAGTTGCGTTGACGCCACAGCCCTGGCGTATAGCATGAATTATCCGTCATAAGCCATTGATTTGTCTTGCAGGCTGTGCTAAGGGATATCAAACAAAACCGCTGGCACGCGACCCCAGAGGGACGGATTAACAAAAGGAATGCAAGCTATGCGATGGCTCAGAGGAGTTGTGCTGGCGCTGTGCGGACTGGCGTTGACTCAGGCGCTGCAAGCCGCGCCAGCTGATGATATCAAGGCGCTGGTCGAAAAAGGGGATGCGCGAGGCGCCTACGAGCTGGGCAAGAAGCACCCCGATCAGCTCGGCAATCCTGTCTTTGACTTCTACTTTGGCATCGCGGCGATAGATAGCGGCCGCGCCGGCGAAGGCGTGCTGGCGCTGGAACGCTACATCATCAATTTTCCGGACAACGTCCAGGCGCGGCTTGAGCTCGCGCGTGGCTACTTCATTCTCGGTGAGGACGCCCGCGCTCGCGAGGAGTTCAGCGAAGTGCTGAAGGCCAAGCCGCCCGCTGCGGTGGTGGCCAACATCGAACGCTATCTGGACGCGATCCGGGCGCGCGAGTCGGCCTATCGCACGACCGCCGGCGCATTCGTCGAGCTCGGCCTGGGCTACGACAGCAACATCAACGGCGGGGTCAGCAATGCCAATGTCAACCTCCCGAACTTCGGCCTCGTGACCGTGGCGCCGGGCGGCGTGAAAATCAGCTCGAGTTTCACCCAACTCACGGGCGGCGCCAATGTCATTCACCCGATTGCCCCCGGGGTCGCGATTTTCGGCTCCGCCGCGGCCGACTTCAAGATCCACAACATTCACCAGGAGTTCGACCAGCGCAACCTGAACGTCGCCGGCGGCATATCCTGGCTCCGGGAGCAGGACCTGTTCCGGGCATCCTTGTCGTTCAACACGCTCGAGGTGGACTATAACCGCTTTCGCGACGTGACCGGTCTCACTGGGGAGTGGACCCGCCAGCTCGACGAGTTGCAGTCCGTAAACGCCTTCGTGCAGTACGCAACCCTCGATTACGCAGGTGGCAACAACGTTCGCGATTCGCACTTGGCGGGCGCGGGAGCGGGCTACCGGCGCTCGTTTATCGGCCCCTGGCGGCCTCTGCTGGTCCTGAGTGCAAGCTATGCCGAGGAAGACAACCGGCGTGGTCGGGATGATCTCGCGCGAGACATCTACAGCATTCGCGCCGCCGTGGGCGTCACGCCGGCGCCGAAGTGGGCCGCGAACGCCGGCGCGACTTACCAATTGAGCGATTACCGGGCGCAGGACCCGCTCTTTACAACCACGCGGCGCGACAAGTATTACGCGCTCGATGCCTCCGTGAGCTACGCGTTCACGCGCAATCTGAGCCTGCGCGGCGAGGTGTTGCTGTCCAAGAACGAGAGCAACATCGCGCTGTTCGAGTACAAGCGCGAGGTCGCCGCCGTCAAGGTCCGCTACGAGTTTAAGTAAAGGGTGAATGAGCCACCATGAGACCGCATCTTTCCCGTCTGCTTGCTGTCGTTTTTGTTGCCGCCGTCGGCCAGGCCATGGCCGCCGAGGTCGGGCGCGTGCTTCTCGCCGCAGGGGACACCGTCGCCGTGCGCGACAAGCAGGTGATCAAGCTCACTTTCGGCTCGACCGTGCAGGAGAGGGACGTGCTACGCACCGGCCCAGCGAGCAACCTCCAGGTGCGCTTCCTCGACGAGAGTGTCCTCTCGATGCGCGAGAACAGCGAAATCCGGATTGACGAATTCCGCTTCACCGGCAAGGAAGACGGGACTGAGCGCGCCTTCTTCAGGCTGTTGAAGGGTGGGCTGCGCATGATCACCGGTATCGTGGGCCGCACCAATCACCAGAATTACCGGATGAGCACGGTGACCGCCACGATCGGCGTGCGCGGCACCGACTACGCCGCCACGCTCTGCCAGCAGGATTGCCGCAACCCTGACGGCTCGCTGGCGAAAGACGGGCTCTACGGGCGAGTGATTGGCGCCTCCTTCGGCACCAATCGCAACGTGGTGACCAACGAGACCGGCGAGTATCTGTTCGGCATAGGCCAGAACTACCACGTCCCGGACGCGAAGACCCCGCCGCAGTTGCTGCTCGAGCCGCCCGCCTTCGTCGCGACCCGCCTAGAAGGGCAAAAGCAGCGCGGCAAGCCCCCTGCCGGCACGGGTAGCGAGCAAGTGGCCGTGGGCGGGGCTCAGCAAGACCCGCGCGGCGCGACCTCACCGCCACCTCCGCCCGAGCTCCTGCAGTTCGTCGCGACTGAAAGCCGCGGGACGGGTGGGAATCCGGTCGTGGTCGGCAGTGGTGCCCCGACGATTGCGGGAGTCGGCGCGTTATTCGACTCCCTCGGGTTTCCGGGCGAACCCGGCGACGGCGGCGGCTTTTTTGCGCCTTCGAACGTGACGCTATCCGGGACCGGTACTTCTACAGTTCTACTTGGGTTTACGCTTCCCGTCGGCTTTTCGGCAGAGCCCGGGGGTGGCAACTCTGCGGTAATTGCAAGCTCTTCCGGAACGATCATCAATGAAACCGTGCCCAACTCGCTCAACGCGAACTGGGGACGTTGGACCGGAGGGACACTCACAGACTTCGATGAGACCCCCGCCTCGATTTCGGTTTCTCCCACCAACCAGTTCCACTACTTGTTCGGTCCGCTGACGCCCCCGGAAGTCGTCGCAGCGAAGACCGGATCGTTCCCGTTAAGCCTCGTACAGGGGACCACGCCGACCAACAACATTAATGAGACGGGATCATTCTTCGCGACGGGGATGAACGTGAACTTCATGACTCGCGTGGTTTCCGCGTCCGGATTCGGGTTCAACTTTCAGACGCAGTTTTGGAGCTTCAGCGGCATTTCGACGCCGATCCAGTTCGCAACCGGCAAGGGCGCATTCATTAATGCCGTCACTACCGGATTTTGCAGTGGCTCGTCATGCGGCGGCGCTGCGAACCTCGGCATGACCGGAATCTTCATGGGTCCGAATGGAGACCACCTCGGCGTGGGATTCAACGCGGTCACTACCTCCGGCCCGCCGGCCCACGCGTCGACAGCAAAAATCTTCACCTGCGCGCCCAGTTGCTAGACTGACCGCTCACACCTCGCGCCGCTCGGCGACCGCCTGGGCGAGCGTGCCGCTGTCCACGTGTTCGAGCTCGCCGCCGACTGGCAGCCCGCGCGCGATGCGCGTGACCTTGAGGCCGCGCGCGCGCAGCAGCTCGCCCATGTAGTGCGCGGTCGCCTCCCCTTCCACGGTAAAATTGGTCGCCAGGATCACTTCGCGCACTGCGCCGTCGGCAGCGCGCGCGAGCAGGCGGTCGAGATGGATTTCCTTGGGCCCGATCCCGTCGAGCGGCGAAAGCGCGCCCATCAGCACGAAATAGAGCCCCTGATAGCACTGCGCCTGCTCCATCATCAACAGGTCGGCCGGCGTTTCCACTACGCACAGGAGCGAGGCGTCGCGGCGCGGCGAGCGGCACAGCTCGCACACCGGCTCCTCGGTGAAACTGTTGCACTTCTCGCAGTGGCGAATGCGCTCCAGCGAGCGGGCGAGCGCCGCGGCGAGGCGCGAGGCGCCCGGCCGATCGCGTTGCAGCAGATGAAAGGCCATGCGCTGGGCCGATCTCGGGCCCACGCCAGGCAGGCAGCGCAAAGCGGAAATCAGCTCTTCCAGACTGGATGGGGTCTTCACGCTGGCTCGCGCCGTTCAAGGTTCCAGCTTTCGTGCTCGAAGTGCCGCACCCGGCACGGGAGCTCGAGCCTGGAACATGGAACAGGATCAAAACGGCAACTTCATTCCCGGCGGCAATGGGAATCCGGCGCTCATGCTCGCCATCTTTTCCTGGACGGCCGCATCCACGCGCCGCGCCGCGTCGTTGAACGCCGCGGCGATCAAGTCCTCCAGCATCTCCCGGTCTCCGGAGAGAAGCTCCGGGGCGACCGCGACACGCCGCACCTCGTGCCGGCCGCTCATCACTACCTTCACCGCGCCCGATCCCGCCTGCCCTTCGACTTCCATCTGCGCGAGCTCGTCGCGCAGCTTCTTCAGGTTCTCCTGCATGAGCTGCGCCTGCTTCACGAGATTGCCGAGACCGCCCTTCATGGCGTTGCCCGCTCACCGTTCAGCGGCCGGATCGAGGACTCCACGATGCGAGCGTCGAAATTCTCGACCAGCTCGCGCACGAACGGGTCCTGCTCGATCGCGGCGATCGCCTGCACCTGCCGCTGCCGCTTGTCCTGCTCGGCGAGCGCGGCAGGGGAGCCCTCCGCGTCGCTTGCCAAGGAGATCGCAAGCCGCACCCGGCTGCCGAAATACCGCTCGAGCGCTTCCCTGATACGTTCCTTGCGCGGGCCATCCAGCAGATGCTGGTGGGCCTGCGCCAGCTTGAGCTCGACGCGCGTCGCCTCGCGCGCGACGAGCTCGCAGCGCCGGGCGAGCATCAGCGCCATTCCGCTGAGGCCGAGTTGCTCGACGAGCTCGTGCCAGGGAAGATCAGCCGGCTTTTTTTTTGAGTCGGCAGCGGGCGCGGGCTCCGCCGGGGCCGGAACGTGCCGGGCTGGCCGCGGCGCCGCCGCACCCTGCGACTCTTCCGCGGGAGTGAATGCGAGCATCCGGATCAACGTCATCGTGAATCCGGCGTACTCGTCCGGAGCGAGCGCCAGATCGGCGCGTCCCTGTACCGCGATCTGATAATAGAGCTGGAGATCCTCCGGCGCGAACAGCCCGGCCAATTCTTCGATTGCAGCTCGATCCGGATCATCGCCTGCAATTGCTTCCGGCACCGCTTGCAAGAGCGTGATCCGGTGGAGCAGGCGCGCGAGGTCCTGCAACGCCTGCTCGAACGAGAGGCTGCGCTCGGCCATGCGGTCGGCCTCCGCCAGCAGAGCGGCGCCGTCGCGCTCGGCGATCGCCCGCAGGATGGCGAACAGATGATCCTGACCGACTACTCCGAGCATGGCACGCACCGACTCCTGCGTCACCGTGCCCCCGCCGTGGGCGATCGCCTGGTCGGTGAGCGAAAGCGCGTCGCGCAAGCTCCCGCGCGCGGCGCGCGCGACGATGCCGAGCGCCGACGGCTCGAAGCGGACGCCTTCGGCCTCCAGGATGTGCTGCAGGCGTTCGGCGATCTGCCGTTGCGGAATCTGCTTGAGATTGAACTGCAGGCAGCGCGAGAGCACGGTCACCGGGACGCGCTGGGGATCGGTCGTGGCGAGGACGAACTGGACATGCTGCGGCGGCTCCTCCAGTGTTTTGAGCATCGCGTTGAAGGCCGATCGCGAGAGCATGTGCACTTCGTCGATGATGTAGACCTTGAAGCGCCCGGCGGTCGGCGCGTAGAGCGCGTTCTCCAGCAGCTCGCGCATGTTGTCCACCTGGGTATTGGAGGCGGCGTCGAGCTCGATCAGGTCCACGAAGCGGCCGGCGTCGATCTCGAGGCAGGCCGTGCAGCGCCCGCACGGGGCGGCGGTGACGCCGGTCTCGCAGTTGAGCGCCTTGGCGAGAATGCGAGCGAGGGTGGTCTTGCCCACGCCGCGGGTGCCGGTGAAGAGATACGCGTGGTGCAGCCGCTGCTGTCCGAGCGCATTCTCGAGCGCCCGCACCACGTGCTCCTGGCCGACCATCTCGGCGAACGTGCGGGGCCGCCACTTGCGGGCGAGAACCTGGGTCACGATGAGGCGGTAAGCGATGAGTGGAAAGCGGTGGGCGCTATTGTAACGCCAACCGCCCCCGCCCGAGCGGGCGCGCGCCGCCGCGCACCGTCGCTAGAAGTGGTACTGCAGCCGGAACTCGTTGAAGTTGATACCGGGATTGGGTTTCTTGATACCGGCGTTGGAAAAATGCCGGAAGCGGTAGCCTAACTCGAACCGGTGCTTCGGCCCGAACCTCACCCCGATCCCGACATGGGAACCGAATTCGTACGTGCTGCCGAACGTCTTGGCGGCGTGGATTCTTTTCTCGGAGAAAAAATGCAAGCCGAGGCCCGCCTCGAAGAAAGGAGCGACGGCGGAAGGGCTCTTTTGCTGCAGCCGGAAAACCGGGGTAATCCCGATGTTCGCGAGTTCGTTATTGCCCCCGGCCGGGCTGTCGCCCTTGAGCACCCCGAGCGTCGCGTCCCAGTAGCCTCCGACGAACCAGTCGCCTTCCGTGAACCATTTTTTCTGCCAGTTCCACTGGAGGCCCACCTGCCAGATGTTGGCATCGTCGCCCTTGCTGGCGCTGCCAGCCATCAGCGACACGCTGTCCACGGCGCCGGCGCCGGCCGTGTACAAGGCGAGCAGCAACGCCAGCGCTCGGCCGCCCCTTTTTCTCATTTCTTGCCCCTCCCCAGCCTGAACCGCGGCCCATCATACACCAAAAGGGAGGCGAGCCTTGCCCCCGGCACTTGCAGAAAATAGCTTTGGCTGCTTCCTTCCGGACCTGACCAGGTTCACTACCCTGCAATGCGGGGAGGCCCGCCGTAAGAAATCCGTCAGCATCTTACCCGTACTGCGTCCGCCGCGCCAGGAAGCCGCGCGCAGCGGCTTTACAAGCGCGCGTTTTAATGCTTAATTTAGGAAACAGCGGCGCCCCGGGCTCCCGGGCACGCCGTTCGTCCGTCTCGATTGTCGCAATGAATCCGGAACCGGAGGAGCACTCATGGCCGCGAAGAAGACCGAGAGCGTGGACATTACCGAAGCGCAGATCGCCGTTCACTGGCGCGAGGAAGGCTACGTTTCGCCGCCGGCCAAGTTCAAGGCCCAGGCCAATCTGACCGACCCGGCGATTTTCAAGCGCTTTCGCCTCGAGAAGTTTCCCGACTATTACAAGGAGTTCGCGGAGCTGCTCGACTGGTACAAGCGGTGGAAGAAGATCTTCGACGGCAGCAATCCGCCGTTCTGGCGCTGGTTCGTCGGCGGTGAGCTCAACGCCTGCTACAACTGCGTTGACCGCCATCTGGACAAGCACAAGAACAAGACCGCGATCCACTTCGTGCCGGAGCCGGAGCACGAGCCGATCCAGCACGTGACGTACCAGGAGCTCTACGTCCGGGTGAACGAATTCGCCGCGCTGCTGCGCGATTTCTGCGGGCTCAAGGCGGGCGACCGGGTGACGCTGCACATGCCGATGGTGGCGGAGCTGCCGATCACCATGCTCGCCTGTGCCCGGCTCGGCGTCATCCACTCCCAGGTGTTCAGCGGCTTCAGCGGCAAGGCGTGCGCCGACCGCGTCGTGGATTCCGAAAGCCGCGTATTGATCACCATGGACGCCTATTACCGCGGCGGGACGTTGCTCGACCACAAGGAGAAGGCCGATATCGCGGTGGCCGAGGCCGCCAAGGAGGGCCACAAGATAGACAAGGTGCTGGTGTGGCAGCGCTACCCGGGCAAGTACTCGAGCCCCACTGCGCTCGTCGAGGGACGCGACTTCGTCGTCAACGAGCTGCTGACGAAGTATCGCAGGCAGCGCGTCGAGCCTGCGCGCATGCCCGCCGATGCTCCGCTTTTCCTGATGTATACGAGCGGCACCACCGGGCGTCCCAAGGGCGTGCAGCATTCGACCGGCGGCTACCTCGCCTACGTCGCCTGGACTTCCAAGTACGTACAGGACATCCATCCCGAGGACGTCTACTGGTGCATGGCGGATATCGGCTGGATCACGGGCCATTCGTACATCGTGTACGGGCCGCTCGCGCTCGCCGCCTCCTCGGTGGTCTACGAGGGCGTTCCGACGCATCCCGACGCCGGACGGCCGTGGCGGATCGCCGAGGAGCTCGATGTCAATATCTTCCACACCTCGCCCACCGCGATCCGCGCGCTGCGCCGCGCTGGCCCCGACGAGCCCGCGAAGTACAACTATCGCTTCAAGCACATGACGACGGTGGGAGAGCCGATCGAGCCCGAGGTCTGGCGCTGGTACCACAAGGTCGTCGGCAAGGGCGAGGCGGTGATCGTGGACACCTGGTGGCAGACCGAGACCGGCGGTTTCCTGTGCACCACGATGCCCGGAATCCACAAAATGAAGCCGGGCAGCGCCGGGCCGGCGGTGCCCGGCATCCACCCGGTGATCTACGACGACGAGGGCAAGGAATTGCCGGCGGGATCGGGCAAGGCGGGCAATATCTGCATCCGCAATCCCTGGCCCGGCATCATGCAGACCATCTGGAAAGATCCGGAGCGCTTCGTCCGGCAATATTATTCGCGCTACTGCAAGAATCCCAAGAGCAAGGACTGGCGCGATTGGCCCTATTTCGCGGGCGACGGCGCGGTGCAGGCGAAGGACGGCTACTACCGCATCCTCGGGCGCATTGACGACGTGATCAACGTCGCCGGGCATCGCCTCGGTACCAAGGAGATCGAGTCGGCGGCGCTCACCGTCGCCGAAGTGGCGGAAGCGGCGGTCGTTCCGGTCGCCGACCAGATCAAGGGCAAGGTGCCCGACCTCTACGTGGCGCTGAAGCCGGGCCTGAAAGCGAGCAACGATATCGCGAACCGGGTCTCGGCGGCAGTGGTTTCCGAGATCGGTCCGATCGCCCGCCCGCGCAAGGTGGTCATCGTGCCCGACATGCCCAAGACGCGCTCGGGCAAGATCATGCGCCGGGTGCTGGCGGCGATATCGAACCGCCAGGATCCGGGGGACGTGTCCACGCTCGCCAACCCGGAAGTGGTCGACAAAATCAAGGAGCTGGCGCCCTAGCCGGTAGGGCGGTCGCGATGCATTCCGCACGCGGGCACAGAGGGAAATCACCCGTGCGGCGGATACCGCCTCTTCGCAGTTCCCTCGACCGCCGGGAGCCGCCATGATCCGGCCGAGCATCAAGGGGCAGCGGCTCGCCGCGCTGTTCCTGCTCGGGGTGTTGCTGCTCAACTATCCCCTGCTCCACCTGTTCGCGGGCGCGGGCGAGCTCGCCGGCATCCCGCTGCTCTACCTCTACGTGTTCGCGGTCTGGGCGCTGTTGATCGGGTTGATGGCGTTCGTCGTGGAGCGCCGCAGCGATTGAGGCTCCGAGGCTCGGTCGCCTGCGATGCTCACCGCCCCCCTGATCGTCGTCGTCTCCTTCGCCTACGTCGGGCTGCTGTTCGCGATCGCCTACTACGGCGACAAGCGCGCCGATGCAGGCCGCAGCATCATCGCGAACCCCTATATCTACGCGCTTTCCCTGGCCGTGTATTGCACTTCCTGGACCTTCTACGGCAGCGTGGGGCGGGCGGCGACCAGCGGCATCGGCTTCCTGCCGATCTATCTCGGGCCCACGCTGATGGCGGCGCTGTGGTGGTACGTGATGCTGCGGATCATCCGCGTGAGCAAGGCGAACCGCATCACCTCGATCGCCGACTTCATCGCTTCGCGCTACGGCAAGAGCCAGATCCTCGGCGGGCTCGTCACCGTGATCCTGGTGATCGGCATCATCCCCTACATCTCGCTGCAGCTCAAGGCGATCTCCAACACCTTCTCGATCATCCTGCAGTATCCCGAGATCGCGATGCCGAGCAAGCAGGGAGCGCCGCTGTTCATCGGCGACAACACTTTCTATATCGCGATGCTGCTCGCCGCCTTCACCATCCTCTTCGGCACGCGCCACCTCGACGCCACCGAACGCCATGAGGGGCTGGTGGCGGCGGTCGCCTTCGAGTCCCTGGTGAAGCTGCTCGCCTTCATCGCGGTCGGGGTCTTCGTCACCTTCTGGATGTACGACGGCTTCGACGACATCTTCGCTCGCGCGCGCGGTGGCGCATCTCTCGCCCCTGCTCACCTTCGGCGGCGAGGGCGGCAACTACGTGACGTGGGCTTCTCTGATGCTGCTCTCGATGGCTGCGATCATGTTCCTGCCGCGCCAATGGCAGGTGACGGTGGTGGAGAACGTGGACGAGCGCCATCTCACCAAGGCGATCTGGCTGTTTCCACTCTATCTCTTCGCCATCAACATCTTCGTGCTGCCGATCGCCCTCGGCGGGCTGCTGCGCTTCCCCTCCGGCACGGTGGACGCCGACACCTTCGTGCTGACGCTGCCGATCGCCGAACAGCGGCCGTGGCTCGCCCTGTTCGCATTCATCGGGGGATTGTCGGCCGCGACCGGGATGGTGATCGTGGAGACGATCGCGCTCTCGACCATGGTGTGCAACGACTTGGTGATGCCGGTGCTGCTGCGGCTCAAGGCATTGCGGCTCACCGAGCGGCGCGACCTCTCGGGGCTGCTGCTCGGCATCCGGCGCGGCGCGATCGTGTTGATCCTGGTGCTGGGCTACCTCTACTTCTACCTCGCCGGCGAGGCCTACGCGCTGGTCTCGATCGGGCTGATCTCGTTCTCGGCGGTCGCGCAATTCGCCCCTGCCATCATCGGCGGCATCTTCTGGAAAGGCGGCACCCGCGCCGGGGCGATCAGCGGGCTCGCCGCGGGCTTCCTGGTCTGGCTCTATACGCTGCTGCTGCCCTCGTTCGCGAAGTCGGGCTGGCTGCCGATCACCTTCCTCACCACAGGCGCATTCGGCACCGACCTGCTGAGGCCTCAGCAGCTCTTCGGGCTCCAGGGCTTCGACGACATCACCCATTGCCTGTTCTGGAGCTTGCTCGCGAATCTGGGCTGCTACCTCGGCGTGTCGCTCGTCGGCAGGCCGGGCGCTGCCGAGCACAGCCAGGCGGCACTTTTCGTGGACGCCCCCCGGCAGCCGGCCGCCGCAGGGGGCTCGCGCTTCTGGCGCGGCAGCGCCTCGGTCGAGGACCTGCGGCTCCTACTCGGCCGCTTCCTGGGACCCGAGCGCGCGCAGGAGGCGTTCGCCGCCTATGCCCGCGCGCGCGGCGTGAAATCGGCGGATGCGCTCGCTGCCGACGCCGATCTCGTGCACTACGCCGAGTCGCTGCTCGCCGGCGCCATCGGGAGCGCCTCGGCCCGGGTCATGGTCGCCTCGGTGGTGGACGAGGAGCCGCTCGGGCTGGAGGAGGTGATGAACATCATAGACGAGGCCTCGCAGGTGCTCGCCTATAGCCGCCAGCTCGAGCAGAAATCGCGCGAGCTCGAGGCCGCCACCAACGAGCTGAGGAGCGCCAACCGGCGGCTGCAGGAGCTCGACCGGCTCAAGGACGATTTCATCTCGACCGTGACCCACGAGCTGCGCACGCCGCTCACCTCGATCCGCGCCTTCTCCGAGATCCTCAACGACAACCCGCAGCTCGACGCGGCGCAGCGTGCCAAATTCCTCGGCATCATCATCAAGGAGTCGGAGCGGCTCACGCGCCTGATCAACCAGGTGCTCGACCTCGCCAAGATCGAATCGGGCAACGCCGAGTGGCACACCGGGGAAATTGATCTGCGCGAGGTGATCGAGGATTCGATCGCGTCCACGAGCCGGCTGTTCGAGGAAAAGGGCATTCGGCTAGAAGTGAACGTGCCGCGCGAGGCGCCTGCCGTGCTCGCCGATCGCGACCGGCTGATGCAGGTGTTGCTCAATCTCCTTTCGAACGCCGCCAAGTTCTGCGACCGCCCCGACGGTCGGGTGAGCGTGACCCTGGCGCGCCAAGGCGGAAGCCTGCGCGTGGACGTCGCCGACAACGGCATCGGCATCAGTCCCGAGGACCAGGAAGTCATTTTCGAGAAGTTCCGTCAAGCGGGCGACACGCTCACCCAGAAGCCGAAGGGTAGCGGCCTCGGGCTCGCGATCTCGCGCCAGATCATCGAACACTTCGGCGGGCAGTTGTGGGTCACGAGCCGGCCTGGCGCGGGCTCGACCTTCTCGTTCACGATCCCGGTCGCAGCCGTCCCCGGGATCGAGGCTCAAGGCTCCGGGCCGGAGCAGAAATTCGGCACCTGACCGGCCGCCGAGCCCGACCTTGAACTCGAAACTTCGACCGCCGCCGCCATGGCCAAGCGCGTCCTGATCGCCGAGGACGAGCCGAACATCGTGATCTCGCTCGAGTTCCTGCTCAAGAAAGCAGGCTACGAGGTGGCGGTGGCACGCGACGGGGAAGAAGCCTTGAGGCTCGCGGGCGAGCTGCGACCCGACCTCATCGTGCTCGACATCATGCTGCCCGTCGTCAACGGGTTCGAGGTGTGCCGCCGCATCCGCGCCGACGGCGGCCTCGGCGCCACCCGCATCCTCATGCTCACCGCGCGCGGCCGCGCTCTCGAGGCCGAGCGCGGCCTGGCGGCCGGGGCCGACGCCTACATGACCAAGCCCTTCGCGACGAAGGAGCTCATCAGGACGGTGAAGGAGCTGCTCGAGCCTGCGCGCTAGTGACCGATGTAGTCGAGCAGATAGCCCCGACCGTAGAGCGTGCGTACTGTCACCCCGGCGCCGGCGATCTTCTTGCGCAGGCGATGCACGTAGACCTCGATCGCGTTGTGGCTCACTTCCCGATCGTAGCTGTAGAGCTGCTCGACCAGCTGCTCCTTGCTCACCACGCGTCCGAAACGGCGCATCAGGATCTCCAGCACTCCCGCCTCGTGCGCCGACAGCGGCAGGGTGCGGCCGTTCACGCTCGCCGTGCGCGCCACTGAATCGAAGGTGAGTCCTCCGTAGCTGATCGCCGGAGCGGCCACGTCCCGGCTGCGGCGCAGCAGCGCGCGCACGCGCGCCTGCAGCTCCCCCAGGCTGAAGGGCTTGACGAGATAGTCGTCGGCGCCGAGGTCGAGCCCGAGCACTTTTTCCTCCGGTTTCTCGCGCCCCGAAAGGATCAGCACCGGCAGCGAGGTATTGCGGCGCCGCAGCCGGCGCAACACCTCGAACCCATCGAGCTTGGGCAGACCCAGATCGAGGATCAGCAGGCCGAACACGTCGTTCTTGAGAGCTTCGTCGGCCGCCGTGCCATTCTCGACCCAGTCCACGGCGTATCCCGCCTGGGTCAGCGAGAACTGCAGCGCTTCCGCGAGGGCAGCGTCGTCTTCCGTGATCAGTATGCGCACGGCGGCTCCCGGCCCCGTTTTGCATTCCCCGGCGTGGCGAAGCTGCGCGTGCCGCGCCCCGCTACCGGGCCCATCCATTTTAGTGCTCCGTTCAGGATTTTGTAAGCATTTTTCACTAGCATGGGACGCACGGGCAAGAACTACAACCGGCGCCTGCTGGCACCCGCGCATGGCTGGCAGCCGGCGCCCAACCAAGGAGGGCTCATGGAACTGTCCGAAAAGCACCGTGAGTACTGGCGCAAGAACCTGGTCATCACGGCAATCCTGCTGGCGATCTGGTTCGTCGCCACGTTCATCGAAGGCTGGTACGCGAGGGAGTTGAACGCCATCACCCTGTTCGGCTTCCCGCTCGGCTTCTACATGTCGGCGCAAGGCTCGCTCATCATCTACGTGGTGATCATCGGGATCTACGCGCGCTACATGAACCGTCTCGACGTCGAGTACGGCGTTCACGAGGAGGAGGAAAAATGAGCCAGGCAGCCGCATTCAGCCAGAAAGCGTTCAACCAGCAGCTCAAGCGCTACTACAGCATCTATACCGGTGGCTTCATCGGCTTCATCCTGCTGCTCGCGATCCTCGAGCAGTTCGGGTTGCCGCGCAAATGGATCGGGCTCGCTTTTCTCTTCGCCACCATCGGGCTCTACGCCCTGATCGGGATCGTCAGCCGCACGGTAGAGGTGGCCGAGTACTACGTCGCGGGCCGGCGCGTGCCGGCGTTTTTCAACGGCATGGCGACCGGCGCCGACTGGATGAGCGCTGCCTCCTTCATCGGCATGGCGGGAACCCTCTACCTCTCCGGGTTCGACGGGCTCTCGTTCGTGATGGGATGGACCGGGGGCTACGTGCTGGTCGCCCTCTTCCTCGCGCCGTATCTGCGCAAGTTCGGGCAGTTCACCATTCCCGATTTTCTGGGCGCGCGCTACGGTGGCAATATCGCCCGCACGATCGGCATCATCTCGGCGATCATCGCTTCCTTCGTCTACGTGGTGGCGCAGATCTACGGGGTGGGGCTGATCACCAGCCGCTTCACCGGGCTCGAATTCGGCCTCGGGGTGTTCGTGGGGCTTGCCGGCATCCTGGTCTGTTCCTTCCTCGGCGGCATGCGGGCGGTGACCTGGACGCAGGTCGCGCAGTACATCATTCTCATCATCGCCTACCTCACGCCGGTGGTGTGGCTCGGGGTCAAGCACACCGGCATTCCGCTGCCGCAGATCGCCTACGGGCAGACGCTGCAGAAGGTGGGCGAGCTGGAAAAGAAGATCAACTCCGACGCAAGGGAGCTCGAGGTCCGCAAGATCTTCGCCGAGCGCGCCGCCGCTGCCAACGCCGCGCTCAAGGACCCGCAGGCGGCCTACGCCAAGGGCAGGGCCGAGCTCGAGCAGAACCTGGCGAAGCTGCGGGCGGCCAACGCGCCTGCTGACCAGATCGCAGCGGCCGAGAAGGCGCTCGCCGCCTATCCCAAGGACCTCGAGGAAGCGAAGAAGAAGTGGAATGCCGAAAAGGGCCTCGCCGCGCGCGCCGCGCCGGTCAGGGCGCATGCCGAGCCCTTCCCGGGCAAGGACGAGGCGGCGCGCAACACCGCGCGGCTCAATTTCCTGGGCATCGTGTTCTGCATGATGTTCGGCACGGCGGCTCTTCCCCACATCCTGATGCGCTACTACACCACGCCCAGCGTGCGCGAGGCGCGCGTCTCGGTGTTCTGGTCGCTGTTCTTCATCTTCCTGCTCTACTTCACTGCGCCCTGCCTCGCGGTGCTGGCCAAGTACGAGGTCTACTCCAACCTCGTGGGCAGCAAGTTCGCCGAGCTCCCGGGCTGGGCGGCGGCGTGGGCGGCGGTGGACCCGACGCTGCTCAACATCACCGACGTCAACAAGGACGGCATCGTGCAGCTCGCCGAGATCGTGATCGGCGGCGATCTCATCGTGCTGATGACGCCGGAGGTGGCGGGGCTGCCGTACGTGATCTCGGGGCTGGTCGCGGCGGGCGGGCTCGCCGCGGCGCTGTCCACGGCCGACGGGCTGCTGCTCACCATCGCGAACGCCCTCTCGCACGACCTCTATTACAAGATGATCGATCCGCACGCCTCCACCAAGCGGCGCGTGTCCGTGTCGAAGGCGCTGCTGCTGGTGGTGGCGCTCGTCGCCGCCTACACCGCCTCGCTCAAACCCGGCCACATCCTGTTCTTGGTGGGCGCGGCATTCTCGATCGCAGCCTCGGCGTTCTTCCCGGCACTGGTGCTGGGCGTGTTCTGGAAGCGCGCCAACAAGTACGGCGCGATCGCCGGCATGCTGGTCGGGCTCGGCGTCTGCCTCTACTACATGGCCCATACCTATCCGACCTTCATCCAGTGGTTCGGGACGACGCCGATCGCCAAGTGGTGGGGTATCGAGCCGATCTCGGCCGGCGTCTTCGGCCTGCCAGCGGGCCTGATCACGATCGTCATCGTGAGCCTGCTCACCCCGGCCCCCGACAAGGAGGTGCAGGAACTGGTCGAGCACGTGCGCTACCCGCATCTGCGCGGCGACATCGTGACCGAGGCGACATAGGCCTCGCGCTCCTCCTTCACGGACAAGGCCCGCTGCGGCGGGCCTTGTTTTTTTACGCGGCGGCGCGGCGCAGGCACATGCTAAAATTCGCCGCTCGCGGAGAGGTGACCGAGCGGTTTAAGGTGCACGCCTGGAGAGCGTGTGTACGCCAAAAGCGTACCGCGGGTTCGAATCCCGCCCTCTCCGCCAGGAAAACGCGCTGCGCGCCCGTTGTTCGAACATGGACCTTCAATTGACCGGAAAAACCGCTCTCGTCACCGGGGCCTCGCGCGGCATCGGGCGCGCGATCGCAGCTGCGCTCGCGCGCGAAGGAGTGAAAGTCGCCGTCGCCGCGCGCAGGGTCGGGCTGCTCGAAGAGCTTGCGCGCGAGATCGTCGCGCAGCGCGGCCAGGAACCGCTGATCCTGGAAGCCGATCTGTACCGGGACGGCTCGGCGGAAAGGCTCGCGCGATCGGCCGAAGATGCGCTGCGCCGCGTGGACATCCTCGTCAACGCCGCCGGTGGCAGCCGCCCCTTTCCCTTCGAAGCGACCAAGGAGCAGTGGGCGGAGGCGATGCTGGTGAATTTCGTGCGGCTGCGCGAGCTATCCCATGCGCTCATTCCCGGGATGATCGAGCGGCGCTTCGGCCGCGTCATCAACATCACCGGCACCTCCGAGCCACGCGGGCTGAACGCCGCGAACTCGGCCAAGGCCGCGGTGCACGCCTGGGCGAAGGGGCTCTCGCGCGAAGTGGCGAAGCACGGGATCACGATCAATTCGATCCAGCCCGGCCGCATCCTTACCGAACAGATCGAACGCATGTACCCCACCGAGGAGGAGCGCCGGCGCTTCTCGGAGCAGAACATTCCAGCCGGCCGCTTCGGCGAGCCCGATGAGCTCGCCGTCCTCGCTGTCTTCCTCGCCTCTCCCCTCGCCGGTTACATCACCGGCGCGGTGATCCCGGTGGACGGAGGCATGAGCCGCTTCGCGTTCTGACGAGCGTCGTAAGAACGCCTGACGACGCTCGATCACCGCCCTCATCTCCCGAGGGCGGAAGGCGAACGGCCATCGGAGAAAGGCCGGCCAGCCGCTTATCGAGACCCGGCAGGCCGTCAGGCAGGCGCCGAGCGCGCGCGTTGCGAGGGCATGAGCAGCGCTGCGACGAGCATCAGCCCGGCGAGCACGGCGAGCGCGATGAAGAGACCTTCGAAGCCGCCGGTCGCGTCATGGATCCAGGCGACGAGCGGCACTGCCGCCGCGCTCGCACCGAACGAGACCACGTAGCGCAGCGCGAACACGCGCGAGCGCCACCGCTCGTCGGTGTAGGCCGCGACCATCGCGTCGTTGATCGGCACCTGGCCGAAGATGAAGAACATCATCGCGAAAGCGACCGCCAGCATGAGATGGTTCTCGACCGAGGCAGCCACGAACAGCAGCGGCACCTGGGCGAGCACCACCGGGACGAGCACTTGCCGGATCGTGCGCCGGTCGAGAAAGTGCCCTACCACCAACTGGGCCATCGCCGCGAAGGTGTAGACGAGCGACACCAGCACGCCGATGCCGAGCGTGGTGTCGGTGAGCGCACCGAGCCGCTCGTCGAAGATCTTCGGCATGGCGATGGTGGTGGAGTTGAAGATCAGCCCGCCGCACACCGTCGTGACGGCGAGGATCGCGAACACGCGCGCGAGCAGCCCGCGCGCGTGGCCGGGCCCGGCGGTAG